>NZ_QHJH01000062.1 GCF_003947455.1 Streptomyces sp. WAC 04229 | reverse complement strand
TCGCCCGCCCCCGCCTGCCCGTCGGCCGCGCCCCCGTCGCGGGCTCCCCACCGGCTCCCACCGGCTCCCTGCGGGACTCCCGTAACTAGGAGTTCACCGGTGCGCCCTCCTGGGTCGTGGCATGGCGGCGCTCTTTCCAGGGCATAAGGCAAGCAGGTCGACGCCCGAACCACGGGTGTCGGATCCTCAGCGGACGGCACGGAGCCGTCCGCCCGGGAGGCCCTTTGCACCAGCCCCACCGTGCGGTCACGGCACGGGAGACGCGGCGGAGGACCGGCCCGCGGTCCGCGCCAGTGCAGGGCGGCCCCAAGGGTCTGCGTCCGCCAGGTCCTGGACCCGTCGGCTCATTCACGCCCTCCCGGCCCAGCGTCCACTCCGTCGCTCCCCGACCTCATCCGAGGGGGTACGTCCTTCCGTGGTGACCAGCACAAAGCGCCACAAGCCAGATCGGCGCACCTACGTTCTCGACACCAGCGTCCTGCTGGCCGACCCGAACGCTCTGCACCGCTTCGACGAGCACGAGGTCGTGCTCCCCATCGTCGTGGTCACGGAGCTGGAGGCCAAACGGCACCATCCCGAACTCGGCTACTTCGCCCGGCAGGCCCTGCGTCTGCTCGACGAGTTCCGGGTCCGGCACGGTCGCCTCGACGCCCCCATTCCGATCGGGGACCTCGGCGGCACCGTCCGTGTCGAGCTCAACCACTCGGACCCCAGCGTGCTGCCCACCGGCTACCGCCTGGGGGACAACGACTCCCGCATCCTCGCGGTCGCCCGCAATCTGCAGGCGGAGGGGTTCGACGTCACCGTCGTGTCCAAGGACCTCCCGCTCAGGATCAAGGCGTCCTCCGTCGGTCTGCTCGCCGAGGAGTACCGCGCCGAGCTGGCCATCACGGACGCCTCCGGCTGGACCGGGATGTCCGAGATGACGCTGCCCGGCGAGCAGGTGGACATCCTCTTCGAGGAGGGGCACGTCTACGTACCCGAGGCCGCCGAGCTGCCCGTGCACACCGGTCTGACCATCCAGTCGGAGCGCGGCAAGGCCCTCGGCCGGGTCACGCCCGACGGCAACGTCCGGCTGGTGCGCGGCGACCGGGAGGCGTTCGGCATCAAGGGCCGCAGCGCCGAGCAGCGGATCGCGCTCGACCTGCTCCTCGACCCGGACGTCGGCATCGTGTCGATGGGCGGCCGGGCCGGCACCGGCAAGTCGGCGCTGGCGCTGTGCGCGGGCCTGGAAGCGGTCCTGGAGCGCCGGCAGCACCAGAAGGTGATGGTCTTCCGTCCCCTCTACGCGGTCGGCGGGCAGGAGCTCGGCTACCTGCCGGGGTCCGAGGCCGAGAAGATGAGCCCCTGGGCGCAGGCGGTCTTCGACACGCTGTCGGCGGTCACCAGCCGCGAGGTCATCGAGGAGGTCACCGCGCGCGGGATGCTGGAGGTCCTGCCGCTCACCCACATCCGCGGGCGCTCGCTGCACGACGCGTTCGTCATCGTGGACGAGGCCCAGTCCCTGGAGCGGAACGTCCTGTTGACCGTGCTGTCCCGGGTCGGCGCCAATTCACGGGTCGTACTGACCCACGACGTGGCCCAGCGGGACAACCTGCGGGTGGGGAGGTACGACGGAGTCGTCGCCGTGGTCGAGAAGCTGAAGGGGCATCCGCTCTTCGCGCACGTCACCCTGACGCGCTCCGAGAGGTCCCAGATCGCGGCGCTGGTGACCGAAATGCTGGAGGACGGTCACATCTGACCCGTCTCTGACCGTCCGCGAACTCCGACCCGCGACGGGTCGGTTGTCCGACAATCGGCGCCGTCCGGAAAGGCCAAGAGCCTAGCCGGGCGGCGCCGCGGCATGTGTGCGTTTCCGAGAATCCCTTGGGCCAAACGGGATGTGAGCTTTCACACGCAACACAGAATTGCCTCACCCCGTCGGGTTACGGCAGAGTCTCATTCCTGTCAGGCCCCGCATACGACACACCTGTACCCCCAGCGGTACGGCACCACAGAAGCACCAGCCTCAACTCCATAGCAGCGTCGTATGCCGCCCGAGCACCACACGGCGCTCTCCGCGAGGGGAGTTGTCCACCGGGCCCGTGCCTCCCGTGACCAGTAGTTGGGGAGGCCAGCGCCAGGGGCACGATTGCGTCCGCGAGGGTCACCGAAGCGGGCGATGCTGGAAGGAAACCGTGTGAGCCGGATCTCGGTCCGGGGATTCGCAGTGGCCTCGGCCACGGCGGTCACCGCTGTCGGAAGCGTCGTCGGAGTTGCCTCGGGCAGCACCGCGCAGAACAACGACGCGGAGGCGACGGCAGCCGGCACGACGCTGCTCGCGGACATCCCCATGGGTGAGCAGGCGCAGGTGCAGACCGCGTCCCTGACTCAGCAGGCCGACGTGCAGGCCATCGCCGCGGACGCGACCGCCAAGAAGGGCGCGGAGGAAGCCGCCCGCAAGGCCGCCGCCAAGACCGCCGTGGCCAAGCAGGAGAAGGCCAAGCAGGCGGCCGAGGAGGCCGCCAAGAAGCGCGAGGAGGAGAAGGAGGCGGCCAGTCGCGACGCCCAGCGCGACTCCACCAGCTTCGCCGTCCAGAGCTCCTACAGCACCGGCCAGATCCAGGCGATGGCCCGTCAGATGGTGCCCAGCGGCCAGTTCCAGTGCTTCAGCAACATCGTGGACCACGAGTCCAGCTGGAACCACCAGGCCGTCAACCCCTCCTCCGGTGCCTACGGTCTCTTCCAGGCCCTCCCCGCGGGCAAGTACGCCTCCGCGGGTGCCGACTGGCGCACCAACCCGGCCACCCAGATCAAGTGGGGGCTCAGCTACATGGACAACCGCTACGGCAGCCCGTGCGAAGCCTGGGCCTTCTGGCAGGCCAACCACTGGTACTGAGCCCGCCGCCCGCCCGGCGCGGACACCGCTCAACCTCGCACAGCCCCTCTCCGTCCTACGGTGAGGGGCTTTCGCGTTGCCGCGATGTACGGTCGGACCGGACGACTCCGGGGGGAGTGGTGGGGAAAGACGGGGGAAGAGGACGGATCATGTCGCGAGTGCCAGGGTGGCTCGGCCGGCTCGGCGCCGGACTGACGCAGATGAGCGGGCGGTTGGAGCAGCGCCGCCAGGAGGCGCGGCGGGACGCCGCCGACGACACAGGCGTGGGCGCCTCCGACCAGGGGCGCCCGACCCCCGAGGAAGCGGCGCACGAGTACGCCGCCACGCATCACGCGGTCGTGGTCCGTGACCGCCCCGACCCCGCGCAGGCCGTGCCCTGGGGCGTACGCGTCGCCGCGGAGGCCGGATGGCGGCTGCTGGTCCTGGCCGGCACCGTGTGGGTGCTCATGCGGGTCATCAGCGCGGTACAGCTGGTGGTGCTGGCGTTCGTCGCCGCCCTGCTGATCACGGCGCTGCTCCAGCCGGCCGTGGCGTGGCTGCGCCGGCACGGGGTGCCGCGCGGGCCGGCCACCGCCCTGACCGCGATCCTCGGGTTCGTGGTGATGGGCCTGATCGGCTGGTTCGTCACCTGGCAGGTCATGGAGAACATCGACAACCTCTCCGACCAGGTCCAGGACGGCATCGACGAACTGCGCAACTGGCTGCTGAACAGCCCCTTCCACGTCACCGACAAGCAGATCAACGAGATCGCCAAGAACCTGCGCGAGGCCGTCGGCGCCAACACCGACCAGATAACGTCCGCCGGACTGGAGGGCGTCACGGTCGTCGTCGAGGCGCTCACCGGCATCCTGCTGGCCGCCTTCTCGACGCTCTTCCTGCTCTACGACGGCAAGCGCATCTGGCAGTGGACGCTGAAGCTGGTGCCGGCGGCGGCCCGGCCGGGCGTGGCCGGTGCCGGCCCGCGTGCCTGGCGGACGCTGACGGCGTACGTGCGGGGCACGGTGATCGTGGCGCTGATCGACGCCATCTTCATCGGCCTCGGCATCTACTTCCTCGACGTGCCGATGGCCGTGCCGCTGGCCGTGTTCATCTTCCTGTTCGCCTTCATCCCGCTGGTCGGCGCGGTGATCTCGGGCGCGCTCGCGGTCGTCGTGGCGCTGGTGACGCAGGGCGTGTTCGCGGCGGTCATGACCCTCGTGGTGGTGCTGGCGGTGCAGCAGATCGAGGGGCACATCCTCCAGCCGTTCATCCTCGGACGCGCGGTGCGGGTCCACCCACTGGCCGTGGTGCTGTCCGTGGCCGCCGGCGGCATGGTGGCCGGCATCGGCGGCGCGGTGGTCGCCGTACCGCTGGTGGCGGTGACGAACACCGTCGTGGGCTACCTGCGGGCGTACTCCCGCGAGGCCGCCGTCCGGCAGACACCCAAGCCGCACGGGGCGACCGCCGTGGACGCCTCACCGGCGGCGGATCCGCCGCCCAATCCGCAGCCGCCGGAGGTGGAGCCGCAGTCGGACGCCTCCCCGGCGTAGGCCACTGCGGCACGACGGCCCCGACGACGCGACGGGCCCCGCCCACCGGAAGGTGGGCGGGGCCCGTCGTACGCGTGCCGCGTGGCGGGGACTACTGGTCGGCCAGGACCGCCTCGGCGTCCAGCGTGACGCCGACGGCCTCGACGACCGCGGCGATCTTGAACGCCTCCTGGACCGTCTCACGGTCCACACCGGCCTTGCGGAGCACCTGCTCGTGCGAGTCCAGGCACATGCCGCAGCCGTTGATGGCGGAGACCGCGAAGGACCACAGCTCGAAGTCGACCTTGTCGACGCCCGGGTTGCCGATGACGTTCATCCGCAGACCGGCGCGCAGGGTGCCGTACTCGTGGTCCGACAGCAGGTGCCGGGTGCGGTAGAAGACGTTGTTCATCGCCATCACGGCGGCGGCCGACTTGGCGGCCTTGTACGCCTCCGGCGTGAGGTTGGCCTTCGCCTCCGGCTCCAGCTCGCGCAGCACGATGGGGGAGCGCGAGGCGATGGCGGTCGCCAGCACGGTGCCCCACAGCTGCTGCGCCGGCAGGCCGGAGTTGCCTATGACCGAGCCCAGGTTGAGCTTGAGGTCCTTGGCGTAGTCCGGGACGGCGGACTTCAGGGAGTCGAGGGACATGTCAGATCACTCTCCCGAGAGCAGCGCGACCGGGTCGAGGGTCTCGTCGCCCTTGCTCCAGTTGCACGGGCAGAGCTCGTCGGTCTGCAGGGCGTCGAGGACCCGCAGGACCTCCTTGGGGTTACGGCCGACCGAGCCGGCGGTCACCATGGAGAACTGGATCTCGTTGTTCTGGTCCACGATGAACACGGCGCGCTTGGCGAAGCCGTCCTCGCCCTCGATGCCGAGGTCGCGCATCAGCTCGTGCTTGGAGTCCGCCATCATCGGGAAGGGCAGGTCACGCAGGTCGTCGTGGTCCTTGCGCCAGGCGTGGTGGACGAACTCGGAGTCGCCGGAGAAGCCGAGGACCTGGGCGTCGCGGTCGGCGAACTCGTCGTTCAGCTTGCCGAAGGCGGCGATCTCGGTCGGGCACACGAAGGTGAAGTCCTTGGGCCACGCGAAGATGACCTTCCACTGACCCTCGTAGGTCTTGTGGTTGATCTGCTGGAACTCCTCGCCCTTCTCCAGCGAGACGCAGGCGGTCAGATCGAACTCGGGGAACTTGTCACCGACAGTGAGCACGCGCTCTCCTTGCAGCGAGGAAACACCCGTTTTGCTGGCGTTTCCCATGGGTTGGACGTTCTTGATGTTGGCACAGGGTGCATTGATTAGTGAAATAGCTACACTCGGTCGAGTTGATCGGAGGTGGCTATTAGTGTCCGGTAAGAAGAGGCAGCCCAGCCTCGCCCAGCTGCGGGCTTTCGACGCGGTCGCGGAGCATCTGCATTTCCGTGACGCCGCCGCGGCGATCGGGATGAGCCAGCCCGCCCTCTCTGGCGCCGTCTCCGCCCTGGAGGAGGCACTGGGTGTCACCCTCCTGGAGCGCACGACGCGCAAGGTGCTGCTCTCGCCGGCCGGCGCCCGGCTCGCGGTGCGGGCGAAGGCGGTACTGGCGGAGGTCGGCGCGCTGCTGGAGGAGGCGGAGGCGGAACGGGCGCCCTTCACCGGTGCGCTGCGGCTCGGCGTCATCCCGACCGTGGCACCGTACCTGCTGCCGACCGTGCTGCGTCTCGTCCACGACCGCTACCCCGACCTCGACCTCCAGGTCCACGAGGAACAGACCGCGAGCCTCCTGGACGGCCTCACCACCGGCCGCCTCGACCTGCTGCTGCTCGCCGTCCCGCTCGGCGTGCCCGGCGTCACCGAACTCCCCCTCTTCGACGAGGACTTCGTGCTCGTCACGCCGCTCGACCACCGGCTCGGCGGCAGGGAGGGGATCGACCGCTCGGTGCTGCGCGAGCTGAACCTGCTGCTGCTCGACGAGGGCCACTGCCTGCGCGACCAGGCGCTGGACATCTGCCGGGAGGCGGGCCGCGCGGGTGTCCCCGCGACGACCACGGCCGCCGGTCTGTCCACCCTGGTCCAGCTGGTCGCGGGCGGCCTCGGGGTCACCCTGCTGCCCCGCACCGCGGTCCGCGTGGAGACCTCCCGCTCCAGCCAGCTCCTCACCGCCTCGTTCACCGACCCGGCCCCGACCCGCCGCATCGCGCTCACCATGCGCACGGGCGCGGCGCGCAGCGCGGAGTACGAGGAGCTGGCCGCGGCGCTGAGGGAGGCGATGGGGGACCTGCCGGTCCGGACGGTCGCTGCGTGACGCCCCGCCCGTCCCGTACTGCGGTCGCCGCCTCGGGCCTGCCCGTCCCGTACTCCGTGCGGGCCCGGGCGCGCGTGTGGGGCCCGTGCCCCGTGGACACGGACCCCCGCACCCGCCGCCCGCGCGGCTACTCCGTGCGCAACCCCTCCGGCCGCATCAGCCGCAGCAGCGGAGGCAGGCTGCACAGCGTCACCGCCAGGACGACCGCCGCGCCGATGCCGGTCATGGACAGGACGCCGGTCCAGTCGACGCGGACCGGGGTGTCCGTCATCTTCAGGAGGACCGTGCCCAGGGTCAGGCCGACCACGCAGGCCAGCAGCAGGCCCAGCGCGATGGGGATCGCCGTCTGCCACAGCACCGACAGGCTCAGCGTGCGGCGCCGGGTGCCGAAGGCGACCAGGGCCGACAGGAGTTTCCTGCGCTCGCGCAACTGCTCCAGCTGCGAGATCAGCAGACTGGCACCGATCAGCGCCAGCACACAGGTCGCCCCGACGAACAGCCCGGTGCGGATGGCGTCGAACCGGTCGGTGCGCTCCGTCGCGGACCACGTCACGGCGTCGGCCAGCGGGTGGACGGCCTCCGTGGTGTTCCGGACGTGGTCCTTCACGTCCGGCACCGACTCGTCGAGCCGGAGGTAGGCGTGCCCTTCGAGGGCGGGAGCCATCGCGGACGACATCGCCTTCGGCGTGAGCAGGAACCCGCCCCGGTCGGTCCCGGCCAGCAGCCCGAGACGCGGCTTCGCCGTCTTCACGCCCTGCGGCACCGTCCAGGGGGCCTCCCGGCTCCTCGGGCCGCCCTCGTAGGACGGGTCGACGTACAGCTTCCGGCCCGCCACGGCCATCTTCGTGGGGTCCACGTCGCCGTCCCACTCGGCGCCCCGGACGGCGAACACGTCCCCGTCCGCGCACGAGTCGAGCTTGGCGATCTCCCGCAGTGACGCGCAGGTGCCCACCGTCATCGTCGTGCCGTTCTCCGGGTCCCGGGCACGGTCGCCGACCCAGCCCTCGGAGTAGTCGAAGACCGCCTTCACGCCCTTGGTGTCCCGCAGCTTCTCGGCGGCCGGGGCCACCGGCACGTCGCTCGGCAGCTGCACCTCCATCTGGGCCTGCGAGAGGTCCTGCCCGGTGGGCTTGGTGTAGTCGCCGTCCACGCCGGTGAACAGCATCTGCAGCGCGATCGCCCCGGCGACGGCCACCGCGATGCCGTTGACCATGCGGGCCGCCGTACCGCTGCTCATCTGGAGTCTGCGCACGGCCAGTTGCCAGGCCACCCCGCCGGCGCCGAGCCGCGCCACGACCGTCTCCACGATCCACGGCAGCAGCGCGGTCACCCCGACCAGGAGCAGGACCACACCGCCGGTGACCATGTACTGGTTGAAGTCACCGCCTTCGCGCCCGTTGCCGATCATCGGGTAGAGCAGCGCCAGCCCGGCCAGCGGCAGCAGCAGCCGCCACCACAGCCGGCGCCTGGCCGGCCGCCCCGAGCGGACCACGCCGAGCGGTTCGATGACCACCCCGCGCAGCGCGAGCAGCGTCACCAGCACGGCCGCCGCCGGCACCGCCACCGCCACCAGCAGCGCCAGCACCGGAGACGGGTTCAGGTAGCTCGGGAACACGCTGATGTCGAACACCTCGGCCGAGCCCGCGAGCTGGCGCCCCACCAGGAAGAATCCGGCGCCGAAGACCAGCCCGAGCACCGCCCCCGCCAGGGCCTCGCCGGCAGCGATCCGCCGGGTCATACGGCTGTCGGAACCCACCAGCCGGAGCGCGGCCAGCCGCCGGTCCCGCCGCTCGCCGCCGAATCGCACGGCCGCGGCGATGAACACCGCGACCGGCATCAGCAGCACCACGAAGACGACCAGGATCAGCAGCAGGAGCACCGGGTCGGAATCCTCCTCGCCCGGATCCGGGTCCCCGAACCGGTCGATACGGGTGACCACGCTGCCGTCGACCCGCGGAGCGAGCCCGTCGCCGCCCCGGTAGAAGGCGAGTTCACTCGAGCCGATCAGCCCGCTCTCCCCGACGGTGCCGACGATCCGGTCCGGCAGCCGCTCGCGCAGCAGCGCGCCCGAGTCCGACTCCAGCAGCTCCTTCAGCGCCGGGGAGACCACCATCTCGCCGACCGCCGGGAACTTCTCCAGGCCCGGCGGCAGCGGTGCCCGCGGACCCTCGGGCTCCAGCGCCCGGCCCCGCACGTTCTTGTCCCGGAAGTCGGTGTCGACGTCGGCGACCACGAGGGTGTCGTCGGCCTTCGGTATCCGCTCCAGGGAGAAGTTGAAGTCGGTTCGGTCGCTCTCCCGTTCGTGCCGGACCTCGAGCGCGTTCGGGACGGCCGTCGTCAGCAGGAGCAGCGCCACGCCGAGGCCGACGCCGACAGCCGTCAGCGCGGCCCGGGTCCACCCCTCGCGGCCGCCGGTGAAGGCGAAGCGGACGCCCAGCATCAGGTCCGCGGCCCACTGGCGCAGGTTCATACGACGCGCTCCATGTCCCGGGACTTGCCGTCCCGTACGACGATCTCGCGGTCGGAGTAGGCCGCCACCCGCGCCTCGTGCGTGACCAGGACCACCGCCGCGTTGGTGGAGCGCGCGGCGTCCGTGAGGAGTTCCATCACGCGCTCGCCGTTGAGGGAGTCCAGCGCGCCGGTCGGCTCGTCGGCGAAGAGCACGCGGGGGCTGGTGACCAGGGACCGCGCCACCGCGACCCGCTGGCCCTGGCCGCCGGAGACCTCGCCGGGCCGCTTCTTGCGCAGGTCGTCGACCTCCAGCCGCTCCATCCAGGACAGCGCGGCCCGCTCGGCCTCCTTGCGGGAGGTGCCGTTCAGGCGCAGCGGGAGGGCGACGTTCTCGACGCAGGTCAGCTCCGGCACGAGCTGGCCGAACTGGAACACGAACCCGAACTCGGAGCGGCGCAGGGCGCTGCGCTCGGAGTCGCTCATGGCGGACAGCTCACGCGCGTTGTACGTGATGGTCCCCGAGTCGGGCGGCACGATGCCGGCGAGGCAGTGCAGCAGCGTCGACTTGCCGGAGCCGGAGGGACCCATCACGGCGACGACCTCGCCGGGGTGGATGGAGAACTCCGCGCCGTCGAGGGCGAGGGTGGGGCCGTACGCCTTGCGCAGCTGTTCGGCCGAGAGCAGGGAACCTGCGGGGGGAGTCATCGGGCCACCGCCTCACGGAGCTTGTCGAGGCGCGCCGCGGTCAGCTCCAGCCACCGCAGGTCGGCCTCCAGATGGAACAGGGCGTGGTCGCAGACGAGCTGGTCGGCGAGGTCGCCCTTGCGCTTGCGGTCGGTGAGGATGCGCATGCTGCGCAGGTGCTCCGACCGCTGCGTGTCGAGGATGTCGGCGGCGTCGCGGTGGGTGAGCAGCGCGAGGACGACCTTGGTGTACAGCGTCGACTGGAGGTACGGCTCGGGCTTCTCCGGCGTGGCGAGCCACTGCTGTACGTCGGTGATCCCCGCGTCGGTGATGGCGTACCGCTTGCGCTCGGGACCGTCGCCCGCCTCTATGCCGTCGACGACGACGAGGCCGTTCTTCAGCAGGCGGGACATCGTCGAATAGACCTGGCCGTAGTGGAGCGGCCGGTCGTGACCGAACTTCTCGTCGAAGGCGCGCTTCAGGTCGTAACCGTGGCGTGGCCCCGACTCCAGGAGTCCCAGAAGGGTGTGACCGATGGACATGCGGAGCACTCTACACACGGTGTATACGTCGCATGTATACGCCCTGTGCAGAGTCCGTGTCCGGGCGTACGGAGCCGCAGGTCGGAGCCGATTGTCACGGTTCCGAAACGACGGAAGCCGCGCCTCCGCGAGGTGCGGCGGCGCGGCGTCCCGGTGTGTGCTGCGGGGTGAAGGGGCCGGTCACGGCGGTGGCGCCGCCCCCGGGCCGCCTCGCGGCGGGCGGCCTCTGCGTGGCAGCGGCCCCGCGTCGCCGGGCAGCCGGCCGGCCTCCGCCAGTGCCCTGCGGAGCAGGAACTCGATCTGGGCGTTGGCCGAGCGCAGGTCCTCACCCGCCCAACGGGCCAGTGCCTCGTACACCTGGGGGTCCAGCCGCAGCAGTACCTGCTTGCGCTGCTGCGGCCGGCGCTTCGGGGCGGGGCCCCCGGACGGGGGGCCCTCGGGCGGCGAGCCCTCGGACGGGGGCGTCACTGGTAGAGCGTCCCCGTGTTCAGGACCGGCTGGGCGGCGCGGTCCCCGCAGAGCACGACCATCAGGTTGGACACCATGGCCGCCTTCCGCTCGTCGTCCAGTTCCACGATGTCCTGCTCGCTGATCCGGGCGAGCGCGGCCTCGACCATGCCGACGGCGCCGTCCACGATCTGCCGCCGCGCCGCGACCACCGCGCCGGCCTGCTGCCGCTGGAGCATCGCCGAGGCGATCTCCGGCGCGTACGCGAGGTGCGTGAAGCGGGACTCGATGATCTGCACGCCGGCCGCCTCCACGCGCGCGTGCAGCTCGACGGCGAGCTTCTCGGTGATCTCCTCCGCGTTGCCGCGCAGCGAGAGGCCGTCCTCCTCGTGGGCGTCGTACGGGTACTCGATGGCGATGTGCCGCACGGCCGCCTCGGTCTGGGTGGAGACGAACTCGATGTAGTCGTCCACCTCGAAGGTGGCCTGCGCGGTGTCCTCCACCCGCCACACCACGACCGCGGCCAGCTCGATCGGGTTGCCGTAGGCGTCGTTGACCTTCAGCACGGCCGTCTCGTGGTTGCGCACCCGGGTCGAGATCTTGGTGCGCGAGGTGAACGGGTTCACCCAGCGCAGGCCGTCCTGCCGGATCGTCCCCCGGTACCGGCCGAAGAGCTGCACCACGCGGGCCTCGCCCGGCGCGACCATGTTCAGCCCGCACATCGCGAGGAAGGCCGCCAGGGCGATCACGATGCCCCCGATGATGAGTGCGGCCTTCCCGCCGGTGGAGTCGACCGCCGTGGCGGAGGCGATCAGGCCGGCGCCGACGAGCAGCCCGACCAGCCCCAGCAGCAGCGCGAAGCCGCCGCCGATGCTGTGTGCCTGGGTCTCCCGTACGCGGGGTGCCGGCATCTCGGGCACATCCGCGGTGACCTGCGGGGCATCGTGCGTGGACATAGGTGGTCCCCCTTATCTCTGAGCTTACTAAGTGATATCACTTTACCCGAGAACGGCAACCTTCGACCACCCTCGTACGTCGGTTCCTGGGGAACGGGTGCTGATTCTCACGTCCGTACAAGGCCGGATCAGTAGCCGTTTGTCATATCTCCCGGTGTTAGCTTTCTGAGCTGACCTGAGCGACGAACCTGTGTGACGCGTGAGCGAGACGTGCACACGGATGACCGAAGCGGAGCGGATCGGACCCATGGGACGAGCGGAAGAGAGAAAAGCGCGACAGCGCGGTGGCCGCCGCGCGGCGCCCAAAGACCGCCGTTCGTCGGGCGCGGGCGGGAAGAGCGGCATACGCCGCCTGTTCACCTGGAAGAAGATCGTCGGCACGTTCTTCGGCCTCTGCCTGCTCGGCATGGGCGCCTTCATCGTGCTGTACATGGTGATCGACATCCCCGAGGGCAACCCCGAGGCCGATCTCCAGAGCAACGTCTACAAGTACAGCGACGGCAGCGTCATGGCCCGCACGGGCGAGCGCAACCGCGAGATCGTGGACCTGGCCAAGGTGCCCAAGGACGTCCAGCGCAGCTTCGTCGCCGCCGAGAACAAGACCTTCTACGACGACGCGGGCGTCGACCTCAAGGGGACCACGCGCGGCGTGCTCAACACGCTCTCCGGCAAGGGCGCGCAGGGCGGCTCGACGATCACCCAGCAGTACGTCAAGAACTACTACCTGTCCCAGGAGCAGACCGTCTCCCGCAAGCTCAAGGAGCTGGTCATCTCCCTGAAGCTGGACCGGGAGAAGTCCAAGGACTACATCCTCGCCGGCTACATGAACACCAGCTACTACGGCCGCGGCGCCTACGGCATCCAGGCCGCCGCCCAGGCGTACTACCGCGTCGACGCCGAGGACCTGACGGTCGAACAGGGCGCGTACCTCTCCGCGCTGCTCCAGGCCCCGAACCAGTACGACTGGGCGATCGCCAGCGAGACCGGCAAGAAGCTCGCCCAGGACCGCTGGAACTACGTGCTGGACAACATGGTCGAGCAGAAGTGGCTGGGCGCGAGCGAGCGCCGGGGCATGAAGTTCCCGGTGCCCGAGGAGCCCAAGGCCGCCGCCGGGATGGAGGGCCAGACCGGCTATCTGGTGGACGCGGCCAACTACACGCTCAAGAAGCAGCTCGTCGCCCAGGGCGCCGCCGAGGACATGGAACAGGCCAAGGCCCTGGTGGACCTCGGCGGTTACACGGTCACCCTCAACATCGACAAGAAGAAGCAGGCCGCGCTGGAGAAGTCGGTCAAGGCCGAGCTCACCAGCAAGCTCGACCCGAAGAAGCGCGACGTCGACGCCGACGTCCAGGCCGGCGCCGCGTCCGTCGACCCGAAGACGGGCGGGGTCCTGGCGATGTACGGCGGCGTGGACTACGTGAAGCACTACACGAACAACGCCACCCGCGACGACTACCAGCCCGCCTCCACCTTCAAGCCGGTGATCCTCGCCGCCGCCGTCGACCAGGACGCCGAGACCCAGGACGGCGTGCCGATCACCGCCAACACGATGTACGACGGCACGAGCAAGCGCCCCGTGATGGACGGCGACCAGAAGGTCGGCTTCGCGCCCCCCAACGAGGACGACGTCGACTACGGCGACATCGACGTCCAGGAGGCGATGAACAAGTCCGTCAACTCCGTCTTCGCCCAGATGGGCATCGACGTGGGCATGACGGAGGTGATGAAGGTCGCGGCCGAACTCGGCATGGACACCGAGGGCGAGCAGGCCGTGCCCGCCCAGACCCTGGGCAGTATGGGGGCGAGCCCCCTGGAGATGGCCGGCGTCTACGCCACCCTCGACAACCACGGCAAGAAGGTCACCCCGCAGATCGTCAAGTCGGTCGAGCACAAGGACCGCACCATCGAGATACCCGAGGCCATCGGCGAGCAGGTGATCAGCGAGCAGGCCGCCGACACGGTGACATCCGTGCTCACCGGCGTGGTCGACGACGGTACGGCCAAGAAGTCCGTACGGGAGAACCCGCTGCGCGACGGCCAGCAGGTGGCCGGCAAGACCGGTACGTCCGACGACAACAAGTCGGCCTGGTTCACCGGCTTCACCCCCGGCCTGGTCACCTCGGTCGGCCTCTTCGGCGAGGACCCCAAGAGCCACGCCCAGGTCCCGATGTACAAGGCCGGCGGCGTCGACTACCGCGTCAACGGCGGCGGCTTCCCCGCGGAGATCTGGGCGGCGTACACCTTCGGCGTCATGGACGAGGTCACCAAGTTCGACCTGGACACCAAGCAGGGCGCCGCGGTGAAGCCGAGCACCTCGCCGTCGGTCAGCCAGTCGCCGAGCCAGTCGCCGACGCAGGAGGAGACCCAGGAGGAGTCGCCCTCCCAGGAGCCGACGACCGAGGAGCCGTCGACCGAGGAGCCGACGACCGAGGCACCCTCCCAGTCACCGTCGCAGTCGCCGTCGAACAGCCCGTCCACCGAACCGCCCACGGGCGGCGGCGGGACGACGGAGCCGGAGAACCCGCTCCTCCCCGACCGGGACCGGGAGTAGGAACCGGCGGCAGGTGCGGAGGCACGCGAAGGGGCGCCCGGTGCTCACCGGGCGCCCCTTCGCGTACGTCTCAGCCGCGGTTCAGCTCGAACCAGACCACCTTGCCCGTGCTCAGCCGGGTCGCGCCCCAGCGCCGGGCCAGCCGGTTCACCAGGTACAGCCCGCGCCCGCCCTCGTCGGTGGCGCGCGCCTGCCGCAGCCGGGGCAGCTGGGGCACGTCGTCGCCGACCTCGCAGCGCAGCACGTCCGTGCGCAGCAGCCGCAGGGTGACCGGCCGGGAGGCGTACCGCACGGCGTTGGTCACCACCTCGCTGACGAGCAGCTCCACGGCGTCCGTGAGGTCCTCCATGCCCCAGCGGGCCAGTGCGCGCCTGGCCAGCCGACGGGCCCGGCCGGGTGCCGCGTCCTCCGGATCCAGGAACCAGTACGCCACGTCGCTGGGCGCGATGCCGTCGAACCGGGCGGCGAGCAGCGCGATGTCGTCGTCCCGGTCGCCGGGGCCGAGCATGTCGAGGACCTCGTCGCACAGGGCTTCCAGCGGCGGCGGATGGTCCGGGCCGGTGAGCTGTGCGGTCGCCGCGAGGCGCTCCCGCAGCTGCTCTATGCCGGTCCACACGTCCCGCAGCCGGGACTCGACCAGCCCGTCCGTGTACAGGAGCAGGGTCGCGCCGGCGGGGGCGTCCAGCTCCACGGCCTCGAAGTCCACGCCGCCCACGCCGATCGGGGCGCCCGCCGGCACCCGCAGCACCTCGGCGTGGCCGCCCAGGTGCAGGAGTACGGGCGGCGGATGGCCGGCGTTGGCGACGGTGATGCGGTGCGACACCGGGTCGTACACCGCGTAGAGGCAGGTCGCCATGCGGTCGGTGCCCAGGCGCTGGGCCTGCTCGTCCAGGTGGTGCAGCACCTCCTGCGGAGGCAGGTCGAGCCCGGCCAGGGTCTGCGCGGTGGTCCGCAGCTGGCCCATGATGGCCGCCGACGTCATGGAGTGGCCCATCACGTCCCCGACGACCAGCGCGACCCGGCTGCCGGGCAGCGGGATGGCGTCGTACCAGTCGCCGCCGACCCGCGCGGTCTCGGCGGCCGGGAGGTAGCGGGAGGCCAGCCGTACGCCGGTGCAGCGCGGCAGGTTCTCCGGGAGCATCGTGCGCTGCAGCTCGTCGGCGATGTACGCCTCACGCCCGTACAGCACCGCCTTGTCGATGCCGAGGGCGCTGTGCGTGGCGAGCTGCGCGGCGACCAGCAGGTCGTCGGCCTCGAAGGCGACGCGCTCCGGGCCGCGCAGGAACAGGGCGGCGCCGATCACCCGGCGCCGGCCGCGCAGCGGCGCGAGGATCGCCCGGCGGCCGTCGGGCACGGCGAACTCGACTCCTTCGCCGAGCAGTTCCGGCAGCGCGGCACGGGCGGCCGGGGTGTCCGTGAAGACCGGGCGGACCCCGCGCAGCACCTCGGCGAGCGCGCTGCCCGGCCGCACCTCGCACAGCTCGGAGCCGACCGCCTCCAGCTCGGAGGGCTCCGGCTGGGCGGCCGGGACGAAGCCGCCCTCGGTGTCCCGCTCGGCCGGTATCCGGTCGGTGCGCCGCAGCCGCAGCACCAGCGGGCCGGTGGGGCGCTCGTCGCCGACCGGCAGCGGCTCGCGCAGGTAGACGAGGATCGCGTCGGCGAACGTCGGAACGGTGGCCCGGCACAGACCCATCACGATCTCGTCCAGGTCCATGCCCCGGGCGATCCGCCGGGTCGCGGCTCCCACGAACCGCAGCCGGTCCCCGTCCCGCCGCATCGGCGTGGGCTGCCCGGGCGCGGTGGGCTGCCCGGTCCGCCGCTCCGGCTCCGGCGCGGTCCGGCGGTCCGTGCCGGGCGGTGCCGCGGGCGTGGACGGCACGCCGCCCGGCTGCACCGGGACGCCCTCGGCCGCGGGCCGCGGGCGGTGCGTGTCGGGTTCGGCGGCCTGCTCTGCGCCGGGCTGGGCGTGCTCGTAGGCGCCGGGCGAGTCGGCGCCCGCGGTGGGCGGCGTCTCTCCCGCGCGTCCCTGTGCCGGTAACGCGGACCCGGAGGCGCGCGGCTCCACGGGGGTACGCATGAGCGCCCCGCGGGGATCCGTGGGGTCGGCGCCCGTCATCGGGCGGTCGAAGGAGGTCGGGTGCTCCGTCACGCGTGTCGAATCCATCCGTCCGGGACTGCGCGCGGCGCGTGCAGTTCGTCCCGCAGAAAACCCGATACCCGGAATACGTGCCCGAGGAACGGGGTTCCCGCGTGGTCAGAGGCTGTTGCCGTGTCACCGGCGGGCCGTCGGCGGCCCGTCTCCGTGTTGCCCTCGTACCCCTCGCTCACGTCCTGCCGCCCCTCGGTGACGATCGGTCAAGCACAGCGCACGCTCCGCCGGTTGCCGTTGCCGCGCTCCCTTGCGGAGGACGATCCTACGTTTCTTGCCCGGGGGCACTTCAAGGGTCTCATGAGGACACGTGCGCGGGCGTGCGATCCCAGTCCCCCGGCAGCGACGGTACCGCCCACGCCGGATCGGGGCGCCAGTCCTCCCAGCCGTCGGTGAACGGCGAGCCCCAGGCGCGGATCCCCGCGACCGCGGCCCGGCCCGCCGCCCGCACCCGCTCGGCCTGCCCGGCGTCCATCAGCCGGTCCCGCAGGGCCTGCGCGAACTCGTCCTCGTCCCGCCAGTACCAGGTGCGGTCCGGGTGGACGGAGATGTCCAGGAAGTGGTCCTCGGAGTCGACACCGCCCTCCCAACGGGCCAGCGGCTCCTCCAGGTTCACGTACCAGTTCTTGAACCGCCAGCCCGGATCCCAGAACAGCCACACCGACCAGGGCTCGCCGGGCCGCGCCAGCTTCAGCACGCCGGTGCCGAACCACCGGTCGCGCTGCACGGTGCGCGGCTTGGTGTAGCGCGAGGCCAGCGGCTCCAGGTGCACGGGCGTACCGTCGGCGAGCACCGGCCTCACGCACTCGGTGCCGGGCGCCAGCCACACCGCGAGCAGGTCGGCGTCGTCCCGTACGACGGTGACGGGGCGCGCGATGTGGAGGCGCGGGCCGCCGTTCTCCCGGTACCGCCACAGGATGTGACTCCCGGGCTCCCAGAACTCCGGGGCCGCCGCACCGCCCGCCTCCGTGGCCTCGCTCACCGCTTCACCGTCTGCCATGCACAGATATTAGGTGCCGTGGCCATCCGGCGCGCCGAAGATCGCGAGAGCGTCCGCGCGCACGACGGCGGCCGGGCCACGGACGGGTCGTCACGGCGGCGGGGTCACGGACGGGTCATCCGCAGCACGTCCAGCGCCTCGTCCAGCTGCTCGCCGGTGAGGTCGCCGCGCTCGACGTACCCGCCCTCCAGGACGACCTGGCGGATCGTCTTCCGCTCGACCAGCGCCTTCTTCGCGACCTTCGCCGCCTCCTCGTACCCGATGTACTTGTTGAGCGGCGTGACCACGGAGGGCGAGGACTCCGCGTACTCGCGCGCCCGGTCCCGGTGCGCGGTGACGCCGTCCACGGTCCGGTCGGCGAGCAGCCGCGAGACGTTGGCGAGCAGCCGTACCGACTCCAGTACGTTCTTGGCGATGACCGGCAGCATGACGTTCAGCTCGAAGTTGCCGGCCGCGCCCGCCGCCGCGACGGTCGCGTCGTTGCCGGTGACCTGGGCGGCGACCATGAGGACGGCCTCGGGGATCACCGGGTTGACCTTGCCGGGCATGATGGACGAGCCGGGCTGGAGGTCGGGCAGCGAGATCTCCGCCAGCCCCGTCCGCGGGCCGGAGGCCATCCACCGCAGGTCGTTCGCGATCTTCGTCAGCCCGACGCCGATGGTCCGCAGCTGGCCGCTCGTCTCGACGATGCCGTCCCGGGCGCCCTGCGCCTCGAAGTGGTCGCGTGCCTCCGTCAGCGGCAGCCCGGTCGCGCGGGCCACCTCCTCGATGACGGCGGCGGAGAAGCCGGGCGGGGTGTTGATGCCGGTGCCGACGGCGGTGCCGCCCAGCGGCAGTTCGGCGAGGCGGGGGAGCGAGGCGTTGAGCCGCTCGACGCCGTACCGCACCTGCGCCGCGTACCCGCCGAACTCCTGGCCCAGCGTGACCGGCGTCGCGTCCATCAGGTGCGTACGCCCGGACTTCACCACGTCGGCGAATTCCTCCGCCTTGCGCTCCAGGGCGTCCGCGAGGTGGTCGAGGGCCGGGATCAGGTCGCGGGTGACGGCGGCGGTGGCGGCGATGTGGATCGAGGACGGGAAGACGTCGTTGGACGACTGGGAGGCGTTGACGTGGTCGTTGGGGTGCACGTCGCGGCCGAGGCGCTCGGTGGCCAGGGTGGCGAGGACCTCGTTGGTGTTCATGTTGGACGAGGTGCCGGACCCCGTCTGGAACACGTCGACCGGGAAGTGCTCGTCCCACCTGCCCTCGGCGACCTCGCCGGCCGCCTCCTGGATCGCGGCGGCGACGTCCTTGTCCAGGACCCCCAGTTCGGCGTTGACCTTCGCCGCCGCGCCCTTGATCCGGGCCAGCGCCTCGATGTGGGCGCGCTCGATCCGCTGACCGGAGACCGGGAAGTTCTCGACGGCGCGCTGCGTCTGCGCCCGCCACTTGGCGTCCGCGGGGACGCGGACCTCGCCCATGGAGTCGTGCTCGATGCGGTAGTCGCTCATACCGGGTACAGCGTGCGGGGCGGTGCGGATGTTCCGGCACCGCCCCCGTTCGTGAGCGCCTAGCCGAGGCCGGGGCCCCGCACCGGGATGCTCGTGAACGTCGGTGCGGGCGCCGGGTCCTGGAAGAAGTCGTTGCCCTTGTCGTCCACCACGACGAACGCCGGGAAGTCCTCCACCTCGATCTTCCAGACCGCCTCCATGCCGAGCTCCTCGTACTCGACGACCTCGACCTTCTTGATGCAGTCCTGCGCGAGCCGCGCGGCCGGCCCGCCGATGGAGCCGAGGTAGAAGCCGCCGTGCGCGTCGCACGCGTCGGTGACCTGCTTGCTCCGGTTGCCCTTGGCCAGCATCACCTTGGAGCCGCCCGCCGCCTGGAACTGCTCGACGTAGGAGTCCATCCGTCCGGCGGTGGTCGGACCGAAGGAGCCGGAGGCGTAGCCCTCGGGGGTCTTCGCCGGGCCCGCGTAGTACACCGGGTGGTCCTTCAGGTACTGCGGCATCTCCTCGCCCGCGTCCAGCCGCTCCTTGATCTTGGCGTGCGCGATGTCGCGGGCCACGACCAGGGGACCGGTCAGGGAGAGCCGGGTCTTGACCGGGTGCCTGGTCAGCTCGGCGAGGATGTCGTCCATGGGCTGGTTCAGGTCGATCTTGACGACGTCACCGGCCTCGTCCAAATGCTCGTCCGTCGTCTCCGGCAGGAACCGCGCCGGGTCGGTCTCCAGCTGCTCCAGGAAGACGCCCTCGGCGGTGATCTTCGCGACCGCCTGCCGGTCCGCCGAGCACGACACGGCGATGGCGACCGGGCAGGAGGCCCCGTGCCGCGGCAGCCGCACCACGCGCACGTCGTGGCAGAAGTACTTGCCGCCGAACTGCGCGCCGATGCCGATCTTCTGCGTCAGCTCGAAGACCTTCTCCTCCAGGTCCTTGTCCCGGAAGCCGTGCCCGAGCGCCGAACCCTCGGCGGGGATCTCGTCCAGGTAGTGCGCGGAGGCGTACTTCGCGGTCTTCAGCGCGTACTCGGCCGACGTGCCGCCGACGACGATCGCCAGGTGGTACGGCGGGCAGGCGGCCGTACCGAGCGAGCGGATCTTCTCCTCCAGGAACTTCATCATGGAGGACTCGTTGAGGACGGCCTTCGTCTCCTGGTAGAGGAACGACTTGTTGGCCGAGCCGCCGCCCTTCGCCATGAACAGGAACTTGTAGGCGCCGCCGTCGGTCGCGTACAGCTCGATCTGGGCGGGGAGGTTGGAGCCGGTGTTCTTCTCCTCCCACATGGTGAGCGGAGCCATCTGCGAGTAGCGCAGGTTCAGGTTCTTGTAGGCGTCGTAGATGCCGCGGCTCAGGGCCGCCTCGTCGCCGCCCTCGGTGAGCACGTTCTGGCCGCGCTTGCCCATCACGATGGCCGTGCCGGTGTCCTGGCACATGGGCAGCACGCCCGCCGCCGCGATGTTCGCGTTCTTCAGGAGGTCCAGCGCGACGAACTTGTCGTTGCCCGACGCCTCGGGGTCGTCGACGATGCGGCGCAGCTGCGCGAGGTGGGCGGGGCGCAGGTAGTGCTGGATGTCGTGGATGGCCTCCTCGGCCAGCTTGCGCAGCGCCTCCGGCTCCACCTTGAGGAAGGTCCGCCCGTCGGCCTCGAAGGTGGACACGCCCTCGGCGGTCACCAGCCGGTACGGAGTGGTGTCCTCGCCCTGGGGGAGCAGGTCGGTGTACGCGAACTCAGGCATCTCGCCCATTCCTCACTAGACATCGCGCGCGGCTGGATTTCGCTGGATCTCTCAGCAACGACGGCTGGCCTCCATCGGCAGCGCCAACCAGCGTAGAACCTGCGCGCGGCGCCGGGCTTGTGAGGTAAGGCTCAGTAAGGTGCGACAAGGTTGTCCACAGGTCTGGTCGCGATCTATCGCGTTTCGGTACGCTGCTGCCGTGGACCTTCAGAAGCACGCCCAGCCCGCACCGCGCACCTCCGAGCTTCGCGCCTCGGACGCCGACCGCGACCGCGTCGCCGACATGCTCCGCGACGCCCTCGCGGAGGGACGCCTCACCGCCGACGAGCACGCCGAGCGGGTCGAGGGCGTGCTGGCCGCCAAGACCGTCGGTGAGCTGGACGTCTTCGTGCGCGACCTGCCCGCCGCGCACCACGGCGGGCCGCCCGCCGCTCCGGCCCCCAGCCGGCCCACGGCCGGCGCCATCCCCCCGGACCCCGACGAGAACGTGGTGGCGGTGTTCAGCAGCGCCGTCCGCAAGGGCCGCTGGCGGGCGAGCCGCCGCATCCACGCGTACGCGGTCTTCGGCAGCGTCGAGATAGACCTGAGCGAGGCCGTCTTCGAGTACCAACAGGTCGTGATCAAGGCCTTCTCCGTCTTCGGCAGTGTCGAGGTCCGCGTCCCGGAGAACGTGTCGCTGCGCGGCACCGGCGGCGGCGTGCTCGGCAATTTCGAGGTGCACACCCTCGACTCCGACGAGCCCGACGCCCCCGTCGTCTACGTGGACGGCTGGGCCGTGCTGGGCCATGTGGAAGCGCGTCCCAAGCGCGGCAAGGTCGTCGCGGACCTCCTGGACCGGGTGCACCGCCGGGTCGAGAAGGGTTTGCGCAAGCACCTCTAGCGCACCGTCCCCAGCCGTTGGGAACCCAGTGCATAGGCACGCGCACAACGGGTAAGCCTTGACGCATCGTCTCTCGCTCGCGAAGCCGTCGTCAGGAGTAGACCGTGCTGCAACCGCCGCATTCGTCCCTGCAGGTAGCTGCCGTTCCGGCCCAGCGGGGGCCGGTGCGGGACAGGGACCAAGACGCTCCGTGGCACACCGAGGCGGTGTGCCGGCGCGACGAGGCCGGACTGTTCTTCGCCCCCTCCAAGGAACCGACCGCCGCCCGGCTCTCCCGCGAGGAGGCCGCCAAGCGCGTCTGCGCCCGCTGTCCCGTCATGGTCGAGTGCCGCGAACACGCCCTCCTCCAGCCCGAGCCCTACGGCGTCTGGGGCGGCCTCACCGCCGCCGAACGCCGCGTGGTCCTGGCCAGGCGCCGCCGCCGCGAGGCCGAACTGAAGAAGGCCCCACGCACGTCGGCGGCCCCCATAGCCGCGGCGGGCTAGCCCGCACCACGCGAAAAGGCACCCTCTCCGCACAGAGGGTGCCTTTCTCACGCCGGGACGGCTCAGCGCCCCAAAGGGGCGCGGGGCGTTGACGATGTGCGGCTCCGCCGCGTGGGCGCGACCAGCCACACCCCACCCGCACCCGCCGACGGACAGGCACCCCCACTTCAAGAGGCGCCCCGCACGACCGACGGAGTCACTTCGCCCGGTCGAAATCCACCGCGCTGTACGCCCGCAGCTTGCTCAGCCGGTGCTCGGAGTCGATCCTGCGCACCGTCCCGGACTTGGACCGCATCACGATCGAGTCGGTCGTCGCCGTCTCCGACCGGTACCGCACCCCGCGCAGCAGCTCGCCGTCGGTGATGCCGGTCGCGACGAAGAAGACGTTGTCCCCGGAGACCAGGTCGTCCGTGGTCAGGACGCGGTCCAGGTCGTGACCGGCGTTGATCGCCCGCTGCCGCTCCTCGTCGTCCTTCGGCCACAGCTTGCCCTGGATGGTGCCGCCCAGGCACTTCACCGCGCAGGCCGAGATGATGCCCTCGGGGGTGCCGCCGACACCGAGGAGCAGGTCGATGCCGGTGCCCTCGCGCAGCGCCAGGATGGAGCCGGCCACGTCGCCGTCGGAGATCAGCTTGATGCGGGCGCCGGTCTCCCGGACCGCCTTGATCAGGCCCTGGTGGCGGGGCCGGTCGAGGATGACGACGGTGACGTCCTCGGGGGTGCGCCGTTTGGCCTTGGCGATCCGGCGGATGTTCACGGACACCGGCGCGTTGATGTCGACGAAGTCCGCGGCCTCCGGGCCGGTGACCAGTTTGTCCATGTAGAAGACGGCGGACGGGTCGAACATGGAGCCGCGCTCGGCGGCGGCCAGCACCGCGATGGCGTTGGTCATGCCGTTGGCGGTCAGCGTGGTGCCGTCGATCGGGTCGACCGCGATGTCGACCTCGGCGCCGGTCCCGTCGCCGACCCGCTCCCCGTTGAAGAGCATCGGGGCCTCGTCCTTCTCGCCCTCACCGATGACGACGACGCCGTTCATCGAGACGGTGTGGACGAGGGTCCGCATGGCGCGCACGGCGGCACCGTCGGCGCCGTTCTTGTCACCGCGCCCGACCCAGCGGCCGGCGGCCATGGCCGCGGCCTCGGTGACCCGCACCAGTTCCATGGCGAGGTTGCGGTCGGGGGCCTCTGAGGGGACGTCCAGCTCGGACGGCAGATGATGCTCGGTCATCGGAGCGCACCTTTCTGATACGACGACGGCCGGATGAGGGTATGGCCATGACTCTATCGTCAGTCCGACAAAATGAGCAGGGGACCCCACGTTTGAGCGGCTCAGGCACCTGCGACGATAGGGGGCGTGGCAGGTATGAAAGGCAAGCAGAAGTCGGCCCGGGACATGATTCTCTCCCTCGGGCTCATCGTCCTCGCGGCGGGCGTGATCTGGATCTTCATTCCGCACGACGACGGCGAACCGGACGTCAAGCGGGTCGACTACCGGGTGGAGCTGCTGACCGCGCAGCGCGCGGCGTCGTACCCGGTGGCGGCGCCCGAGGGTCTGTCCCAGGACTGGAAGCCGACCTCCGTCCGCTTCCAGGGCGACGACTTCGACGCCTGGCACCTGGGTTTCCACGCCCCGGACGGCGAGTACGTGGCGATCGAGCAGTCCACGCGGAAGCCCGCCTCGTTCATCGAGGATGCCAGCCAGGGGTCGCGGGCCACCGAGCGGACCGAGGAGATCGGCGGCCGCACGTGGACCCGGTACACGGGTGGCCGGTACGACGCGCTGGTGCTGGAGGGCGACTCCGCCATGAAGGGCGCGACGACGGTCGTGGCCGGCACGGGGTCGTTCGAGCAGCTGGGCAAGATGGCGGCGGCGCTGAAGCTGGCGTGAACCCCCGCACGGACGCATGACGAAGCCCCCGGCCGCTGGGCCGGGGGCTTCGTCATGCGTCCGTGCGGACGTGCCGGGGATCAGACGGTCGTGACGACCTGGTCGTAGGCGAGGCGCGGGGAGCGCGGGAACCAGGCGTCCGGGCCCGGGCGGCCGATGTTGACGACCATCAGCGGGGTGTGGTCGTCGTCCAGGAACTCCTTGCGGACGCCCTCGAAGTCCAGACCGGTCATGGGGCCGGCGGCCAGGCCCGCGGCGCGGACGCCGACGATGAAGTACGCGGCCTGCAGGGCGGAGTTCAGCAGGGCGGCACCCTCGCGCGCCGGGCGCTCGCTGAAGAAGGCGTCCTTGGCCTGCGGGAAGTGCGGGAAGAGCTGCGGCAGCTCGTCGTGGAACTCGTTGTCCGCCGAGAGGATCGCCACCAGCGGGGCGGCGGCCGTCTTGGGCCGGTTGCCCTCGGCCATGTGCTGGACGAGGCGCTCGCGGGCCTCGGGGGAGCGGACCAGCGTGATGCGCAGGGGGGACTGGTTGAAGGCGGTCGGGCCGTACTTGACCAGGTCGTAGATCGCCTGCACCTGCTCGTCGGTCACCGGCTCGTCGGTGAAGGTGTTCGCGGTGCGGGCCTCGCGGAACAGCAGGTCCTGGGCGGCGGGGTCAAGAACGAGAGACATACGTGATCTTCCTCGATGGTGCGTCGGCTGCACGCCGGTGGGGCGCCGGGAGCCATTGACCGGACCGACGGTACGGGAAAGAAGTTCAAGGTTCAACCAAAAGAGGAGTGCGGTGATCCGCTTCACAGTGCCGACGAAGGAGGAGTGGCCTGGATCACATCGCACCAGCGGTTACTTGTCGCGGGCGCCGGAGTCGTAAAGGGCGGTACACCGCCTCACACAGATGGGAACTCGACATGACCGCCACCGTGAAGGGCCCGGCCTCCTACTTCCCCGCCATCGAGAAGAAGTACGGCCGTCCGGTCGCCGAGTGGAAGGAGCTCATCCGCTCCTCGCCGCTCACCAAGCACATGGAGCTGGTCGGCTGGCTCAAGACCGAGCACGGCCTGGGCCACGGGCACGCGAACGCGCTGGTCGCGCACACGCTGGCGGAGGACACGGCGAAGGGCTAGCGGGTCCCGTCCCCCTCGTCCTCCGCGCCCGCCTCCTCGGCCAGTGCCGCGTCCAGGCGGGCCCGGGCGCCGTCCAGCCGGCGGCGGCACACCTTCGCCAGCTCCTCGCCCCGCTCCCACAGGGCGAGGGACTCCTCCAGCGTCGTACCGCCGGCCTCCAGCCGCCGGACGACCTCGATCAGCTCGTCCCGCGCCTGCTCGTACCCGAGCGCCTCGGACATGGCCGTCGGCTGCTCCACCTCGCTGGTCATCCACCCACCCTATGCGTCGACTCGTACGGAGAAATCGCCCTCGGCGACACGCGCCCGCAGCGCCTCGCCCGGCTCCACCTCGCCGGGATCCCGGACGGCGTGCCCGTCGGCGCGCTGGAGCACGGCGTACCCCCGTTTGAGGGTCGCGGCGGGGGAGAGCGCCACCACGCGCGCGTGCGTGTGCGTCAGCTCGGAGGCGGCCCGGTCGAGGTGGTGCCGCAACGAGCGGCGGCCCCGGTCCAGCAGGGCCGTCACCTGTTCGGCCCGCTCCTCGATCATCCGGTGCGGATCCTGTATCGACGGCCGGGCCAGCGCGTGGGCCAGCCCTCGCTCCTCCCGGTCCACGTAGGCCGCGACGCACCGCCGTGCCCGGTCCCGCAGCTGCCGCACCCGCTCGTACTCCTCGCCGACGTCCGGCACGACCTTCTTCGCGGCGTCGGTCGGTGTGGAGGCGCGCAGGTCGGCGACGTGGTCGAGGAGCGGATTGTCCGGCTCGTGCCCGATCGCCGAGACGACCGGCGTACGGCACGCGGCGACCGCGCGCACCAGCTGCTCGTCGGAGAAGGGCAGCAGATCCTCGACGCTGCCGCCGCCGCGCGCGACGACGATCACGTCCACGTCGTCCCTCGCGTCCAGCTCCTTCACCGCCTGCACCACCTGCGGCACCGCGTGCACGCCCTGCACGGGGACGTTGCGCACCTCGAAGCGGACGGCGGGCCAGCGGTGCCTGGCGTTCTCCAGGACGTCCCGCTCGGCCGCCGAGGCCCGGCCGCACACGAGGCCGATCAACTGCGGCAGGAACGGCAGCGGCTTCTTACGCTCCGGCGCGAAGAGCCCCTCCCGCGCGAGGGCCTTCTTCAGCTGCTCCAGCCGTGCCAGCAGCTCCCCGACACCCACGGGCTTGATCTCGGCGGCCCGCAGCGACAGCTGCCCGCGCGGTGCGTACCACTCCGGCTTGGCGTGCACGACCACCCGGGCACCCTCGCCGACCACGTCCGCCACCGCCTCGAACACCTGCCGGTAGCAGGTGACGCTCACGGAGATGTCGTACGACGGGTCGCGCAGCGTCAGGAACACGACCCCCGCGCCCGGCCGCCGCGACAGCTGTGTGATCTGCCCCTCGATCCAGACCGCGCCGAGCCGGTCGATCCACCCTCCGATCAGCCGCGACACCTCACCCACGGGCAGCGGGCTTTCGGGAGTGGAGTTAACAGCCATGCGCCCGAGCGTAACGGCCGGGTACGACATCCCTGCGGGGCTTGGGCGACAGGGGCCTCGGCACGCACGCGTGCGCCCCGGCGGCGGCAGCCGTGCGCGGCGCCCCGCCCCCGCGCCGCCGGGCTGGGCGGGGGCCGCTCGCCCATGCACGCGTGCGTGCACGCCGCCGGGTGGGCGGACTGGGCGGGGCCGCCCACCCGGCGGTCGCGTCCGGGGAGTCGCCCGCACCGGTCGATGGCGGGTCGGCCCTGCCGGGGCGCCGTGCCGGGCCCGGGGGCGTGCTCGCGCTGCGGCCGGCGCGAGGCGCGCGTGGGGGCCGCGTTCGTCGGATCCTCGTCGCGGGCGTCGTCCGTACCGCCGCGCGCGGGTCACGCCCCCGCCGCGCGCCTCCCGCGTGCCTGGGCCGCCAGGACCGCCAGGCCCACCGCCAGCCAGATCGCCCCCACGACCTGCGCGCTGCCCGACGCCTCCACGATCACCGCGATCGTGATCGCCGCGCCCAGGACCGGCACCACCAGATGCTTCCACCAGTTGACCGGGGCGTCCCCGCGGCGGACCACGAACCAGCCCACCACGCTCGCGTGCAGCAGCGTGAACGCGGTCAGCGCGCCGACGTCGACCACCGACACCAGGTGGTCGAGGCCGTCGTCCCGGCGGGCCGCCCACACCGCCGCCGCCATCGTGATCACCGCCGAGACCAGCAGCGCCACACGCGGCACCCCGGAATCCGTCCGCGACAGCACCCCCGGCAGCCGCCGGTCGCGGCCCATCGCGAACAGCAGCCGCCCGGCCGCCGCCTGCCCGGCCAGCGCCGCGAACGCCGCTCCGATCGCCTTGCTGACCGCGACCAGATCGTGCAGCCAGGTGCCCACCGACGCGTCCACGGCGTCGTAGAAGGCCGACCCCTGCCGCTCCGGCTCCGCCGCCAGCTGCGCCGACGACACGGGCTCGAGCAGCGCCACCAGGTACGTCTGCGCCACGAACAGCACACCCGCCAGCGCCAGGCAGAACAACAGGGCCCGCGCGACCTTCGCCGACCCGCCGGTGACCTCCTCCGCGAACGTCGCGATCGCGTCGAAGCCCAGGTACGACAGCACCGCCACCGACACCGCGCCGACCACCGCCGACAGCGCGAAGGCCCCCTGCGTGCCGTCCCCGGACAGCGGCGACAGCCAGTCGCGCGCGGCCCCGTCCCGCGCCAGGACCACGATCGCCGCCACCACGAACACCACCAGGACCACGATCTCCATGGCGAGCACCAGGAAGCCCACCCGGGCCGCCGCCCGCACCCCCCACAGGTTCAGCAGCGTCGTGACGATCACCGCGATCGCCGTCCACACCCACCGGGAGACCTCCGGAACCAGCGCCTCCATCGCGATGCCGGAGAACAGGTACGCCACCGCCGGGATCAGGACGTAGTCCAGCATCGCCATCCAGCCCGCGATGAACCCCGCCCCGTTGCCGAGCCCCACGCGCGCGTACGCGAACACCGATCCGGCCTGGGGGACCACCCGCACCATCTGCGCGTAGCTGAATGCGGTGAACGCCATCGCGATCGTGGCGACGACGTACACCAGCGCCACCGCGCCGTGCGACTTCGCGTCCAGCGTGCCGAACACGCCGACCGGCGCCATGGGCGCGATGAACAGCAGGCCGTAGACGACCAGGTCCCTGAAGCCCAGACTGCGCCGCAGCTGGTGTTCCTCACCGGCCCCTGGGGCCGTCGTACCGGTCTCCGACATCGTGCCTCCGCCAGCGCCTCGGACCCCGTCTCGAACTCCGCCTCGAACCCCGCATGGAACTCCGGCTCGGAACGTTCCCGTCAGTCTCCCCGGCAACGCCGTACCCACGCGATCTCTGACCCGCCGAACGCGGCCTTACGATGGGTGCCATGACTGCTTCGCCTGGCCGCCGTGTCCTGCTCGCCGCCCCCCGTGGCTACTGCGCGGGTGTGGACCGCGCCGTGATCGCCGTCGAGAAAGCCCTGGAGCAGTACGGGGCCCCGGTGTACGTCCGGCACGAGATCGTTCACAACAAGTACGTCGTCCAGACCCTGGAGAAGAAGGGCGCGATCTTCGTCGAGCAGACGGAGGAGGTCCCCCCGGGGAACATCGTGATGTTCTCCGCGCACGGCGTGGCTCCCGTCGTCCACGAGGAGGCCGAGCGCGGCCGGCTCGCCACCATCGACGCCACCTGCCCGCTCGTCACCAAGGTCCACAAGGAAGCCGTCCGCTTCGCAAACGACGACTACGACATCCTCCTGATCGGCCACGAGGGCCACGAGGAGGTCATCGGCACCTCCGGGGAGGCCCCCGACCACATCCAGCTCGTCGACGGCCCCGAGGACGTCGCGAAGGTCGAGGTCCGCGACCCGTCCAAGGTGGTGTGGCTCTCCCAGACGACCCTGTCCGTCGACGAGACCATGGAGACCGTCGACGCGCTCAAGGACAAGTTCCCGCAGCTCATCTCCCCGCCGAGCGACGACATCTGCTATGCCACGCAGAACCGCCAGCTCGCGGTCAAGCAGATGGGCGCCGAGGCCGACCTGGTGATCGTCGTCGGCTCGCGCAACTCCTCCAACTCCAAGCGTCTCGTCGAGGTCGCCAAGCAGGCGGGCGCCCGCGATGCGTACCTCGTGGACTTCGCCGACGAGGCCGACGAGGCCTGGCTGGAGGGCGTGACCACGGTCGGCGTCACCTCCGGCGCGTCCGTCCCGGACATCCTGGTCGAGCAGGTCCTGGAGTGGCTGTCGCAGCGCGGCTTCGAGGACGTGGAGATCGTCAAGGCCGCCGAGGAGTCGATCACCTTCTCGCTGCCCAAGGAGCTCCGCCGCGACCTGCGCGAGGAGGCCGCGGGCCTGGTGGCGGAGCGGGGCGGTTCGGGTACCGCCGGGGCGTGACCGTCAGTCGCAGGCCGTAACGTGGGTGCCATGCAGATCTTCGGCGTGGACATCGGCGGATCCGGGATCAAGGGCGCCCCTGTGGACCTCGACAGGGGCGACCTCGCCCAGGAGCGCTGCAAGGTGCTGACTCCGCAACCTGCGGATCCCGACGGCGTGGCCGACGGGGTCAAGGAGGTCGTCGAGCACTTCGGCTGGACCGGTCCGGTCGGACTCACCTTCCCGGGCGTGGTGACCGGCGGCGCCATGGTCCGCACCGCGGCCAACGTCGACAAGAGCTGGGTGGACACGGACGCGCGGAGCCTGTTCGCGGAGCGCCTGGGCGGCCTGGACGTGACGGTCGTCAACGACGCGGACGCGGCGGGCGTCGCCGAGATGAACTTCGGCGCCGGGCGCGGCCGGCAGGGCACGGTCGTCCTGCTCACCTTCGGCACGGGCATCGGCAGTGCCGTCTTCCACGGCGGAGTCCTCGTCCCCAACACCGAGCTGGGGCACCTGGAGCTGGACGGCCACGACGCGGAGAAGCGCGCCTCCAGCAAGGTCAAGGAGGACCACGACATGTCGTGGGAGCAGTGGGCCCACCGGGTGCGCAAGTACCTCGCCCACGTCGAGATGCTGTTCTCGCCGGAGCTGTTCATCATCGGCGGCGGAGTGAGCCGGAAGGCACACAAGTTCCTGCACCACATCGAGGGCATCCAGGCGGAGATCGTCCCCGCGCAGCTCCAGAACAACGCGGGGATCGTCGGCGCGGCCATGCACGCGTCCCGCTGACCGCGGCCCTCGCACCGTCCGCCGCGGGTCACCCCGGCGGACGGTTCCGGGCGGCGGCCCGCCGTCGGCGCATCAACCGGATCCTGCGGACGATCACCGTCGATCCCGCGACCAGCGTCCCGCCGTACAGCCACCCGGCCTCGGTGGCCAGCGCGGTCACGATCCCCATCAGCCGCCCCCCGAGGCCGCCGTCCCCGCTCTCAGCCACGGTCACCAGCCCCACCGCGAAGGCGATCGGCACGACGACGGGCGCGGTCAGCAGGTCGCCCCGGCGCACCCAGACCGCGGTGAGCAGGCACACCGGCACGAAGAGCACGCCGTAGACAGTCAGGGACGCTCCGAGGAGCAGCGCGTCGAGCCAGCCGAGCACGACCATGACGGCGGCGCAGAACAGACCGCTGCCCAGACCCGTCAGCCGCGGGTTGGGCATCGTGCGCCGGGCACTCGCCTCCCGCGCCGCCGGACCGGGCCGTCCGGCCTGGCGCCCCGTGGCCGCCCGCGCCGGTCCGCCGCCCGCCCGCGGACCCGCCGGCCGCCCGACCGGACGGCCGGCGGCGCCGCCCCGCCCCTGCGGGGGCAGCGCCGCCCGGCTCCGTCGCGGTCCGTACTGCGCAGGTCGCGTCCCGTGTTGCTCCACTGGACCAACTTAGGTCGGTTTATGTGTCGAATAGGCCGACAGACACGCCGTCGGCCAGACCTGGCCAAGCGTTCGACACCACGCGGGGGTGGTACCGGCCACCCCGTAGACTGGTGGATCGGCCCCTGCCTGGCCCGCCCCATCTCCTCCGCATCCTCACGTACGGGAAGTCGCAACGTGTCGCTCACGATCGGAATCGTCGGTCTGCCGAATGTCGGCAAGTCGACCCTGTTCAACGCCCTGACCAAGAACGACGTGCTCGCGGCCAACTACCCGTTCGCCACGATCGAGCCCAACGTCGGCGTCGTGGGCGTCCCTGACCCCCGCCTGACGAAGCTGGCCGAGATCTTCTCCTCGGAGAAGGTCCTCCCGGCCACGGTCGACTTCGTGGACATCGCGGGCATCGTGCGCGGCGCGAGCGAGGGCGAGGGCCTGGGCAACAAGTTCCTCGCGAACATCCGCGAGTCCGATGCGATCTGCCAGGTCATCCGCGCCTTCAAGGACGAGAACGTCGTCCACGTCGACGGCAAGGTCTCGCCCAAGGACGACATCGAGACGATCAACACCGAGCTGATCCTCGCCGACCTCCAGACCATCGAGAAGGTCCTCCCGCGCCTCCAGAAGGAGTCCCGGATCAAGAAGGACGTCGCGCCGAAGGTCAAGGCCGTCGAGGAGGCCAAGGAGATCCTGGAGAAGGGCGACACGCTCTTCGCCCACGGCATCGTCCAGGGCACCGAGCGCAACGAACTCCTCCACGACCTCCACCTCCTCACGACCAAGCCCTTCCTCTACGTCTTCAACGTCGACGAGGACGAGCTGACCGACGAGTCCTTCAAGAACGAGCAGCGTGCCCTGGTCGCCCCCGCCGAGGCGATCTTCCTCAACGCCAAGCTGGAGTCGGACCTCGCCGAGCTGGAGGAGGACGAGGCCCTGGAACTCCTCCAGTCCGTCGGCCAGGAGGAACCCGGCCTCGCCACCCTCGCCCACGTCGGCTTCCGCACCCTCGGCCTGCAGACCTACCTGACGGCCGGCCCCAAGGAATCCCGCGCCTGGACCATCAAGAAGGGCGCCACGGCCCCCGAGGCCGCGGGAGTCATCCACACCGACTTCCAGAAGGGCTTCATCAAGGCCGAGGTCATCTCCTACGACGACCTCGTCGCCACGGGCTCGGTGACGGAGGCCCGCGCGAAGGGCAAGGCGCGGATGGAGGGCAAGGAGTATGTGATGCGGGACGGCGACGTGGTGGAGTTCCGCTTCAACGTGTAGTCGGGAAACGGGTGCCCGAGCCGGCACGGCGGCGCGTATTCTGCCGCCGTGTCGCTGCGCTTTGAGACTCGTGGGTCCGACTCGTCGTGGGTCGATGCCGTGTGGACCTGCCGGAGTGAGCGGGTGACGGGGATGACGTCCGTCGCCGGGGCGCGTCTGGGGCTGGTGTTCTGGGAGCAGGGCGGGCGGGCGTTCGCCGGGGTGACCGGGCCCGGGACCCGGGCCGGTACGGCGCCGGTGCCGGAGGGGGCGCGGTTCACCGGGATCGAGTTCGCCGTGGGTACGTCGTTGCGGTCCGTGCCCGTGTCGGGGCTGGTCGACGGGGGTGTCGTGCTGCCCGACACCACGCGGCGGACGTTCCGGCTGGACGGAGGGCGCTGGGAGACACCCGGGGCCGACGACGCCGAGGCTCTGGTCGAGCGTCTGGTCGGGGACGGGGTGCTGGTTCGTGATCCGGTCGTCGCCGAGGTGCTGCGGGGGGCTCGACCGGACGTCTCCGGGCGTACGGTCGAGCGGCGGTTCCGGGCCGCGACCGGGCTGACCAGGGGTGCCGTCCGGCAGATCGAGCGGGCCCGCACGGCGGCGGAGCTGCTGGCGGCCGGGGAGCCGGCCGCCGACGTCGTCGGCAAGCTGGACTTCTTCGACGAGCCGCACCTGGCTCGGGCCCTGCGTGCCTATGTCGGCCGCACCGCCGGGCAGTTGCGCGACGGTGCCGGTGGTGCGATCGCCCTCGACCTGGATCAGCGCGCTGATCAGCGCTTGACGTCGTAGACCAGCTTCAGGACGCCGTTCGAGTAGCTCTGCGACTCCCGCAGCGTCAGCATCTGCTTGTCGCGGTCGGACCGGCCGAACAGGCTCTTCCCGGCACCGAGCAGCGTCGGGAAGACGAGCAGGTTGTACTGGTCGATCAGGCCCGCGTCCGCGAGCCGCCGGGCGAGTTCCGCGCTTCCGTGGATGAAGATCCCGCCTCCCTCGCCCTCCTTGAGCGCGGCGACGTCCTCGGTCGAGCGCAGGATGGTCGTCGGTCCCCACCCGTCGACGAGGGCGTCGTCGGACAGCGTGGTCGAGACGACGTACTTGGGCATGTCCTTGTAGGCGGCGTGGTCCTCCGAGCCGGGCCAGACCGGCGCGAACGCCTCGTAGCTGCGCCGGCCGAACATCAGCGCCGTCGTGTCGGCCAGCTCCTCGGCCTTCAGCGACCAGGCCTCCGGCACGAACTCGAGGTCCTTGAAGACCCAGCCGCCGCTGCGGTGCCCCTCACTCGGCCCGCCGCCGGGTGAGTCCACGACGCCGTCGAGCGACATGAAGCCGGTGTAGACCAAGTCACGCATGGTGGTGTCTCCTCTGGGTGGTCGGCGAGCTGTTGAGGCCACGTTAGAGGGCGGTCCGGGGGCTGGTCTTGGACAGAAACGACACGGGGGAGGTCCGGGTCCGCTCTCCTACCGGGTGAGGGTCGTGTCCAGCGCGCTCTCGGCGGCCGCCACGACCGTCCGTGCCTGGAGTTCCACCTGACGGGACACGGGCACCCAGCGCAGCCGCAGCGCCTGCTCGAAGTCGTCGCACCACGCGGTGAACAGGCCGGTCAGCTCCCGGTGCAGTCCCGGGGCGGCCCGGTCGTCCGACGCCTCGAGGAGTCGCAGCAGCAGGCCCGCCGCGCGCAGCGGCTGGCGTCGGGCGACGACGTCGAGGGCACAGACCTCCGCCCTGGTCAGGGGCGCGGGACCGCCGGTGCGGGAGGCGTCGGCCGCCTGCCGGGCCAGCCGGGTCCAGGAGTCGGCGACCAGGTCGTACAGGTCGTCGGCCATCCACTCCAGTACGCGCCGGGGCGGGTCGTCCTCGGCCGGGGGCAGGAATCCGCGGGCCCGGTCGAAGACGGCGGTCACCTGCCGGCCGCTCTCGCGGACCAGCCCGGACAGGTCCCGCAGGACGTGCGCGGCCTCCGGGTGCGGGGAGAGGTCGTCGGCCAGGTCGGTGGCCCACATGGGCACTTCGACGATCGCCGTGACCCCGCCGTACCTCTGGGGCGCGCACCAGGTGGACAGCCCGATGTTCTCGGACCCGGCCGCCAGGCGCGCGGTGCTGTCCGGCGGTGGCAGGACGTGGATCCCGGGAGCGGGGTTGTCCCAGTACAGGGCGTCGTACGTGCCGTGCTGGACCGGGATGCCGAGTTCGGCCGCGGAGGTCCCGAAGGGCGCGGCGAGTGCGGGGAGGTCGCGGGTCAGCTGGACCCAGCCGCCGCCCGCGTCGACGTTGTGCAGGGAGCACTGGAGGTGGGGCCGCAGCTCGTCGACGACGTCGAACAGGGCCCGGCTCTCGGGGAGGTGTCGCGAGACGATCGGCGCCCACTCCGGCTGCTCCGCGGCGACCGGTCGGAAGGCGGCCCGGTAGTAGTCGGCCAGGGTGTGGCCGGGGCCGGCGGTCGCCGCCTCGATGCCGTCGCTCAGCGCGGCGCCGTCGGGGTCGAGGCACAGGACGATGTCCCAGGTGACGAGACGGGGGTCGGTCGCCCTGGACCGCCCGTGGCCCCGCGCCACCCACTCGGCCAGGACGAGAGCGGTCGCGCCGCCGACCGGCTCGTCCGGGTGCGGCCGCGCGACCACCAGGACGTGGCGCGGCCCGTGCCCCACGGACAGCATCTCGATCGCTCGTCCGGCGCGGGACACACCGATGCGGCGCAGGCGGCAGGCCCCGGGGAACCGGGTGACCAGCCGCCGCGCCGACTCGGTGACTTCCGCGACCGTGGGGTAGCGCCTCAGCGTGCGGTGCGTCGCCACGTTCGTCGCGCGGTTCATCGCGTACGGCTCCGCGTCGACTCGGGTGCCGGGTCAGGAACCGCCGTTGCCACCGCTGCCGCCGGTGGTCTCCTTCTTGTCCAGCGGACGGATCTCGATCGTGTTCGCCATGCCGTCTCCTCCCCGTGGGATCGTGGCGCACCGTGTCCGGTGTGCTCTTGTCAGCGTTCGCTCACCAGGTCACTGTTGTCAATGTCCGTTGTTGTCGGGGTGGTTGGGGCTGGGCGAGATGGGCGCGAGCCGGTCGCCTGGTGGCGCGACCGTCGCGCCGCTGACCGCCGTGCGCGCTGATCAGCGCCCCGTCGCGCCGTCGATCAGCTCGCGCAGGATGTCCGCGTGCCCGGCGTGGCGGCCGGTCTCCTCGATCATGTGGGTGAGGGCCCAGCGGACGCTGGGGGCGGGCTTGCCGGGCGGATGCCGGGGGAGTGGTGCGGCGAGGTCGGTGCAGGCGTCGAGCATCCGGTTCGCGCGCTCGACGGCCTCCCGGTAGCGGGCGACCACCTCGGCCACGCCGTCCTCCGGCGCGGCCCGGAACGTCGCTTGCCAGTCCCGTACCTCGGCGCCGAGGAAGAGCGCGCGCTCGACGTGGGTCAGGTGGTGGAGCAGGCCGAGCAGGTTCGTGCCGGACGGGACGGCGGCGGTACGGACCTGAGGCTCGGGGGCGCCGTCGACCTTGCCGGCGACGGAGGTCCGGAGGTAGTCGAGGAACCCGTGCAGGGTCTCGGCCTCGCTGCCTCCGGTCCGGGGCGGCGGGGCGTCCCGGCGCCGGGCGCGTCGAGTGGCGGGGGGCATGGTGACCTCCTTGGTCGGGGTGGGGCGACCGGCCGTTCCCGGCCGCCCGGTCGGGCTGGGACGACCGGCCGTTCCCGGCCGCCCGGTCGGGCTCGGTCGGGCATCGCTCCTCCGTCAGGCGTCGCGTCCCCGCCGCCGCATCAGGCGGCGCGCCGGATGAGCAGGACGTGGTCCACGACCTCGGCGGTGCGACCGCCGGGGCCGGTCGCGCGGCGACGCGGGGAGTCGGCCCGTTCGACCGGGTACGCCGCCGGGTCGAGGCCGATGTCCGCCGCGACCTCGTACGGGCTCGGGTACCGGGCGTCGGGGTCCTGGTTCCACGACCACGGCGCGGTCGAGCCGTGGTCGACGACCAGCAGCCGCCCGCCCGGGCGCAGCGCGTGCGCGGCCGTGCGCAGGAGCGCGGCCCGGTCCAGGTCGAAGGGCGTGTGCAGGTAGTGGGCGCAGACCAGGTCGAACCGGCCCGCCGGGAAGGACGCGCGCAGGTCGTGCCGTTCGGCGGTGACCAGGTGGCCGAGGCCCTGCGCGCGGGCGTGCGCGGCGAGCCGTTCGGTCGCCACGGCCGAGATGTCGACGGCGGTGACCCGCCAGCCCCGCCGGGCGAGCCACAGCGCGTCGCCGCCGTTGCCGCACCCCAGGTCCAGCGCGTCGCCGGGCGGCACCTCGGAGACCGCCTCGGCGAGCCGGTGGTTCGGCCGCGCGTCGCTCGCCGCGGGCCGGGCCGCGTAGAGCCCGTCCCAGAACGTGACCTCGTCGGTGGCGCTCATCGGAACTCCTTCCACTCCTGTCGTGACGCTCGGGTCGTGATGCCGCCAGTCTCGGCGGCCACCGGGCCGTCTGGCACGAAAACTTGCCGTTGTGGCAAGGTGGCCGGATGGACGCCGGAACGGACGAGGTACTCGACGCGGTGGGTCCGAGGCTGCGCGCGCTGCGCCGGGACCGGGGCATCACCCTGGCCCACCTCGCGACGGCGACCGGGGTGTCGGAGAGCACCCTGTCGCGGCTGGAGAGCGGACAGCGCCGGGCCACCCTGGAGCTGCTGCTGCCGCTCGCACGGATCTACGACGTCCCGCTGGACGACCTGGTCGGCGCCCCGCGCACAGGTGATCCGCGGATCCACCTGAAACCCGTCCGGCGCTTCGGCATGGTCTTCGTGCCGCTGTCCCGGCGGCCCGGCGGGACCCAGGCGTTCAAGATGATCATCCCGAGCCGGCCGGCGCCGCTCGAACCGACCCCGCAGACGCACGAGGGCTTCGAGTGGCTGTACGTGCTGAGCGGCCGGCTGCGGCTGCTGGTCGGGGAGCGCGACCTGACGCTGTCCTCCGGCGAGGCCGCCGAGTTCGACACGTCCCTGCCGCACTGGCTGGGCAGCGCCGACGGGGGCGCGGTCGAACTGCTCGTCCTGTTCGGGCTGCAGGGAGTGCGCGCGCATGTGCACAGCGGCTGAACGGCGGGCCGGGGGGACGGCCGGGGAGCGGCCGGGAGG
>NZ_QHJH01000061.1 GCF_003947455.1 Streptomyces sp. WAC 04229 | reverse complement strand
GCCCCCACCCGCCCCAGGAGTCTGACCGTGATCTCCGCCTCCGGCATCGAGCTGCGCGCCGGTGCCCGCGTCCTCATCGAAAGCGCCACCTTCCGCATCGCCAAGGGCGACCGCATCGGCCTGGTCGGCCGCAACGGCGCCGGCAAGACCACCCTCACCAAGGTGCTCGCCGGCGAGGGCCAGCCCGCGGCCGGCGCCGTCACCCGCTCCGGTGAGGTCGGCTACCTCCCGCAGGACCCGCGCACCGGCGACCTCGACGTGCTCGCCCGCGACCGCGTCCTCTCCGCCCGCGGCCTCGACGTACTGATCCGCAAGATGCGGGAGAACGAGCAGCGCATCGCCAACGGCCAGGGCGCCACCCGCGAGAAGGCGCTCAGGCAGTACGAGCGCCAGGAGACCGAGTTCCTCACCAAGGGCGGATACGCCGCCGAGGCCGAGGCCGCCACCATCGCCGCCGCGCTCAACCTGCCCGACCGGGTCCTCGGCCAGCCCCTGCACACCCTCTCCGGCGGTCAGCGCCGCCGGATCGAGCTGGCCCGGATCCTGTTCTCGGACGCCGACACCCTGCTGCTCGACGAGCCGACCAACCACCTCGACGCCGACTCGATCGTCTGGCTCCGCGACTACCTGAAGACCTACCGCGGCGGCTTCGTCGTGATCTCCCACGACGTCGACCTGGTCGAGACGGTCGTCAACAAGGTCTTCTACCTGGACGCCAACCGCTCCCAGATCGACGTCTACAACATGGGCTGGAAGCTCTACCAGCAGCAGCGCGAGGCCGACGAGAAGCGCCGCAAACGCGAGCGGCAGAACGCGGAGAAGAAGGCGTCCGCGCTGCATTCGCAGGCCGACAAGATGCGCGCCAAGGCCACCAAGACCGTCGCCGCGCAGAACATGGCCCGCCGGGCGGACAAGCTGCTGGCCGGTCTGGAGGCCGAGCGGAAGTCCGACAAGGTCGCCAAGCTGCGCTTCCCCGAACCGGCGCCCTGCGGCAAGACCCCGCTGACCGCCGAGGGCCTCTCGAAGTCGTACGGCTCCCTCGAGATCTTCACCGACGTCGACCTGGCCATCGACAAGGGCTCCCGGGTCGTCATCCTCGGCCTCAACGGCGCCGGCAAGACCACGCTGCTCAGGCTCCTCGGCGGCGTCGAGAAGCCCGACACCGGCCAGGTCGTCGAGGGCCACGGCCTCAAGCTCGGCTACTACGCCCAGGAGCACGAGACCCTCGACCCCGAGCGCACCGTCCTGGAGAACATGCGCTCCGCCAACCCCGACCTCGATCTGGTCGAGGTCCGCAAGACGCTGGGCTCGTTCCTGTTCTCCGGGGACGACGTGGACAAGCCCGCCGGGGTCCTGTCCGGCGGCGAGAAGACGCGCCTCGCGCTGGCCACCCTCGTGGTGTCCTCGGCGAACGTGCTGCTCCTCGACGAGCCCACCAACAACCTCGACCCGGCCAGCCGCGAGGAGATCCTCGGCGCGCTGCGCACCTACAAGGGCGCCGTCGTCCTGGTCACCCACGACGAGGGCGCCGTCGACGCCCTCCAGCCGGAACGGATCATTCTGCTTCCGGACGGCGTCGAGGACCTGTGGGGCGCCGACTACGCGGATCTCGTCGCCCTGGCTTGATCGAAAGGATGATCCACTGAGTATGGATCATTCGGCCGAGTCGTGATCCACCATCTGTGTGAGATCTCCTCATCAAGAGGTGCGTCCTACATCCAATTCGCGGCCGGACCCCCCCATTGCCGGGGGCCGGCCGCGACGCCTTTCTGACCTGGAATTACGCGCGGAAACCCGTTCGGCGGTACGGGCGCGAATCTCTGGAATTCTGTATTCCACATGTGGGGACACGCTCCTGTCGTCACATCCTTGACTCATCGACCTTGCCGAATGGGTGGCCAGGAGGCGCGGAAGGGGTGATCATGAGGAGACCAGAGCGCACTTCCTTGAGGAGGCACGGGTGGCCGAGACTCTGAAGAAGGGCAGCCGGGTTACCGGCGCCGCGCGCGACAAGCTCGCGGCAGACCTGAAGAAGAAGTACGACGCCGGTGCGAGCATCCGGGCGTTGGCCGAGGAAACCGGCCGCTCGTATGGCTTTGTGCACCGCATGCTCAGCGAGTCGGGCGTCACGCTCCGAGGGCGTGGCGGGGCTACCCGGGGCAAAAAGGCCACATCGGCCTGACACCCCGGTGGCCCCTCGACTCCGACAGTGAAGGTGGTCACCCGGTCGGTCGTCCGACCGTCCGGGTGGTTACTGTGCAGTCACTTAGCTCCGCCGTCACACGGCCTGCGGGCCGGCGTGCGGCGGGGACGACGACCGCACCTTTCGGAGGCGCCCCATGGCTTCGCCCGCCCACGACACCGGTCCCGCACTCGACCGGGACGGCGTGCGGCTCACCGTCGACGACGCGATCGCCACGGTGACGCTGACCAACCCCGCCAAGCGCAACGCGCAGAGCCCCGCTCTGTGGCGGGCGCTCGCCGAGGCCGGCCGGCTGCTGCCCGGTTCCGTCCGGGCCGTGGTGCTGCGGGCCGAGGGCAAGTCCTTCTCGGCCGGTCTCGACCGGCAGGCGTTCACGCCCGAGGGCTTCGACGGCGAACCGTCGTTCATCGACCTCGCGCGGGGCGGCGACGCCGAGCTGGACGACGCCATCGCCGAGTACCAGGAGGGATTCACCTGGTGGCGGCGCGGCGACATCCTGTCCGTCGCGGCCGTGCAGGGGCACGCCATCGGGGCGGGCTTCCAGCTGGCCCTCGCCTGTGACCTGCGGGTCGTCGCCGACGACGTGCAGTTCGCCATGCGCGAGACCAGCCTGGGCCTGGTGCCGGACCTGACCGGCACGCACCCCCTGGTCTCCCTCGTCGGCTACGCCCGCGCGCTGGAGATCTGCGCGACCGGGCGCTTCGTCATGGCCGAGGAGGCCGTGAACAGCGGCCTGGCCAACCTGGCCGTACCCGCGGACCAGCTCGACGGCGCCGTGCACGACCTGGTGTCGGCGGTCCTCGCCGCGCCGCGCGACGCGGTCGTCGAGACCAAGGTCCTGCTCCAGGGCGCCCAGCACCGCGACTACGAGACCCAGCGCACCGCGGAGCGGGCCGCCCAGGCACGCCGCCTGCGCGACCTGGCGGGGCTCGGGGAGTAGTCGGACGGGGCGCGGCGCGCGGTCGGCCCGGTGCCTCAGCCGACCGCCGTCACCACCACCGCCACCGACGGCCGGTCCGGCAGCGCCTCGGACACCGCCGCACGGACCCGCCGGGCCACCTCCACGGCCCGGTGGTCCGCCGCCACCGCCAGCTCCACCCGGACATGGCGGCGCGGCAGGGCACCCTCCCGCGCCGGTGGCTCCGTCACATGGACCGGACGGCCCAGTACGCCGGTCATCCGAACCACACCCGGCACCCCCAGCGCGGCCCGGGCGACGCGCCCTTCGTCCCCGTCATCGACGCCACCCCCGTCATCGTCGGCGGTGGCGTCGGCCGGCCCCGGCTCCGTTCCGTCGTCCGGCCGAGACCCCCGTGGCTCCTGCCCGCAAGCCGCGTCCGCGGGGGTGTCCAGCAGACCCGTCGCCCGCAGGTCCACGTCCGTCACCGCGAGCCCGAGCCCGTCGGCCGCCGCCTCCGCCAGCGCCGCCCGCAGCCGCGCGGCCGTCGCCGGCAGCGGCTCCGCGGCCGCCGCCGCACCGCCCACCGTCGCCGTGAAGTCGGCCGTCACCCGCAGCGGCCCGGGCGGCAGGGCGCCCAGCGGCGGCGGTACGGCCGGCTCCCGCACGTCCCTCGGGTCCGCGAGCCCGACGCGCAGAACGCCGGGGCACGCCCCGGCCACCTCCCGGGCCGCCGCCAGCAGCACCTCCCGCGCGGCACGTTCCGCGATCCACGCCCCGTCCCGGGGCCCGCCCAGCGGCAGCAGCCTGCCGAGCCCCAACCGCTCCCGCATCGTGCGCGTCCACCGGTCCGCCGTCGTCATTCCTCCACCCTGCCGCATCCGTGGCGCGCCGCGACCCAACCAGAACTACCGTGGTCGCAGGGACTACGACCGGAAGGGACGTACGGCCATGACCGACATGGAGAGCCACCGGGCCGGGCAGGACACGATCGAGACCCCCGGTGCGGGCAAGGGCCAGATCCGGCGCGGCGGTGAAGCCCCCGGGAGCCGGGGAAGGACCACCATCGCCGACGGCGTCGTCGAGAAGATCACCGGAATGGCGGCACGCGACGTCGCCGGTGTGCACGCCATGGGCAGCGGCATGTCACGCACCTTCGGCGCCGTACGCGACCGGGTGCCCGGCGGGACCAAGTCCGGTGTGACACGGGGAGTGAAGGCCGAGGTCGGGGAGAAGCAGACCGCCCTCGACCTGGAGATCGTCGTCGAGTACGGCGTGTCGATCGCGGACGTGGCGCGGGACGTGCGGGAGAACGTGGTGGCCGCGGTGGAGCGGATGACCGGCCTCGAGGTCGTCGAGGTCAACATCGCCGTCAGCGACGTGAAGCTCCCCGACGAGGAGGACGAGGAACCGGAGCCCCGGATCAAGTGACGTGGAGGACGAGGCAGCGGTGAACGAGGGGAGCGCACCATGAGCATGGCCGTGGTCGGCCTGATCGCCGGCATGGCGCTGGGGTTCGCCGGGTACTTCGGCGGATTCGGCGCCTTCCTGCTGGTGGCGGCCCTCGGCGCGGTCGGGTTCGTCGTCGGCCGCCTCCTGGAGGGCGACATGGAGCTGGGTGACTTCTTCCGCACCCGCGACGACCGGCGGCGGTGACCGGCGTGAGCGGTGGGGCCGGCGAGGTCCTGGAACCCCCGGCGGCCGTCGCGGCCGGCGAGCGCGGTGCCACGCGGATCGCCGACCGCGTGGTCGCCAAGGTCGCCGCCCAGGCGGCCCGCGAGGCGGTCGGTCCGCTCCATCCGGACGCCGCGCGCCCGCACGCGAGCGTGGCCGTCCACCACGACGTCGCGCACGTCCGGGTCCACCTCGAACTCGACTACCCGTGCGACATCGGCGCCCGCTGCGGTCAGGTGCGTCACCAAGTCGTGCAGCGGGTGAGGACGCTGGTGGGCATGGCGGTGCCGGAGGTCGCCGTCCAGGTGGAGCGGCTGCACCTGGCGCGGGAGTACGGCGCGAGGCGGGGGAGGACGCGATGAGCGAGTCCCGGGGCCCCGAGGCGGCCGAGGGCAGCACCCGGCGTCCGCCGGTCGTGGAACCCGGCCCCGAGCAGCCCGGTCCGCCCGCCGTGGAGAAGCACGTCCCCGACGCCCCGGAGAGCGGAACGGCCCACCGCTTCTGGTCCGCGCGCCGCGTCCCCGCCGGCATCGTCGCCCTCCTGGTCCTGCTCCTCGCGGGGGCCTTCCTCTACGACGTGGTCGCCGTCCGCACCGGCCGCGACGCCCTCGGCTGGCGCCGCGACCTTGCCCGGCAGCTCGATGAGCGCCCCCTCGACGACACGTGGGTACTGGTCGGCGCGGGGGTCGCCGCGGCCCTCGGGCTCTGGCTCCTGCTGCTGGCGCTCACCCCCGGCCTGCGCAGGGTGCTGCCGATGCGGCGCACCCACCCGGACGTACGCGCCGGACTGCACCGCGACGCGGCCGCCACCGTGCTGCGCGACCGGGCCATGGAGGTCGCCGGGGTGCAGTCGGCCCGGGTGCGGATGCGCCGCCGAAAGGCACGCGTGCGCGCGCTGTCGCACTTCCGTGAACTGGACGACGTACGGGCCGATCTGGACGGCGTGCTCGACGACGCGGTGCGCGGTCTCGGCCTGGCCCGCCCGCCTGCCGTGTCCCTGCGGGTGGCGCGTCCCGGCCGGAAGGGGTGAGGGCGGTGCTCAGGACCGTCGACCGTGTGCTGACCGGGCTCGTGGGCCTGGTCCTGCTCGCCCTCGGCGGCGCCGTGCTCGCCGTCGGGTTCGATCTCCCCGCGCCCTCGTGGTGGGTCCACCAGGGGCCGCACGACGTGCTGCTCAGTACCGCCGAGCGGACCCGCTGGCGGGACGCCGGCTGGTGGTGGCCGGTCGTCATCGCGGCGCTCGCCGTGCTGTTGCTGCTCGCCCTGTGGTGGCTGGTCGCGGTTCTGCGGCGCCGCCGGCTCACCGAGGTCCTCGTCGACACCGGGGACGGCGAGGCCGCGACGGTGCGCGGCCGGGCGCTGGAGGGCGTCCTCGCCGGGGAGGCGGACCGGGTGGACGGGGTGGAGCGGGCCGCGGTCCGGCTCACCGGACGCCGCGACGCCCCGAAGACCCGCGTCCGGCTGCTGCTGGCCCCCCACGTCGATCCCGGCACCGCCCTGCACGACCTCACCACCGGGGCCCTGACCCACGCCCGGGACTCGGCCGGCCTCCCGTCCCTCCCGGCGGAGGTCCAGCTCCGCGGCGTCAAGCACCACGCGGAACGCGTCAGCTGACCGACGCGTCCGGCCTGCCGACAGCACCGTCGCCGACAGCACCGGTGCCGCTTGCACCGGTGCTGCCAGAAGCGGCGGCGTCGCTAGAACCCGTGCCGCACCCCGCCGTCCACCGGCAGCATCACGCCGGTGAGGTACGACGCCGCCGGGGACAGCAGGAACGCCGCCGTGCGGCCGAACTCCTCCGGGGTGCCGTAGCGGCGCAGGGGGATGCGGGACTCGGCGGCCGCCCTGGTCGCCTCCGGGTCGGCGGACAGCCCGTCCAGCTCGCGTACGCGGTCGGTGTCGACGCGGCCCGGCAGCAGGCCGACGACGCGGATGCCGCGCGGGCCCAGCTCGTCGGCGAGGGACTTGGCGAAGCCGGCCAGCCCCGGCCGCAGGCCGTTGGAGATGGTCAGGCCCGGGATCGGCTCGTACACCGAGCCCGACAGCACGAACCCGACCACCCCGCCCTCCTCCAGCTCGGCCGCCGCACCCCGGGCCAGCCGCACCGCGCCGAGGAACACCGACTCGAACGCCGCCTGCCACTGGTCGTCCGTGTTGTCGGCGACGAACCCGGGCGGCGGCCCGCCCACGCTGATCAGTACGCCGTCGAAGCGGCCGAAGCGCTCACGCGCGGTCGCGATCAGCCGCTCGGGTGCCTGCGGGTCCGCGTTGTCCACGGCCATGCCCACCACGTCGGGGCCCAGCGCGGCCGCGGCCTGGGCGACGCTCTGCTCGTCCCGCCCGGTGACGACCACCTTCGCCCCGTCGGCGACCAGTTCGCGCGCGGCGGCGTTGCCCAGGCCCCGGGTGGCTCCCGTGACGACGTACACCCGGTCCTTCAGTCCAAGATCCATGGTCCTATCCTGCCCCTTCCTCCCCGAACAGGGCGAGGGCGGTGTTCACCAGGCCGACGTGACTGAACGCCTGCGGGAAGTTGCCGAGCTGGTGTCCGGCCGCCGGGTCGTACTCCTCGGCCAGCAGCCCGACGTCGTTGGTGAGCGCCACCAGCCGCTCGAACAGCTTCCGGGCCTCCTTCGTCCGGCCGGTCGCGTGCAGCGCGTCCGCGTACCAGAACGAGCACACGAGGAACGTCCCCTCGCTGCCCGGCAGCCCGTCGACGGGCTGCCCCTCGGTGCTGTAGCGGCGTACCAGGCCGTCCCGGGTCAGCTCAGCGCCGATCGCGTCGACCGTGCCGACCACCCGCGGGTCGTCCGCGGGCAGGAAGCCCACGCGCGGTACCAGCAGCAGCGAGGCGTCCAGCTCCCGCGAGCCGTAGGACTGGGTGAAGGTGTTGCGCTCCGGGTCGTACCCCTTCTCGCACACCTCGCGGTGCACCTCCTCGCGCAGCGCGCGCCAGGCCTCCAGGTCGCCGCCGCCCAGCTCGGGATGGTCCTCCAGCGTGCGCACCGCCCGGTCCAGGGCCACCCACGTCATCACCTTCGAGTGCACGAACTGCCGGCGTCCGCCGCGCACCTCCCAGAGCCCCTCGTCGGGCTCCCGCCACGCGGTGGCCAGGAAGTCCATCAGGGCGCACTGCAGCTCCCACATCTGCGGCCGCGGGTGCATGCCCGCCTGCCGGGCCAGCGACAGGGAGTCCATGACCTCGCCGTACACGTCCAACTGGAGCTGGTTCACCGCGTCGTTGCCGATCCGTACGGGGACGGCCCCGCCGAAGCCGGACAGCCACGGCAGCTCGAACTCCGGCAGCCGCCGCTCGCCCGCGAGGCCGTACATGATCTGGAGGTCGTCCGGGCTGCCCGCGACCGCGCGCAGCAGCCAGTCGCGCCATGCCTCGGCCTCCTCCAGGTACCCGGCCGACAGCAGGGCCCCCAGGGTGAGCGTGGAGTCGCGCAGCCAGCAGAAGCGGTAGTCCCAGTTGCGCACGCCGCCCGGCTCCTCGGGCAGCGAGGTGGTGGGGGCGGCCACGATGCCGCCGGTGGGCTGGTAGGTGAGTGCCTTCAGCGTGATCAGGGAACGGACCACGGCGTCCCGGTGCGGACCGTCGTAGCGGCATCGAGCAGCCCACTCCCGCCAGTCCTCGACACTGTGCTCCAGCGCGACGAACGGGTCGATCAGCGGCGGACGCTGTTCGTGCGAGGGGTGCCAGGTCAGCACGAACGCGACCTTCTCGCCCGCGGCGACCGTGAACTCCGAGTGCGTTCCGAAGTCCTCGCCCCAGCTGCGCACCTCGGGTTCGCTGCGCAGCCACGCCGAGTCCGGCCCGGCGACGGCCACCCGGTGCCCGTCGGACCTGCGCACCCACGGGACCACCGAGCCGTAGTCGAAGCGCAGCCGGAGCACGCTGTGCACCGTGACCTCGCCGCTCAGGCCCTCCACGACCCGGACCAGGTCCGGGGCGCGGTCCCGCTGGGGCATCAGGTCGGTGACCCGGACCGAACCGTCCTCGGTCTCCCACTCGGTGTCGAGGACGAGGGTGTCCGGCCGGTAGGCCCGCCGGGTGCAGCGCTCGGCGCCCTTGGGGGCGATGCGCCAGTGGCCGTTGTCCTCGTCGCCCAGGAGCCTGGCGAAGCAGGCCGCGGAGTCGAAGCGGGGGAGGCAGAGCCAGTCCACGGAACCGTCCGTGGAGACCAGGGCGGCGGTCTGCTGGTCGCCGATGAGCGCGTAGTCCTCGATGTCGGTGTGCACGGGAATCGTCTTCCCGACCGGGAGGGGCGCAATCGGCCCGCCGTCCGGCTACACCGCCGCGGGCTCCGCGGCCTCCTCGGTCTCGTCCTCGTCGCCCTCGCCGTCCTGGGAGGCCCGGTCCCGGACCTCGCGGCGGACCAGCACGAACCAGCCGATCGGCACGCCGGTGGCGAACAGCCACCACTGGACGGCGTACGCCATGTGGTTGCCGATGCTGTCGTGGTCGGGCTCCGCGATCAGCTCGGGGGCGTCGCCCGCGGGCTTCGGCTCGGTCATCTCGACGTAGCCGCCGAGGACCTGCTTGCCGAGGCGCTCCGCCTGCTGCTCGCTGTTGATGAGCATGACCTGGCGGTCGGGCAGGCCCGCGACGTTCTTGATGCCGCTGTCCTCGGTCGTCTGGTCGGGCATCAGCCGGCCGGTGACGGTGGTCTCGCCCGCCGGGGGCGCCGGGATCTCGGGGAAGGCGGTCTGGCTGGCGCCGTTCGAGGGGATCCAGCCCCGGTTGACCATCAGCACCTTGCCGTCGTCCAGCACGAACGGGGTGAGGACGTGGTAGCCGACGCGGTCGTCCGCGTTGGTGCGGCGGCGCACGACGACCTCCTCGGCGGTGTCGAAGTGCCCCTTGGCCGTCACGCGGCGGTAGAGGTCGTCGTCGCCGACCCGCGCCCCGGGGGAGGTCATGGTCTCGGCCGGTACGGGCCGGGCCGCCAGGGAGTCCGCGATCACCTTGTTCAGCGCGACCCTGTGCTCATGGCGGTGCAGCTGCCAGAAGCCCAGCTCGATCATCGTCGGGATGAGCGCGAGCGCCACGAGGGTGAGGATCACCCACTGGCGGGACAACAGGAACCGGTACACCCCACGACGGTACAACTCGGTCGTGGGGCGCGACGCGGCGGGTGGCGGCTTGCGCGGACCGGGGCTCAGACCTTGTCGACGATCCCCGCCCTCCCCTCCGCGCGGGCGCAGTGGGCGCCGCAGTACCAGTGGCCCTCGACCTCGACGCCCTGGCCGATGATCTGTACCCGGCAGTGCTCGCAGATGGGTGCCATCCGGTGGATCGCGCAGGAGAAGCAGTCGAAGACGTGCACCGCTCCCTGGGCGTGGACCTCGAAGGTCATTCCGTAGTTGTTGCCGCAGACTTCACATGTCGCCATGCGCCACAGGGTGGGCCGTCGGCGCCACGCGGGCGAGCGGACGCCGGGCGAGTCGCCGGGAATCACCCGTCCGTACGGCCCGTCGCGGCCCCCGTCACGACCCCGCCCCGGCCCCCGTCACGGGGCCGCGTCGGCCGCCTCGACGTCCGCGAGCAGCTGTCCGAACGCCGCCTCGTCCACCACCGGCGTGCCGTACTGCCGGGCCTTGACCACCTTGGAGGTGCCCGAGTCCGGGTCGTTGGTGACCAGCAGGCTGGTCAGCCGGGACAGGCTGGTGGCCACGTGCAGGCCGGCCTCGGTCGCCCGGTCCTCCAGCAGGTCCCGCTCCACGGAGGTGTCACCCGAGAAGGCGACCCGCATGCCCTGCTTGAGCCTTTTGCCCACTTCGTACCGGCCCGGGTTGGGGTACGGGCAGGCGGGCCTCTTGCGGGCGGGACGCCAGCTGTTCGGCCGGTAGGGACCGTGACCCGCCTGCTGCCCGATGCGGGGCGCGGGGCGGTCCGCCCACTCGGTCAGCGGCCGGCACTCGTGCAGCGGCAGCCGCACGCCCCCGGCCGCCGCCGCGGCCAGGCTCGGCCGGAAGGCCTCCGCCAGCACCCGCGCGTCGTCCAGCGCGTGGTGCGCCCGCTGCTGGACGACGCCGTAGTGGGCGGCCAGCGACTCCAGCTTGTGGTTGGGCAGGGGCAGGCGCAGCTCCTTGGAGAGCGCGATGGTGCACAGCCGTTGACGCACCGGCGCCTCGCGCCGCGCGCGGGCGTACTCGCGGGCGATCATCTGCCAGTCGAAGACCGCGTTGTGCGCGACGAGGACCCTCCCGTCGAGCCGGGCCGCGAACTCCTCGGCGACGTCGGGGAAGAGCGGCGCGTCCCGCAGTACGTCGCTCGTCAGACCGTGTATCCACACCGGACCCGGGTCCCGCTGCGGATTGACCAGCGTGTACCAGTGGTCCTCGACCTCGCCGCGCGCGTCCAGCCGGTACACGGCGGCGGAGATGATGCGGTCGTCGCGGGCCAGGCCGGTGGTCTCCACGTCGACGACCGCGTATCCCCGCGGATACGCGGCCGGCCAGGCAGTCGCGGACGGAGCCGCGGTCGTACGGTCTTCGAGCATGGTCACTGAGGATACGGGCCGGGACCGACACCGCGGTGCCGGAGGTGCCGCCCGCGACACCGGCGAAACGGTTCCTGCGTCAAGTTCTCCACCACCGGGCGGGGTTGCTCACCACCGGATCGGCACCGGAAGGGCCGTCAGGAGACCCGACACCGCGACCACCGCCCCCAGCGCGACGACCTCCGCGCGCGCGGGGGAGCAGGCCGTCAGCGGGTCCGCCGCGCGGCTCAGCCGGATCCTGGCCCACAGGGCGAGGGCGGCGACGGCGGCCACCAGGAGCACCTTGGCGAGCAGCACCCGCCCGTACGCCGTGTCCGTCAACTGGTCCACGAGAGTGCCCGGCTCCATCCGGCGCAGCGAACTGCACACCCCGGTCGCCGTGAGGGCGGCCAGCAGAACGGCCGCCACGCGCGCGTAGAGGCCGAGCAGCGCCGGACCCGCCTCGGCACCCCGCCACCGCCGCAGCGTCCGCAGGGCGTACAGCAGCCCGCCCGCCCACAGCGAGGCGCACGTCAGATGGACCAGGGTCAGACCGGAGCCGGTCAGCGGGCTGTACTCGGTCGCGGGGTGGGCGCGCAGCGCCTCCGCGACGATCACGGCGGCAAGCGGCCACACCTGGCTGCCGGGCCGGCGCGAGGCGGCGCACAGACCGGCCGCGAGGAACCCGTTGACCTCCAGCAGCGCGAGCTTGCCGTCCCGGGAGGCGTAGAGACCGCCCACGTCGATGTCGGCGGCGCCGTCCGGCACCAGGTTGCCCGTCGCCACGACCGACGCCAGCCCCAGGGCGGCGACGAAACCGGCCCCGGCCGCGTACGGCGACCAACTGCGGGGCCGCTCCGGGGGTGCGCCGGGCAGCGACCGGGCCAGCCGGTGCACGAACAGTTCGCCGAGCGGCACGCTCAGCGCGGCGAAGAGCACCGCGCGCAGCAGCGCGATGCCGCCGGTGCCCGGTGCCTCGGCCTCCCCCGTGCCGCGCAGGGCGGGGGAGGGGCCGAGGACCGGTATCAGCGCGGCCAGCGCCACCAGCGCGAGTACGGCCGCGGTCCGGCCGGTACCGGAAGGCGTCGCGTGCCGTCCGGTACCGGTGGTCCGGGATTTGGGTCGTATCGGGGTCACCCCAGGATCTTCACCAAGTCCCCAGATCCGGGCAAGTTCCCCGGTTCCTCCCTGCTACCGGCGCACCGCGTCCAGCGCGTCGGCCATGCCCCACCCGTAGAAGCCGTTGCGGTTCTTCGAGCCCTCGCACACCGCGTCGACCTTGCCGTCGCCGTCGATGTCGTACGGCTTGGTGCACGGCGTGGCGTCGGCCTGCGCGTACAGCAGCGCCTTGACCAGGGCCGGCGGGGCGTACGGGTGCGTCGACTTGATGAGCGCGGCGACGCCCGCGACGTGCGGCGAGGCCATCGACGTACCGGCCATGTAGCCCCACTTGCCGCCGGGCAGCGTGCCGAGGATCAGGCCGCTGGTGGCGGGCGGCGCCGGCGTCTGGTAGGCCGTCGAGTCACCGCCGGGGGCGGCGATGTCGATGACGCCCAGACCGTGGTTGGAGAACGACGACTTGAGGCCCTTCGCGCCGGTCGACGCGACCGTCACGACACCCGGCAGCTGGGTCGGGATGTCCAGGCACTCGGACGGGTCGACGGTGCGGTCGCCGGGCGTCGTGTCGTTCGGGGAGGACGGGTCGGTGATCTCGTCGGCGGAGAGGTCGTAGTTCTCGTTGCCCGCCGCGGCGACGTTGACCGCGCCCTTCTTCTCCGCGTACCGCGAGGCCCGGGTGACGGCCTCGACGAGCGCCTTCTGGTCCGGGTCGTCCTTGCAGTTGAAGTACCAGGGGTCGGTGTAATAGCTGTTGTTGGTCACGTCGACGCCGTGCTCGGCCGCCCACACGAAGCCGCAGACCACGGCCTCGGTGTAGAAGAAGCCGTCGGGGTTGGACACCTTGATGCCGGAGACCTTCACCCCGGGCGCCACACCGGTCATGCCGACACCGTTCTTGGCGGCGGCGATCTCACCGGCCACGTGCGTGCCGTGCGGGCTCTCCGCCGCACCCGGCCGCCAGGCGCCGTCGGTGGTGTCCGGCTTGCCCGAGACGCAGTTGACGGACGCGTCCCGGTCGAAGTTCGGGGCGATGTCCGGGTGGGTGTCGTCCACGCCGGTGTCGATGACGGCGACGGTCACCTTCTTGCTGCCCAGCGTCTTCTCGTGCGCCTTGTCCGCCTTGATGGCGGGCAGGTCCCACTGGAGGCCCTGCAGCGGGTCCTGGCCCTCGGCGGCCTCGGCGGCGGCGATCTCCTCGCCGCTGAGCACCTTCGGCGCGCCCGTGTCGGTCGTGGCGGCCGAGGGCAGCGGCGCGGTACGCGTGGCACCGGCCGACTGCACACCCCGCACCTTGCGGACGGACTTGGCGAAGTCCGGGTTCGCGGAGTGGACGACGACCACGCCGATCCGGTCGTACGACGTCACGATCGTGCCGCCGGCCTTGGCTATCGCCTTGCGCACGGACGCCGAAGGCCCGTGCCCGGGGGAGACGTTGACGACGTAGCTGAGCGAGGTCGCGTCCGCCGCGGAGGAGGGGGCGGCCTCCGCCGCGACGGCCGGGCTGCCCGGCAGGAACGCCAGCGAGGCGGCCACGGCCAGGCCGGCCGGGATCGCGAGGGCGCGGCGGTGACGGGCGAGAGGTGCTGTCATGTGCGGTGTCTCCAGTTCGTTGCTGAAACCGGTGCGTGACGGGAAGGAAGATGGAGGTGGGCCGGTGCCGGTGCCGGGCGGGTCACTTCACCGCGCGGAGCGCGTCGACGATGCCGTAGCCGTAGAAGCCGTTGACGCGCGCGCCGCCCTCGCACGTGGCGTCCTGCGCGCCGTCGCCGTCCTGGTCGTAGGAGTCGGGGCAGCCCGGATTGTCCGCCTGGGCCTTCAGCAGCCACTGCAACTGCGCGGGGGACGCCCAGGGGTGCTCCGACTTCAGGAGCGCGGCCACGCCCGCCGCGTGCGGCGAGGCCATCGAGGTGCCCTGGAGGTAGCCGTACGCGTCGTTCGGCATGGTCGACAGGATGCGGCCGTTCTTCGACGGCGTGTCCGGGATCTGGTAGCGCCCGTCGCCGCCCGGCGCGGCGACGTCGACGACGCCCTCGCCGTACGAGGAGTAGTACGACTTCTCCTTGTCGACGCCCGTGGCGCTGACCGTGACGACGCCGGGCAGCTGGGTCGGCACGTCGTAGCACTCGTGCGGGTCGATCGTCCGCGTCACCGGCGTGGAGTCGTCGGGGCTGGAGTCGTCGACGATCGCGTCGGAGTCCAGGTCGTGGCTGGAGTTGCCGGCGGAGGCGAGGTGCAGGGTGCCCTTGCGCTGGGCGTACAGCTGGGCCCGGTTGACCGCGTCGACGATCGCGCGCTGGTCGGGGTCGTCCATGCAGTTGTACAGCCACGGGTCCACGTAGTAGCTGTTGTTGGTGATCTCCACGCCCCGGTCGGCGGCGAACATGAACGCGCACACGACGTTCTCGGGGTAGAAGAGCCCGTTGTCCGGGTCGCTCACCTTGATGCTCGACACCTTCACGCCCGGTGCGACACCGGCGACGCCGATGCCGTTGCGGGCGGCGGCTATCTCGCCGGCCACGTGGGTGCCGTGGTAGTCCTCGGCGGTGTACGGCCGCCAGGCGCCCGCGCTGGTGTCCGCCTTGCCGCCGACGCAGTTGGCGGACTGCGCGGCGGAGAAGTTCGGGGCGAGGTCGGGGTGGGTGTCGTCGACGCCGGTGTCGATCACGGCGACGGTGACGCGGGAGCTGCCCGGGTTGATCTGCGCGGCCTTGTCGGCGCCTATCGCCCGCAGGTCCCACTGGTCCGCTTCCAGCGGCTCGCCCGCTCCCATGGCCCCGGACGCCCGCGCCGTCCGCGCGGCCTGCTCGGCCGTGAGCGGCTGGGCGGCGCCCTGGTCCGTCGTCGCGGCGGCGGTCAGCGGCGCCGTGCGGGTCGCGCCCGCCGACCGCACGCCCCGGACCTCGCGCATCGCGGTGGCGAAGCCGGGCTCGGCCGAGTGGGCGACGATCACGCCGATCCTGTCGTACGTGGCGACCACGGTGCCGCCCGTCCTGGCTATCGCGCGCTTCACGGACGCGATCGTCCGGTGGTCCGTGCGGGTGTTGACGACGTACGCAAGCCGCGGCGCCTCGGCGGCCGCGGTCTGACCCGCCCGCCCGTCCGGGGCCGCCTGCGCGGCCGCGGGCAGGAAGCCGAGCGACGCGGTGAGCGAGAGCACGACCGGTACGGCGAGGGCGAGCCTGCGTCTGGAACGCGGGGAACGCAGATGATCCATGGGGTCTCCACATCATCCGGTAACGAAACCGGCCCGAGACACGGGTTGTGCTCGGGCAGGTACATGACGGAGTGGTGCAGGGTGAAGCTATCCCCCCAAGTCGCTGGCCAGCAATGACCCGCCGAGGGTGACTTCGGAAAGTGGCCCGGGCGTTGAACCGGTCCCCGTGGGGCGCCGTGTCGTTGGGCAGGGAGCCCGAGCACGACCAGCTCCCAGCGAGAACACCGAGGTCCAAGCCGTCATGTCCGTCGTACGAGGAGACTCCGTGGCCACCGACGCACCACCCCCCTCGAAAGAGGAGCCCCCCTCGCAAGAGGAACACCGACTCCCCTCCGCCGAGGAGTTCTCCGAAGTGCAGCAGAGCGCCGAGTTCGCCGAACTGCGCCGCTCCTTCCGCTCCTTCGCGTTCCCGCTGACGATCGCGTTCGTCGTCTGGTACCTGCTGTACGTGCTGCTGTCGAACTACGCCGGCGACTTCATGGGCACCAAGCTGTTCGGCAACATCAACGTCGCCTTCGTCTTCGGCATCGCCCAGTTCGTCACCACGTTCCTCATCGCCTGGTGGTACTCGCGGCACGCCGCCGCGAAGCTCGACCCCAAGGCCGAGGCCATCAAGTCCCGGATGGAGGGCGGCGCATGAGCCCCGCACAGACCGTTCTCGCCGCCGAACTGGCCGCCAACGAGGCCAGCGAGCACCGGCCGCTGATCATCACCTTGTTCGCCGTCTTCGTCCTCGCCACGCTGGGCATCACCGTGTGGGCGGGCCGCCAGACCAAGGACGCCGCCGACTTCTACGCGGGCGGCCGCCAGTTCAGCGCCTTCCAGAACGGCCTCGCCGTCTCCGGCGACTACATGTCCGCCGCGTCCTTCCTCGGCATCGCCGGCGCGATCGCCCTCTTCGGCTACGACGGCTTCCTGTACTCCATCGGCTTCCTGGTCGCGTGGCTGGTCGCCCTGCTCCTGGTGGCCGAGCCGCTGCGGAACTCCGGCCGCTACACCATGGGTGACGTCCTGGCGTACCGCATGCGCCAGCGCCCCGTGCGGACCGCCGCCGGCACCTCCACGATCGTCGTCTCGATCTTCTACCTGCTGGCCCAGATGGCGGGCGCCGGCGTCCTGGTCTCGCTGCTGCTCGGCATCACCTCCGACGCCGGCAAGATCCTCATCGTCGCCCTCGTCGGCCTCCTGATGATCGTGTACGTCTCCATCGGCGGCATGAAGGGCACCACCTGGGTCCAGATGGTCAAGGCCGTGCTGCTCATCGGCGGCACCATCCTGATCACCTTCCTGGTGCTGCTGAAGTTCGACTTCAACATCTCCGACCTGCTCGGCACCGCCGCCGAGAAGAGCGGCCACGGCGCCGCCTTCCTCGAACCCGGCCTCCAGTACGGCGTCAACGGGACGACCAAGCTGGACTTCATCTCCCTGGGCATCGCCCTGGTCCTCGGCACGGCCGGCCTGCCGCACATCCTGATCCGCTTCTACACGGTGCCCAACGCCAAGGCCGCCCGTAAGTCCGTGAACTGGGCGATCGGCATCATCGGCGCCTTCTACCTGATGACCATCGCGCTCGGCTTCGGCGCCGCCGCGCTCGTCGGACCCAAGGAGATCACCGAGTCCAACCCGTCCGGCAACACGGCGGCGCCCCTGCTGGCCCTCCACGTCGGCGGCGTCGACTCGGCCTGGGGCGCGATCCTGCTCGCGACGATCTCGGCGGTGGCCTTCGCGACCATCCTCGCCGTGGTCGCGGGCCTCACCCTCGCCTCGTCCTCGTCCTTCGCGCACGACATCTACGCCAACGTCATCCGCAAGGGCCAGGCCACCGAGAAGGAGGAGATGCGGGCGGCCCGCTGGGCCACCGTCTTCATCGGCATCGTCTCCATCGCGCTCGGCGCCCTCGCGCGCGACCTGAACGTGGCCGGTCTGGTCGCCCTGGCCTTCGCCGTGGCCGCGTCCGCCAACCTGCCGACCATCCTCTACAGCCTCTTCTGGAAGCGCTTCACCACCCAGGGCGCCCTCTGGTCGATCTACGGCGGCCTGATCGTCGCCGTCGGCCTGGTGCTGTTCTCGCCGGTGGTCTCCGGCGACCCGAAGGCGATGTTCCCGGACGTCGACTTCGCCTGGTTCCCGCTGAAGAACCCCGGCCTGATCTCCATCCCGTTCGGCTTCCTGATGGGCTGGCTCGGCACGGTCCTGTCCAAGGAGGAGCCCGACAAGGCGAAGTACGCCGAGCTGGAGGTCCGCTCCCTGACCGGCACCGGAGCGCACTGATCCGTCTCGTCCGCGGCCCCGTCGTAGATCCCTACGACGGGGCCGCGCCGTACGTCGTAGGGATCGGCCCCCTGTGGATGTCGGACCGGTCACGTAGGCTCGCAGGTGTAGCAGGAGCCAAGTGCTCCGCCGATCCGCGTCGAGGGAGGGGGCCCACGTGCTCATCGACACCTACGGCCGAGTGGCCACCGACCTGAGGGTCTCGCTCACCGACCGGTGCAACCTGCGCTGCACCTACTGCATGCCCGAAGAGGGCCTCCAGTGGCTCGCCAAGCCCGACCTGCTCACGGACGACGAGATCGTCCGCCTCGTCGACATCGCGGTCACCCACCTCGGCATCGAGGAGGTCCGCTTCACCGGCGGGGAGCCGCTGCTCCGCCCCGGCCTGGTCGGCATCGTCGAGCGCGTCGCCGCCCTCGCCCCGCGCCCCCAGATGTCCCTCACCACCAACGGCATCGGCCTCAGGCGCACGGCGGCGGCCCTGAAGGCGGCGGGCCTGGACCGGGTCAACGTCTCGCTGGACACCCTGCGCCCCGACGTCTTCAAGACCCTCACCCGCCGGGACCGCCACAAGGACGTCCTGGAGGGCCTGGCGGCCGCCCGCGAGGCCGGGCTGACCCCGGTGAAGGTCAACAGCGTCCTGATGCCGGGGCTCAATGCCGACGAAGCCCCCGACCTGCTCGCCTGGGCGGTCGAGCACGACTACGAGCTGCGGTTCATCGAGCAGATGCCCCTGGACGCCCAGCACGGCTGGAAGCGCGACGGGATGGTCACCGCCGGTGACATCCTGGAGTCCCTGCGCACCCGCTTCGAGCTGACCGCGGAGGGTTCCGAGGAGCGCGGTTCGGCCCCCGCCGAGCGCTGGGTCGTGGACGGCGGCCCGCACCGCGTCGGCGTCATCGCCTCGGTCACCCGCCCGTTCTGCTCGGCCTGCGACCGCACCCGCCTGACCGCCGACGGCCAGGTGCGCACCTGCCTGTTCGCCCGTGAGGAGACCGACCTGCGCGCCGCCCTGCGCTCCGACGCCCCCGACGAGGAGGTCGCCCGCATCTGGCGCCTCGCCATGTGGGGCAAGAAGGCGGGCGCCGGCCTCGACGACCCGACGTTCGTGCAGCCCGACCGGCCGATGTCGGCGATCGGCGGCTAGCGGCGGGTGCCGGACGGGCCCTAGGAGTTCTGTGGAGGCTCCCACTCGGTCAGCGGGACCACATCCTTGAGGAAGCCCCGCACGCCGAGGAACTGCGACAGATGCTCCCGGTGCTCGTCACAGGCGATCCACGTCTTGCGCCGCTCGGGCGTGTGGATCTTCGGGTTGTTCCACGCCAGCACCCACACGGCGGCCGTGCGGCAGCCCTTGGCGGAGCAGATGGGGGCGGCCTCCGGAGCGTTGTCCGGGGCGATGTCGTCACTCACAGGCTCGTCTCACAGGTTCACACAAAAGGCGACGCCGAGCAGCCACGGGGGGAGCTGCCCGGCGTCGGTCCGTCGCTCCGACGGGGGATGCGGAGCGCGTAGGAAGTATGTCATGGGTCACCCATCGCCCGGCACCGGAACAGCACGATTCATCTCAGCAGTTATTCGGCCTGGCGCGGAACGCGCGCCCCCGCCTGAGGGCGCCGCGCGGTCACGGCCGGCCGCGCGACTCGCCCGCCGCTCCCGGCGACGGATCCGACAGGGCGTCCTCCCGGACGGAGTCCCCGGAGGCGTCGTCCGCCCGCGGCGGAAGGATCATCGGCGGCGTCTGGGGCGTCACGAACGTCGACGGCAAGGATGGCGCGTTCTCGCGCCCGGCGTTGGCGATCACGACCGCGATGTAGGGCAGGACCACACCGAGGACCAGTGCCACGATCGCGACGTGCCGTTCCACGTTCCACAGGCAGGCCGCGAGGACCACCGACACGGTGCGGACCGACATCGAGATCACGTACCGGCGCTGCCGCGCGCGTACGTCCTCCTGGAGGCCCGTCCGGGCCCCGGTGATCCGGAACACCTCGACGCCGCCGGCACTGTGCTTCCGCATCTGGTTCCACCATCCGCCCGATCGGACCGTCCCCGCCCCGCTTCCGTCCGTGGCCGCTCGGGGACACCGGTCCCGGACAACTCACCACGTTACGCCGCCCCCGCGCCGTCCACGAGACCGGGGCACCCACTCGGCGCGCGGCCGGTCCGCGCCGGTCGGCACGGCTGGGGCCCCGTTCGGCCGTATCCGGCATGCGCCGTACGCGGTACGGCCGAAGACTGGCGGCAATGCTCGCGTGGAGCCGTACGAGGAGGCAGTCATGGGCTGGTTGTGGGCGATCATCGTCGGATTCGTGCTCGGACTCATCGCCAAGGCGATCATCCCCGGCAAGCAGCACAGTCCGCTGTGGCTGACCACCATCTTCGGCATCCTCGGCGCCATCGTCGGCAACGCCGTCGCCCGCGCGGCAGGGGTGGACGAGACCTCGGGCATCGACTGGTGGCGCCACCTGTTCCAGCTGGTGGCCGCGGTCATCATCGTCGCCCTCGGAGACGCGGCCTACATGGCGGTGCGCGGCAACAAGAAGCGCGGACGCGCCTGACGGCGGACGCCCCGTACGGCGTGGGGGCGGCCCCGGCACCGCGAGGTGCAGGGCCGCCCCCACGCCGTGTGCTCAGGAGCCGGTGACCTCCACCGCGGCCAGGTTCTTCTTGCCGCGGCGCAGCACCAGCCAGCGCCCGTGCAGCAGGTCCTCCTTGGCGGGGACCGCGTCCTCGCCGGTGACCTTGGCGTTGTTCACGTACGCGCCGCCCTCCTTGACCGTGCGGCGGGCGGCGGACTTGCTGGCGACCAGACCGACCTCGGCGAACAGGTCCACGACCGGGCTCAGCTCGGCGACCTCGATGTGCGGCAGCTCGGAGAGGGCCGCGGCGAGCGTCCGGTCGTCCAGCTCGGCCAGGTCACCCTGGCCGAAGAGGGCCTTGGACGCGGCGATCACGGCGGCCGTCTGCCCGGCGCCGTGCACCAGCGTCGTCAGCTCCTCCGCCAGTGCGCGCTGCGCCGCACGGGCCTGCGGACGCTCCTCGGTCTGCCGCTCCAGCTCCTCCAGCTCCTCGCGGGACCGGAAGGACAGGATGCGCGAGTACGTCGAGATATCCCGGTCGTCCACGTTCAGCCAGAACTGGTAGAACGCGTACGGCGTCGTCATCTCCGGGTCGAGCCAGACCGCGCCGCCCTCGGTCTTGCCGAACTTGGTGCCGTCCGCCTTGGTCATCAGCGGCGTCGCGTAGGCGTGGACGCCGACGTCCGGCTCCAGCCGGTGCAGCAGGTCGAGGCCGGCCGTGAGATTGCCCCACTGGTCGCTGCCGCCCTGCTGCATCGTGCAGCCGTACCTCCGGTAGAGCTGGAGGAAGTCCATGGCCTGGAGCAGCTGGTAGCTGAACTCCGTGTAGCTGATGCCCTCGGAGGACTCCAGGCGCCGGGCCACGGAGTCCTTGGTCAGCATCTTGTTGACCCGGAAGTGCTTGCCGATGTCCCGCAGGAACTCGATGGCCGACAGGCCCTCGGTCCAGTCGAGGTTGTTGACCATCACGGCCGCGTTCTCGCCCTCGAAGGCCAGGAACGGCTCGATCTGGCCGCGCAGCCGGTCGACCCAGCCCGCGACGGTCTCCGGCGAGTTCAGCGTGCGCTCCGCGGTCGGGCGCGGGTCGCCGATCTGGCCCGTCGCGCCGCCGACCAGCGCCAGCGGCCGGTGACCGGCCTGCTGGAGCCGGCGCACGGTGAGCACCTGCACCAGGTGCCCCACGTGCAGGGACGGCGCGGTCGGGTCGAAACCGCAATAGAACGTGACGGGACCGTCCGCGAGCGCCTTGCGCAAAGCGTCCTCGTCGGTGGACAGGGCGAACAGCCCGCGCCACTTCAGCTCGTCGACGATGTCCGTCACGGTTCTCTTGTCTCCTTGAGTGGTCTCGCGAAATCAGGTACGAGGTTATACGCCCTGACTGACAGAACTCATATTGAAATCCGGGACCCGCAGCGCCGGCATCGCCGCCCTGGTGAACCAGTCGCCCCACTCCCTGGGCAGCGTCTTCTCCGTCCGCCCGGCCTCCGTGGCCCGGCCCAGCAGGCCCACCGGCGACTCGTTGAACCGGAAGTTGTTCACCTCTCCGGCCACCTCGCCGTTCTCGACCAGGTAGACGCCGTCCCGGGTCAGCCCGGTCAGCAGCAGCGTGGCCGGGTCGACCTCGCGGATGTACCAGAGGCAGGTCAGCAGCAGCCCGCGCTCGGTGCCGGCCACCATGTCCTCCAGCGAGCGGTCCGAGCCGCCGTCCAGGACCAGGTTGCCGATCGCCGGTGCCACCGGCAGCCCCGTCAGGGCCGCGCTGTGCCGGGTGGTCGTCAGCCGGTGCAGCTCTCCCGCGCGGATCCAGTCGGTCGCCGCCACCGGCAGCCCGTTGTCGAACACCGACTGGTCACCGCCGGAGGAGTGCGCGACCACGAAGGGCGCGCTCTCCAGCCCCGGCTCGTGCGGGTCGCTGCGCAGGGTCAGCGGCAGCTCGCCAAGCCGCTCGCCGACGCGGGTGCCGCCGCCCGGCTTGGAGAACACCGTGCGCCCCTCGACGGCGTCCCGCCCCGAGGCCGACCACAGCTGGTAGATCAGCAGGTCGGCGACGGCGGTCGGCGGCAGCAGCGTCTCGTACCGGCCCGCCGGCAGCTCCACCCGCCGCTCGGCCCAGCCCAGGCGTACGGCCAGGTCGGCGTCGAGCGCACCCGGGTCGACGTCCTTGAAGTCCCGCGTGGAGCGCCCCGCCCACGCCGACCGGGTCCGGTCCGGTGACTTGGCGTTCAGCTCCAGCGTCCCGTTGGGCTGGTCGTGCCGCAGCCGCAGCCCGGTGGACGTCCCCACGTAGGTCGACGTCATCTCGTGGTTGGCGAACCCGTACAGCTCCCGGCCGCCCCCACGCGCGCGTGCGAACGCCTCCCCGAGGGCGGGCGCGAAGTCCGCGAACACGGCCGAGGACGTCTCGGCGGGCGCGTCGGTGAAGTCGGGCGACTCCGGCACGCCGGTGACCAGCGGCTGCGCGTCCTCGGCGGGACCGGCGCCGCGGGCCGCGGCCTCGGCGGCCCGCACCAGGGGCTCCAGCTCGTCCACGGTCACCGCCGAGCGCGACACGACACCGGACGCCGTGCCCTGCCGGCCGTCGATCGTGGCGACGACGGTCAGCGTGCGTCCGCGCGTGACGCCGTTGGTGGTGAGCGCGTTGCCCGCCCAGCGCAGGTTGGCGGTGGACTCCTCGTCGGCGATGACGACGCAGCCGTCCGCCCGCGACAGCTCCAGCGCCCGTTCGACGATCTCGTGCGGCCTGCTCGTACCCGCGCTCATCGACCCGCCTCCTGCGTCGTGTTCAGAATGTTGACTCCCTTGAAGAGGGCGGACGGGCAGCCGTGGGAGACGGCCGCGACCTGCCCCGGCTGGGCCTTGCCGCAGTTGAAGGCGCCACCCAGGACGTACGTCCGCGGGCCGCCGACGGCCGCCATGGAGCCCCAGAAGTCGGTGGTCGTCGCCTGGTAGGCCACGTCCCGCAGCTGACCGGCGAGCCGCCCGTTCTCGATCCGGAAGAAGCGCTGCCCGGTGAACCGGAAGTTCACCGCAGGGGCAGGGGGCATACCTCTCTGATCGGCGTTTGTGCAGGCCAGGCGGCTATTCACGGTCTGCCCTCAATCCCTGTTCATACTCGTTGAAACCGGACTTTACGGGGTCTGGTGATGGCTTTGTGTCGACCTCCGAAGGGCGCCTCGGGGTATCCGAGGTTGGCTTTGAAGGTCGGATTGTGGATCAGGACAGAGACTACCCAGGAGACGCGGGGGCCGGGGGTGCAATTCTTGCCTTGGAGGGGAACCCATCTCTGGTCTGACCAGCCGGTTCGAGGTGATGATCAAGCTCTGGGCATCATGGAAAGTGTCCGCCGGAAGCGGCTCCGGAGTTATCTGAGTGCGGTAGCTTTGTCTCGCCGCAGCGGGAGCCTTCCAGCACCCGTACGACACTGAAGGGCCCGAGTCGGGCAGCACCCCGAATCAGACCCTCCAGCGCAGTTCACGAGCCCGGTCGCGTAGCAGTCGGCCGGGCTCGCTGCATGTGCAGTTCCCGAGCGACCGTCTCGTGTTGTCGTGAGGTTCTTACTGCATGAACTGCCCCACGGTGGCGATGATCGCCACGATTAACCCCGCTGCCGCTAGGTAGACCTGCCATCGTTCGGCATCCGACCAACAGCGCGCGCGGGGCTTGGATGGGTGTCGGTCAAGCACTATTCCTCCTCGTGTCTCTCGGCGGGGCCGCAGTATGGCACGCGTAACCCGTCGCCTTGCACCGGAACTGTGCGGTTGATCTGAGCTTTTCTTGAGCTTGGAGGGGACCCGTATTCGGTGGCCGTGCGCGCACGCGCACGTGGGACGCTGGCGCCGGTTGTGCAGCACAGCCAGGAAGGGAGCTGACGAGGGTGACGACGCGTTCTCCCGTCCCGCGTTGGCAATGCTTCCGCATCGGATTCCATCGCTCGCCCGCATGCACATGCAGTGGTGGCCGCACGCTCGAATCATGAGTGCCGACATTGGCAAGCGGCTTCAGGGCGTACGCAAGCGGCGCGGTATGACACAGCGTCAGCTAGCGACCGCGTCCGGCGTGTCCTGTCCTTGATCAGGAAGCTGGAGCAGGGGGAGCGGGCTGACACGCGCCTGGAGCCTGCGCGTCGGCTGGCGAAGGTCCTGCGGGTGCCTACGACGAACCTCATTGCTGATCATGAGGAGGAACCCGATACGGCGCCTGGCGCTGATGACCGTTGGGAGGCTGTCCGGCGTGCGCTCATGGCGCCGGTACGGGCGGACGGTGCGACGGAAGAGCCGACTCTGGGCGGTGTTCGGGACGCGCTGGAATCAGCCCTGCGGCTCTTCTCCGGTGATCGTTTCGCAGAGCTGAGCGTGATCCTTCCGCCCTTGCTGCGGGATGCTGATCTGATCGCTGAGAATGGCCCGGAGGGGCGGGCCGTACGTGTCCGGCTCTCACAGCTCACAGTCTGGCTGCTCACATAGACTCGGCAGTTCGAGACGGCCGACACCGCTCTGTCCCGATCGCTGGAGGAGACGTCGGATCGGCTTCAGGCGGCGGCGATGGTGAGCACACAGTGCTGGCTCTTGCTGCGGCGCGGTCGGCTGGCTGCGGCGCAGGAGCTGGCAACGCAGTGGGCGGATGAGGTCGAGCCCCGAATTTCGCGGGCGACCCCGGCGGAGCTGAGCGCCTGGGGCTGGCTGCTGTTGGCGGGCCTTCGCTGCTGCGATCCGGGACAACCGGCCCGGAGAGGCCGAAGACGCGTTGCGCTACGCCAACTCGGCGGCGGTCGCGATGGGGCGGGGGTTCGCTCCGCGCGACGACTTCTTGCAGGCGTTCGGGCCGGTCACGGTGGCTCTGAAGCGGACCGAGAACGCCATGATCGTCGACAAGCCGGACTTGGTGCTCAAGCTCTCGAAGCGCATCCCGACCAGTGGTATGCGGCCCACCTCCAATAATCGCAACCGTCTTGGACGTGGCAGAGGCGCATGCCCGCTCGCGCGACTACGCCAAGACGGTGGAGGTCTTGCAGCGCATTCGCGCGGACGCTCCCCAGTGGCTGCCTAACCAACGCTACGCGCGGGACATCTTCGGTCGAGTGATCGCGCGTCGGCGCACCTTCACGCAGGGGATGCGGGACCTGGCTGACGCGATCGGCGTACCGGTGTGACTCGGTGTGACACTTCGGGCTGGCTCCCCATCAAAGTGCCATTGAGGTGTGTTCCTGCCGTTAGGCAAGGAGATGCCCTGTGTTCAACGCCTCACACGAGGTGACTACTTTCAGTAGTCGCTCCGCTGAGCTGGAGCGTGAAGAGCGTCTGCGGACGCTCTCCGATGCAGATCGGGGCATCATCCGTCTGGTAAAAGATCCCCTGTTTCCTCGCTGGCTGGAGCAGATAAAGGCCATTGGGGGTTGTGCCCATCCCATCCATCTGTCCGGCTCCGCAGTCACCCGCGATGCGATGACGGGGGAGTTGATCTCTTCCTACTCAACTGCCGGGGAGCCGGGTGAGCGGCTGGCCGTGCGCTGCCGCAACCGCCGCGCGTCGGTCTGTAAGCCGTGCTCCTACCTGCATGCGGGCGACACCTATCGGCTAATCCGCGCGGGCCTGTCCGGCGGCAAGAACGTGCCCGATGCGGTGCGCGATCAGCCCCGCCTGTTCGTCACGCTGACGGCGCCTTCATTCGGGGCGGTCCATCGTTTCCTCGACGGTGAGCGATGCCGACCGCGCCGGGACGGCGGAGAGTGCGAACACAGGTGTCCGGTCGGCTGCGGCCTGGTGCACGCCGAGGATGACACGGCGCTGGGCCTTCCGCTGGGGCCGGACTGCTACGACCACGTGGCCCACGTGCTTGGCACGCGCACGCCGGGCGCCTGTGGGACCGGTTCACCACCGCCGCACGGCGGCACCTAGCGTCCGCCGCAGGGATCCGGCGCTCCAAGCTCCGAGACCACCTGGTGGTGTCCGTCGCCAAGGTCGCCGAGTACCAAATGCGCTCAGCCATCCACTTCCACGGGGTGGTACGCCTTGATGGTGCGGCCGGTCCCGGCGACCCTTCTCCTGACTTGGCCACGACCGAACTACTCACCGACGCTGTACACACGGCTGCCGCATCGGCGAACGTACGCGTCTCGGAATCGGATGCCTACGGAACCGAACTCCTTTTATTCGGCGAACAGTTGTCCGTACGGCCTATCTGGTCCTTCGCCGACGACGAGGGACCTACCGATGACGCAGTCGCTGCATACGTGGCCAAGTACGTCTCCAAGGGAACAGCCGAAACCGGCGCCGGACTGGACTACCGCGTCACCAGCCTGGACGACATTCATACAGCCATGGTCACGCCGCATGTGCGGGCCCTGATGGCTACGTGCTGGCGCCTGGGCGGCCTGGCGGAACTGGAACACCTCCGGCTGCGCACCTGGGCTCGCACACTCGGCTACCGGGCCACATCCTCACAAAATCCCGCCGCTACTCCACCACGTACACGGCCCTGCGTGAGGAGCGGGCCGAGTACCGGCGCGGTGATACGGGGCCGACCGACAGGCCTGCCGTCGTCTCGGACTCCAACTGGCGCTACGTCGGCTCCGGCTACACCGCCGGCGCTGCCCTGGCCGCTGCCGGAGTCGCTGAAGATCACGTCATGAGCCGCCAACTGGCCTGGGAAGCGATAGAGGACGAGGGGCGGGGGTGGGAGCTGTGAGGGGTGCCAGCAATCTGCTCATGACGCCGCACGAGGCAGCGGCGGAACTCGGAGTGACCAAGCGCGTCCTCATGGACTCATACCGGCGCTGGGGTATCCCGTTCCTCAAGGTCGGCAAGCAGATCCGGTTCCGAACTCGTGATCTGCACAACTGGGTTGAGGAGCGTATGCAGCAAGGGTAGGCTGACGATCAGTCACTAACCAATCAACATGTGAAGGGTTAACGCGCGTGGCGACCATCAAGAAGGAAGACTGCTCCTGTCCCCGGCGCAAGAAACCCACGTGCCCTCACGAGCCGTACCGGGTGACGTACCGGGAGCCCGGGGGCAGGGCAGGCAAGCCCCGACAGGTGTCTTTCAAGAAGCTCGAAGACGCGGAAGCGTTCGCCGTCAAGGTCGAGCGGGACAAGGACTTGGGGACCTACATCAACCCCAAGGCGGGACAGCGGACGTTCGAGCAGGTGTGGCACGAGTGGGTTGAGGCGGGAACTCTGGAAGAGTCCTCAAAGAGGAATTACCAGAGCGTCTACGACAACCACTACGGCTCCTTCTTCGGGAATAAACCCATCGGCAGTATCACCCCAGCGACGATTCTGGAATGGGAGGCCGACCAGAAGGAACGCGGCTACAAGGAAACTGGGATCCATGGACGCAAGAACGTCCTGTCGTCCGTCTTCAACTATGCGGTAGCCGCCGAAATCATCGGCCGTAATCCGTGCAAGAAAGCCAATGCGCGTCGGCGCTCGGGGCAGCAACTCACTCCCGTCACCGACCAAGACATCCCGAGCATGGAAGAGGTGCTTGGAATCATCGCGGAATCTCCGAAGCTGATCCGAGCCGGCTTCTGGGCCATGGCGGGTTGTGGCGTGCGCCCGGGGGAGGCTCTGGCACTCTCTGACGACTCAATGAACTGGGAGCGAAGCGTACTCGCAGTGAATCACCAGGTCTCGGCCTACGGCTGCCAAGAGATCTCCGGCTATAGGCGGGGTGTGAAGCGGGGGACGAAGCATCGGGCCTTCGAACAGGCTCGAAAGACCCCGGTACCCGAATCAATCAACGAGATCTTCAACGATCACATTGACGCGTTCGGGATGTGGGGAGATCGAGGCTGGTTCTTCGAATCCCCCCGGCTGAACGACCGTCACCCGTCGTACGACTGGTTCCTGGATCAGTTCAAGGCGGCGGCCAAGATGGCCGGGACTCCGCAGTACACCCCGAAGAGCTTCCGGCACTTCTTCGTCTCGGAGGCCATCCATGCTCAGATCCCGCTCTTCGAGGTGGCGGCGTGGGTTGGGCACCGAACCACTCGGACCACGGAACTGGTGTACGGCCACCTCCTCCGCCGGGCCATGGACCGTGGCGCCCGCACCATGCACAATCGCCTGGGGCTCAAGCTGGAGCCCTTCAAGGGGCTCATCGTCCCGCCCTCGTTGACGCCCTCTGAGGACGACATCGAGGACTGGGACGACGTGGCGTAGGTGGTTCGCTATGGTCGCGTGTCGACCTGGTTTCGGGCCGGAACAGGCGACCTCTCAGGCGCGGCCGGACTCGTTCGCAGTGTTCAGGATGTTCACACTCCGAAACATCGCAGACGGACACCCGTGAGACACGGAGGCGACCTGCCCAGGTTGGGCCTTTCCACAGTTGAAAGCCCCTCCTAGTACGTAGGTCTGGGGGCCTCCAACAGCATCCATGGAGCCCCAGAACTGGGGGGTGACCCCCTGATAAGCAAAGTCCTTGACCTGGCCCGCAAGGCGGCCGTTCCGGATCGTGTATGCCCTCTGACCCGTAAACTGAAAGTTGTAGCGCTGCATGTCGATGGACCAGGAGCGGTCGCCGACGACGTAGATGCCGCGGTCCACGCCCCCGATCAGATCCTCCGTCGACAGACCGCCCGGGTCGGGCCGGAGCGAGACGTTGGCCATGCGCTGCACGGGCACGTGGGCGGGGGAGTCGGCGTAGGCGCACCCGTTGGACCGCTCGAACCCGATGAGCCGCGCGATCCGCCGGTCGAGCTGGTAGCCCACCAGCGTGCCGTCCTTCACCAGATCCCAGGACTGGCCCTCGACGCCCTCGTCGTCGTACCCGATGGTCGCCAGCCCGTGCTCGGCGCTGCGGTCGCCGGTGACGTTCATCAGCTCCGAGCCGTAGCGCAACTTGCCGAGCTGGTCGAAGGTGGCGAAGGAGGTGCCCGCGTACGCCGCCTCGTATCCGAGCGCCCGGTCCAGCTCGGTGGCGTGCCCGATGGACTCGTGGATGGTCAGCCACAGGTTCGACGGGTCGACGACCAGGTCGTACAGCCCCGCCTCGACGCTGGGCGCCCGCATCTTCTCGGCCAGCAGCTCCGGGATCTCGGCCAGCTCGGAGTCCCAGTCCCAGCCGGTGCCGGTCAGGTACTCCCAGCCGCGCCCGGCCGGCGGGGCCAGCGTCCGCATGGAGTCGAACTCGCCGCTGGAGTCGTCGACCGACACGGCGGTGAGCACCGGATGCAGCCGCACCCGCTGCTGCGTGGTCACCGTCCCCGCCGTGTCGGCGTAGAACTTGTTCTCGTGCACGGTGAGCAGCGAGGCGTCGACGTGGTCGACCCCGTCGGCCGCCAGCAGCCGCCCGCTCCAGTCGGCCAGCAGCGCCGACTTCTCCTCGTCGGGCACGGTGAACGGGTCGACCTCGTACGACGACACCCACGTCCGGTCGGCGTGCACGGGCTCGCCCGCCAGCTCCACGTGCTCGTCCGACCCCGCCGCCCTGATGACCTGCGCGGACAGCTTCGCCATCGCCACCGCCTGCGAGGCGACCTTCGCGGCGGCGTCCATGGTCAGGTCCACACCGGACGCGAAGCCCCACGTACCGCCGTGCACCACCCGCACCGCGTACCCGAGGTCGGTGGTGTCCGAGGACCCGGCGGGCTTGGCGTCCCTGAGCCGCCAGGAGGCGTTGCGCACCCGTTCGAGGCGGAAGTCCGCGTGTTCGGCGCCGAGCGCACGCGCGCGTGCGAGGGCGGCGTCGGCGAGGGCGCGTAGGGGGAGTGCCGTGAAGGCTTCGTCGATGCTGTGAGGCACCTGCGTCTCTTTCTGTCGACGTGACCGGTCGTCTGCGGCGACACCGGGGGCCAGGGCCTGTCGCCCTGGCCCGCATCATGTCGCGTCGGGCCGGACGGCGACCACACCTTTGGCGCCGTGCCCGGTTACCCGTGACCGGGTCCGTTCTGTAGGGACCCGACAGTCAGTCCCGTAAGCCACTGTGGGTGCCCGAGTCTCCGCCGGGAGGCGGGGCCCGATAGGTTTTCGATGAAGCCGCCTGCCGTAGCCGCCTGTCAGCCGGGTGCTCGGGCGGACCACAGACCGCTAGGGAAAGGGTGATCCGTTGAGCCGCTCGGTTCTCGTCACCGGAGGCAACCGGGGCATCGGCCTCGCCATCGCCCGCGCTTTCGCCGATGCCGGCGACAATGTCGCGATCACATACCGCTCGGGTGAGCCGCCGGAGGGCTTCCTGGCCGTCAAGTGCGACATCACCGACACCGAGCAGGTGGAGCAGGCCTACAAGGAGATCGAGGAAGCGCACGGTCCCGTCGAGGTCCTGGTCGCCAACGCGGGCGTCACCAAGGACCAGCTCCTGATGCGCATGTCCGAGGAGGACTTCACCTCGGTCCTGGAAACCAACCTCACCGGCACCTTCCGGGTCGTCAAGCGCGCCAACCGCGGCATGCTGCGGGCCAAGAAGGGCCGCGTCGTCCTGATCTCCTCCGTGGTCGGGCTCCTCGGCTCCGCGGGCCAGGCGAACTACGCGGCCTCCAAGGCCGGTCTGGTCGGGTTCGCGCGCTCCCTCGCCCGTGAGCTGGGTTCGCGCAACCTCACCTTCAACGTCGTCGCGCCCGGCTTCGTGGACACCGACATGACCAAGGTGCTCACCGACGAGCAGCGGGCCAACATCGTGTCGCAGGTGCCGCTGGGCCGGTACGCGCGGCCCGAGGAGATCGCCGCCGCGGTGCGGTTCCTCGCCTCGGACGAGGCGTCGTACATCACTGGAGCCGTCATTCCCGTTGACGGCGGACTGGGAATGGGTCACTGATCACCATGAGCGGAATTCTCGAGGGCAAGCGCGTCCTGATCACCGGTGTGCTGATGGAGTCCTCCATCGCCTTCCACACCGCCAAGCTGGCCCAGGAGCAGGGCGCCGAGATCATCCTGACCGCGTTCCCGCGTCCCACGCTGACCGAGCGCATCGCCAAGAAGCTGCCGAAGCCCACCAAGGTCATCGAGCTGGACGTCACCAACGACGAGCACCTCGCGCGCCTCGCGGACATCGTCGGCGAGGAGCTGGGCGGCCTCGACGGCGTCGTGCACTCCATCGGCTTCGCCCCGCAGGACGCGCTCGGCGGCAACTTCCTGAACACGCCGTTCGAGTCGGTCGCCACGGCCATGCACGTCTCGGCGTACTCCCTGAAGTCGCTGACCACGGCCTGCCTGCCGCTGATGCAGAACGGCGGCTCGGTCGTCGGCCTCACCTTCGACGCGCAGTTCGCCTGGCCCCAGTACGACTGGATGGGCCCGGCCAAGGCGGCCCTGGAGGCCACCAGCCGCTACATGGCGCGTGACCTGGGCAAGCAGAACATCCGCTGCAACCTGGTCTCGGCCGGTCCGATCGGCTCCATGGCCGCCAAGTCCATCCCGGGCTTCGCCGAGCTGGCCTCCGTGTGGGACAACCGCTCCCCGCTGGAGTGGGACCTCAAGGACCCGGAGCCCGCTGGCCGCGGTGTCGTGGCCCTGCTGAGCGACTGGTTCCCGAAGACCACGGGCGAGATCGTCCACGTGGACGGCGGTCTGCACGCCATCGGCGCCTGACCGAGAGCACGGTCCGGAACACTGTCCGGACGCCGCGAAGGACCCGCATCCGCCTCGGGTGCGGGTCCTTCGCGTGTCACCCGTCCGGCCCAGCCGGCGGGCGGCGGGCCTGCCGTCGGCGCACGCTGGAGTCCGCGTTCCCCACGAGCCTTTCCTCCCCAGTGCCGCCGAGGAGGCCTCTTGTGCGTCCGCTCGCCCGCCTCGCCTCGGCGTCCCTCGCCCTCGCCTGTGTGCTGGTCCTGCCGTACGAAGCGGTGTCCCACGCGCGCGTGGGCACCGGGGAGTCCGCGCGGGCGGAGCTGTTCGGCTCGGCGTGCCGCGTGCGCGTCGTCGACTCCGACGTGACCGCGCACTGCCACAACCCGTATCCGGCGACCGACTCCGTGCGGCTGCACGTCGAGTGCGTCCGCTGGTGGGACCTCGACAGCGACGCCGTGCCGGTCGAGGCCGGGCCGGCGCAGACCGTGCGGCTGGACGGGCGGTGCTGGAAGGAGGTCCGGTCGGCCTGGGTCAGTCACCGGAGGGTGCGGTGAACCGGCCCGGGCGGCACAGGAACGGGTAGCCCGCCGCCTCCGCCTCCGCGGTCCCTGCGTCGCCCGCGCGGATCGCGTCCACCAGCCTGGTGTGGTCCATGTGGCTCTCGGGCGTCAGCTCGCTGCCGACGTCGCTCCGCAGCCAGTCCCGCATCACCTCGCCCAGGTCCGCGTACATCGCGGTCATCACGTCGTTGTGCGAGGCGGCCACGACGGCCAGGTGGAAGGTCGCGTCCGCGGTCACGAACGCCTCGGCGTCGCCCGACTCCCAGGCCTCCTCGCGGCGCACCAGCAGCGCGTCCAGCTGCTTGAGGTCCTTCTCCGTGCGGCGCTCCGCGGCGAGCCGGGCGGCGGCGGACTCCAGGGTGGACCGCAGCTCGGCGATGTGCCGGGGGTCGGTCTCGGCGAAGCGGCGCTGCATCACGCCCGCCAGCTCACTGACCGCCACGACGTACGTGCCGGAGCCCTGACGGATGTCCAGCAGGCCGTTGTGCGCCAGCGCGCGGACCGCCTCCCGGACCGTGTTGCGGGCGACCCCGAGCTGTTCGACCAGCTCGGGCTCCGTCGGGATGCGGGAACCGACCGGCCACTCGCCCGAGGCGATCTGCTGCCGAAGCGCCGCGATGACCTGCTCGGACAGCGCCGAGCGACGGGGATGGCTCAGAGGCATGGCTCACCTTCGCACATGGAGTGGACAATCAATCATCCCATGATTCTATGATGGGCCTCATGGCTAGTGAGGAAGCCCGGACGGACACCCGGACGGAGACGCGCACGGAAGCACGTACGGAAACGCGGACGCGTGAGATACCCGGCGAGGCGGCGACGGCGCCCCAGGCGCCCGGCACGCGCGCGTGGACGCCGTGGACGACCCGGCTGCTGATCCTCGGCATCGTCCTGGCCGCGCTCAACCTGCGCCCCGCCATCACCAGCCTGGGCGCCCTCCTGGAGGAGGTCCGCGACGGGCTCGGCATGAGCGGCAGCGTCGCCGGACTGCTCACCTCCGTCCCCCCGCTGTGCTTCGCCGTCTTCGGGGTCATGGCACCCCGGGTGGCCCGCCGCTTCGGGCCGGGCGCGGTGGTCTGCGCCGGCATGGCCGCCATCACCGCGGGCCTGCTGATCCGCCCGTACGCCGGCGGGACGGCCGGCTTCCTGGCCGCGACCGCGCTCGCCCTGATGGGCATCGCGGTCAGCAACGTCCTGATGCCGGTCATCGTCAAGCGCTACTTCCCCGACCGGGTCGGCTCCATGACCGGCCTCTACTCGATGGCCCTCGCCTTCGGCACCTCCGTCGCCGCCGCGGCGACCGTGCCGGTGACGAACGCCCTGGGCGGCCACTGGCAGCCCGGCCTCGCGGTGTGGGCCGTGGTGGGGGCGGCCGCCGTCCTGCCCTGGATCCCGTTCGTGCGCCACCGCGAGGCCCCTTCCGCCACGCCGCCCGCCCCGTCCGCGGGGCGGCCCGCCGAGCCGGCCGCCGGTCAGGCCCCGATCCGGATCACCCGCAGCCGTACGGCCTGGGCGCTCGCCGTCTTCTTCGGCCTCCAGGCCACCGCCGCCTACATCACGATGGGCTGGATGGCGCAGATCTTCCGGGACGCCGGGGTCTCCGCCGGCACGGCCGGGCTGCTGCTCGCCGTGATCATGGTGATGGGGGTGCCGCTCGCCTTCGTCATCCCGCGCGTGGCCACCCGCCTGCCCCACCAGGGCCCGATCGTCCTGGTCCTGGGCCTGTGCGGCCTCGCCGGCTACGCCGGTCTGTACTTCGCCCCGGCCGGCGGCGCCTGGGCCTGGGCCCTGCTGCTCGGGGTGTCCAACTGCGCCTTCCCGCTCGCGCTGACCATGGTCGGCATGCGGGCCAGGACCGGCGCGGGCGTCGCCCAGCTGTCGGCCTTCGCGCAGAGCACCGGCTACCTGATCTCCATCCCCGGCCCGCTCCTGGTCGGCGTGCTCTACCAGCACAGTGGCGGCTGGGGCCTGCCGATCGCGCTGATGAGCGCCCTGATGGTGCCGCAGATCGTGGTGGGCGTCCTGGCAGGCCGCGACCGCACGGTGGAGGACGAGGCGGCCCGCTGAGCCGTCCGGCGGCCCGCCCGGCGCCCCGGATGCGGCGGATGCGAGACTGGCCGCATGCCAGTCCTCGACCCGAACCCCCAGAACGGCCAGAAGAAGATGCTGCTCGTCTTCGGCGGCTTCCTCGCGATCTTCGTGATCATCGGCATCGTCGCGACGATCGCCTCGCCGTGACGCCGCCCCCGGCCGGATGGTGGGGTTAACCCCCCATCCCCTAGGGGGCCAGGGTCAGGGTCAAGTGGGTGGACCTCCGGATGGGTTGGGGCCCGCGGATTCCGTAGCTTCGAGATGTGCCCGCGACAGGCGGCACGCGGAGCACGGACCAGGGACGCTCGAAGACCAGCGGAGGCACTCATGTCGGCCCCTACCTACACCCGGCCTCCCCGCGCGACCCGGGGCGGCGTCGACAGCCGGCTCCCCTGGTGGGCCCTGGCCCTGCCCGTGCTCGCCTTCGTGACGCTGCTCCTGCTGATACTCAACCCCGCCGACGCGCACGCGGCCACCGAGCAGCCGGCCATCGCCCACCTGCTGGAGCGGCTGCTCCAGCTGACCGTGGGCTGAGGCCGGCCCCGGGACCGGACGCGCGTACGGCGGTGAATCCGCATGTCAACTCCCTGCGCCCCGTGGCCTGTTTCATGCGAAGCTGGATGCCATGAGCGTCGCAGAACCCCGCAGGATTGTCCTTTTCCGGCATGCGAAAGCCGACTGGCCACAGGTGACCGACCACGAGCGACCGCTCGCTGAACGGGGTCGCAAGGACGCCGCAGAGGCCGGGCGGCGGCTGGCGGACACCGGTGTCGCCTTCGATCAGGCCCTGTGCTCCACCTCGACCCGGACCCGCGAGACCTGGAAGCTCGCCGTCCACGAGTTCCCGCACCGGCCGAAAACCATCTACGAGGAGCGGATCTACGAGGCCTCGCCCGGCGAGCTGATCGCCGTGCTCAACGAGACCCCCGACGACCTGCGGAACGTGCTGGTGATCGGCCACAACCCGGGCATGGAGGGACTCACCGAGATCCTGGCCGGCTCGGCCGAGGACGAGGCGCGCGGACGGATGGGGCGCCGGGGCTTCCCGACCGCCGCCTTCGCCGTCCTGACCTTCACCGGCTCCTGGAAGGACGTGGAGCCCGGAGCGGCCTCCCTGGTCGACTACTGGGCGCCGACCGACTGACCCCACCCGGCCCCACGCGGCGGGCCCGGCACCGTACGGCCCGGGCCCCTCGCCGCAGGCTCAGAGCCGGTCGGCGGGCAGACCGAGGGCCTCACCCAGACCTTCGTCCAGCGTGTCCGCGGCCTCGACCTCCTCGCGGGTGATGCCGAGCAGGTAGAGGACGGTGTCCAGGAAGGGCACGTTCACCGCGGTGTGCGCCGCCTCGCGCACCACCGGCTTGGCGTTGAACGCGACCCCGAGACCCGCCGCGTTCAGCATGTCCAGGTCATTGGCGCCGTCACCGATCGCCACGGTCTGCGACAGCGGTACGCCCGCCTCGGCGGCGAACCGTCGCAGCAGCCGCGCCTTGCCCGCCCGGTCCACGATCTCCCCGGTGACCCGGCCGGTCAGCCTGCCGTCGACGATCTCCAGGGTGTTGGCCTGGGCGAAGTCCAGCCCCAGCCGCTCCTTGAGATCATCGGTGACCTGCGTGAACCCGCCGGAGACGACCCCCACCTGGTAGCCGAGCCGCTTCAGCGTGCGGATCAGGGTGCGGGCACCCGGCGTCAGCCGCACCTCGGCGCGGACCTTGTCCACCACCGAGGCGTCCAGCCCCGCCAGCAGCGCCACGCGGGCGTGCAGCGACTGCTCGAAGTCCAGCTCCCCGCGCATCGCGGCCGCCGTCACCTCGGCGACCTTGTCCTCGCACCCGGCGTGCGCGGCGAACAGCTCGATGACCTCGTCCTGGATCAGCGTGGAGTCCACGTCCATCACCACCAGGCGCTGCGCCCGCCGGTGCAGCCCCGCCGAGACCACCGCGACATCCACACCGAGCGCAGCGGCCTCGGTGGCCAGCGCCGTGCGCAGGGGCTCGGTCGCCACGCCGGACACCGCGAACTCGACGGCGGTCACGGGATACTTGGCCAGCCGGAAGATACGGTCGATGTTGCTGCCGACCTCGGTGATCCGGGCCGCTATGGCCGCCGTCGCCTCGGCGGTGAGCGGGTGCCCGAGCACGGTGACCAGGGAGCGGCCGAGCCCGCGCGGCCGGTTGTCGCCGATACCGGAGATGATCTCCGCCTGGAGCTTCAGCGACTCGGCCCAGCTGTGGACGGTGGCCCGCAGATCGCCCTCCAGACCGCGGGGCGGCTCGGTCACGAGCGCGCACAACACGATCCGGCCACGGGTGACGACCTGCTCGATGTCGACGACGTCGACGGAGTAGGCGGCGAGTGTGTCGAACAGGCCGGCCGTGATGCCGGGCCGGTCCTTGCCGAAGATCTTGACGAGAAGCGTGGGAACGTCAGAGGTCTGCGTAGCGCTCATGGTGGTCCAACCGTATCCGGCACCCGGTGCCTGCCGCCCCCGAGGTCCGCCTGACGGACAGCGCCCCTGTCCGGCACCACCCCTCACTCCCCGTCCCCCGGCCGCCTCGGCGGCGCGGGCGGTGGCGGAGGCGGGGGCGGCGGGACCTCGCCCCAAGGGCGTGACGGCGGCCGTCCCCCCGGGTGCGGTGGCCGCCGGGGTGCTCCCGGCGGCGGTCGGAGCGGGCCGGCCACGGTCGGGGCGCCGTACACGTCGTCGCCCGCCCGGCGGTGTGGGTCGACGTACTCTCCGGCGGCACCCTGCCCGTGGCCCGCGTACGGCCCCGAGGCGGACGCCCCGTAACCGGGGCCACCGGCATCCGGCGCCGCCACCACCACGGCACCCCGTGCCGGCCCCGTCGCCCGCACCCCCGCCGC
>NZ_QHJH01000060.1 GCF_003947455.1 Streptomyces sp. WAC 04229 | reverse complement strand
GAGCAGACTCCTGCACTGGTCCCACTGGCGCAGCCGCCATCAGGCAACAGCCCGACGCAGCCACTACCGACGACGAACCGCCAACGAACCTGCTGGATAGATCACGAAACCACACTGGAGTACTAGGGGCGCGGGGAACTGCGCGACAAACCACGACGACCCCGCAGCCCACGACGAACAGAACCCCCCACCCCCAACCCGGCGACTACCCCAACGCGGACTTGACGGAATCCGCCAGCCGCCCGGCAACAGACCGAGCCTGCTCGATGTCCGCCGCCTCGACCATCACCCTCACGAGCGGCTCGGTCCCGGACGACCGCAACAACACCCGCCCGGTACTGCCCAGCTCCCGCTCCGCCTCGGAAACCGCCGTCGCCAACTCGGCAGAGGTCGTCACCCGCGACTTGTCCACGTCCGGCACATTGATCAGCACCTGCGGCAGCCGCTCCATGACGCCCGCGAGGTCCCGCAGCGTGCGCCCCGTCTGCGCGACCCGTGCCGCCAGCATCAGCCCGGTCAGCGTGCCGTCACCGGTGGTGGCGTGGTCGAGGATGATGACGTGCCCGGACTGCTCGCCGCCGAGGGCGTAGCCGTGCTCCTTCATCTCCTCCAGGACGTACCGGTCGCCGACGCCGGTCTGCACGAACCGGATGCCCTCGCGCTCCATGGCGAGCTTGAAGCCCAGGTTGGACATGACCGTCGCGACGACCGTGTCCGAGCGCAGCGCGTCCCGCTCCCGCATGGCCAGCGCGAGCACGGCGAGGATCTGGTCGCCGTCCACCTCCGCGCCGGTGTGGTCCACGGCCAGGCAGCGGTCGGCGTCACCGTCGTGGGCGATGCCGAGGTGGGCGCCGTGCTCGACGACGGCGGCCTTGAGCAGGTCGAGGTGGGTGGAGCCGCAGCCGTCGTTGATGTTGAGGCCGTCGGGCACCGCGCCGATGGTGACCAGCTCGGCACCGGCCCGCGCGAACGCCTCGGGCGAGACCCGGGAGGCCGCGCCGTGCGCCTCGTCGAGGACGATCTTCAGTCCGTCGAGCCGGTTCGGCAGCACGCCGACGAGGTGGGCGACGTACTGGTCGAGCCCCTCGTCGTAGTCCCGCACCCGGCCCACGCCGGCGCCGGTCGGACGGTCCCAGGGGGCGCCGGTGCGGTGCTCCGCGTAGACGGACTCGATCCGGTCCTCCAGCTCGTCGGCGAGCTTGTGGCCGCCGCGCGCGAAGAACTTGATGCCGTTGTCGGGCATGGCGTTGTGGCTGGCGGACAGCATCACGCCGAGGTCGGCGCCGAGCGCGCCGGTGAGGTGGGCCACCGCGGGCGTCGGCAGCACGCCGACCCGCAGCACGTCCACGCCGGCGCTGGCCAGACCCGCGACGACGGCGGCTTCCAGGAACTCGCCGGAGGCGCGCGGATCCCGGCCGACCACCGCGGTCGCCCGGTGTCCGGCGAAGGTGCCCGCCTCGGCCAGTACGTGCGCCGCGGCCACGGAGAGTCCGAGCGCCAGCTCGGCCGTCAGATCCGCGTTGGCGACGCCGCGCACGCCGTCCGTGCCGAAGAGTCGTCCCACTTGTCCTCCTGAGGAAACGTCAATTCCGAACACAAGCATTTCAGCTTCTGAACGCTTGAACGTCTTGTGCCGTTATACGCCCAACGACGGGGATAAACGAACGCCCCGGCAGCACAGTGGCGTGCCGCCGGGGCGTTCGGAGTACAGCCGGTACGACTTAGCGCTTGCTGTACTGCGGAGCCTTGCGGGCCTTCTTCAGACCGGCCTTCTTGCGCTCGACCGCACGGTCGTCGCGCTTGAGGAAGCCGGCCTTCTTGAGCGGACCGCGGTTGTTGTCGACGTCGGCCTCGTTCAGGGCGCGGGCGACACCGAGACGGAGCGCGCCGGCCTGGCCTGAGACACCGCCACCGGCGATGCGGGCGACGACGTCGTAACGGTCGTCCAGCTCGAGCACCTTGAAGGGCTCGTTGACCTCCTGCTGGTGCACCTTGTTGGGGAAGTAGTCCTCAAGGGTGCGGCCGTTGATCTTCCACTTGCCGGTGCCCGGGACGATCCGGACGCGGGCGATGGCGTTCTTGCGGCGGCCCAGGCCGGCGGCCGGCTGGGGCTCGCCGAAGGCGGAGGCCATGGACTCCGAGGTGTACTCGCCCTCGACGGGGACCTCGGACTCGGTGGTGTAGCTGTCGATGTCGATCTCTTCGAGCGGCTGCTCGGCAGTGGTCTCGGCCACGATGCTCCTCAGATTCTCTTCAGTCTTAGGGGGTGGCCGGAACTACTGCGCGACCTGGGTGATCTCGAACGGCTGCGGCTGCTGCGCGCCGTGCGGGTGCTGGTCACCCTTGTAGACCTTCAGCTTCGAGAGCATCTGACGGCCCAGCGAGTTCTTGGGAAGCATGCCCTTGACGGCCTTCTCGATGGCCTTCTCGGGGTTCTTGTCCAGGAGCTCGTCGTAGCGGACGGAGCGCAGACCGCCCGGGTAGCCGGAGTGGCGGTACGCCATCTTCTGGGTCCGCTTGTTGCCGGAGAGGTGCACCTTGTCGGCGTTGATGATGATGACGAAGTCACCGGTGTCGACGTGGGGCGCGTAGATCGGCTTGTGCTTGCCGCGCAGGATGGAGGCCGCAGTGGTGGCCAGACGACCCAGGACGACGTCCTGAGCGTCGATGACGTGCCACTGGCGCGTCACATCGCCGGGCTTGGGGCTGTACGTACGCACGGTTCGTAGCCTTCGCTTCTTCAGTGAGTGGTCCTGACATGGTCACCGAAGACGATCACGACAGCCCTGACCGCACCGCGGTGACGCATACCGCGTGCTGGTCGCTGGTCATCGGTCCCGGTGGACCGGTGTAAGGGCCCCTCACGTGAGAATGAGCAAGCCAATACACATACGACTGTGCAGAATACCCGGGCGCCCACGGCCGGGTCAAAACGGGGTCGCCGCGGCCCGCGCGGGCTCCGGTGACCGCCCGGACGGAACCCGGCCGCCGGCGTCCGGCGCACCGGACCGGCCCTGCCGTGCCACCGTCACCGCGAGCACGCACAGGGTGAACGCGTCCCGGAAGGCCCGGCGCCGCTCCGAATCCAGCCAGGGCCAGGTCAGCCCCGGCACCTGAGGCACCAGGGAGATCCAGAACCACACCCCGCGGGCCACCGATCCACCGTACGGCAGCCCGGCGAGCAGCAGCGGCACGGCGACCAGGAGGTAGTGGTCGTAGGAGGGCCGGGAGACGAGGAACGCGGAGAGCATCAGTCCGGCGCCGGTCTCCGCGAGCCGCAGCGGACCGGGGTCCCCGCGGCGCCACCGCCGGTACGCGCAGAGCACCCCGGCGCAGGCCGCCGCCAGCGCGAGCCCCTGTGCGAGCCCCTGCGGCACCCCCAGCCGGGGCAGCACGGCCGCCGGGGAGGCCTCGTAGAGCCGGACGAAGCCGTCGTCGCCGCGCAGCAGGAAAGGCAGGGTGCGGGTGAAGAAGCCGGCCGGGTCGGGCATCGCCAGCGCCGCCGCGCCGGAGGCCAGCGCCGGCACCAGGACGGCCGCCGCCAGTGCCCGCCACCGCCCGGCGAACAGGAAGAGCAGCAGGACGGGCGCGAGCAGCGGCTTGAGCGCGACGGCCGCGCCGACGACCGCGCCCGCCGCCGTCCACCGGCCCCGGCTCGCCAGCAGCAGGGACAGCGGGAGCGCCACGGTCGCCGTCACCGTCCAGTTGCCGAGCCGCACCAGGTGCCCGAACGGGGCGAAGCCCACCGCGAGGCCGGTCAGCCCGAGGGCCGCGAGCCGGCTGCCGAGCGGCACGCGGTGCAGCCGCAGCGCGCAGGCCCAGGCCAGCGCCAGCAGGGCCGTCACCGCGCCCGGGACCAGCACCCGCAGCACGGCCCCGGGCAGGAGCGCCTGCGGGACGGCGGCGAGGACCGCGCTCGGAAAATAGAGGAAGTGCGGATCGTCGTACGGGGAGCCGCCGGCCAGCCAGGTGCGGGCGGCCCGCACGACGATCGCGTTGTCCATCCCGCCGTCCGAGGTCACCCGTGCCGCGTGTGCCGCGCAGGCCGCCAGCACGATCACGAGTACCGCCCACAGGTGCCCTCCCGCAGGCCGCACCAACCACCCGGAGATGTCGCTTTTGCCCGTCCGCATGCACGGAACGCTAGGCGCTGCGGGCCCCGGGGACGCGCACCAGCACGCCGCTCGGCCCGTCTAAGATGCGCCCCATGAGCTTTGGGCAGGGGGGACCTCAGTCACAGTGGGATCCCTGGACACCGCAGTCGCAGCAGCAGCAACAGCAGCCCTGGAACAGTGGTGAAAGCGACAACACCCCGGACTGGGCGGCCCTCGCCGAGGCCTCCGAGGCCCGTGCCAAGCGCCGCCGGCTGTTCCTCATCGGCGGGGGCGCGCTGGCCACCGTGGCGATAGCCAGTGCCGTCGCCGTGGCCGTGGTCTCGGCCAACGGCTCCGGCCAGGCCTCCGACAGCCCGTCCTCGCAGCTCCCCGGGACGGCCGACATCCCGAGCGCGACGGCCACCGCCCCCTCCTTCGCGCCGACCAGCGCCCCGCCGCCGCTGGACCCGAAGGACTTCGTCGCCAGCGCCAAGAAGGACAAGGCCCCGCTCAGCCCGGACCTGCTCTTCCCCGGCACGCAGCTGACCATGGGCGAGACGGTCTACAAGAAGGGCCCGACGGCCGACACCCGCACCTGCGGCTCCGCCGCCCAGGGCACCCTGCCGAAGGTCCTGAACGACAACGACTGCACCCGCCTGATCCGCGTCACGTACACCCAGGGCGACACCGCCGTGACCGTCGGCGTGGCCGTCTTCGACACCGAGGCGCAGGCCGCCAAGGCCAAGAAGCAGGCCGACAAGAAGAGCATCGTGCGCTCGCTGTCCGGCGGCGGCGTGAAGTCCTTCTGCACCGGCGCGGTCTGCCGCTCCACCACCAACTCCTACGGCCGCTACGCCTACTTCACCGTCGCGGGCTCCACCAGCGGCAAGGACGTCACGGAGAAGTCCACGGAGGTCTTCCGGGCCGGCGACGACCTCGCCGAGTTCACCTTCCGGCAGATCCGCGGGCGCGGCGAGGCCCAGGCGTCGGCGGCGGCGGAGGGCTGATCAGCAGCAGCCGGCCCCGGGCAGGGACCGCTTGTTGCGGGCCTCCTTGTTCCGGGCGGCGAGCAGCTCGTCCGCCGGGTAGCCGACCTCCTCCAGCGTCAGCCCGTGCGGCCGTACGACGTGCACGGCCGAGTCGCGGACCCCGGCGGCCAGCACCTTCGCCGGCCAGTCGGGCGCCCGGTGGCCGTCGCCGACGAACAGCAGCGCCCCGATGAGGGAGCGCACCATGTTGTGGCAGAAGGCGTCGGCCCGCACGGTGGCGGTGACGATCCCGTCCTCCCCGCGCACCAGGCTCAGCTCCTGCAGCGTCCGGATGGTGGTGGCCCCCTCCCGCTTCTTGCAGTAGGCAGCGAAGTCGTGCTCGCCCAGCAGTCCGCGGGCGGCCTCGTTCATGGCGTCCACGTCGAGCGGCCAGTCGTGCCACAGGACGTGGCCGCGCAGCAGCGGGTCGACGCCGCCCGGGTTGTCGGTGACCCGGTAGGCGTAGCGCCGCCAGACCGCGGAGAACCGGGCGTTGAATCCGCTGGGCGCCTCACGGAGGGCCCAGACCCGCACGTCCCTCGGCAGCCGCCCCGCGAGCCGCTTGAGCAACTTCACGTGGTGCTCGGCCCACACCTCGCGCGGCAGGTCGACATGAGCCACCTGCCCCCGGGCGTGCACCCCGGCGTCGGTCCGGCCCGCCACGGTCAGCTCGTACGTCCTGGGCGACCGTGTGACCGTCCGCAGCGCGTCCTCGATCTCCCCCTGCACGGTCCGCCGCCCACCGGCCTGCTTGGCCCACCCGGAGAACTCGCTCCCGTCGTAGGAAAGGTCCAGCCGCACCCGGACGTACCCGGCCTCAACTTCGTCACTCACCCTGAGATCCTCTCAGCAACACGAAAGCGGGCCCGCCCCTCGAAAGGAACGGGCCCGCGGCAGAACGCTTACGCGTCCTTCGACTCCTCGGCGGCGTCGTCGGCCTTGGTCGTGTCGACCTTGGTCTCGGCGGCCTCGGTGGTCTCGGCGTCCTTGGCGGCACGCTTGGTGGCGGCCTCGGCCTCACCGGTCGCCTGCTGCGCCACGGTCAGCGCCTCGACCAGCTCGATGACGGCCATGGGCGCGTTGTCGCCACGGCGGTTACCGATCTTGGTGATGCGCGTGTAACCACCGGGGCGGTTCTCGTAGCGCGGGCCGATCTCGGTGAAGAGCGTGTGGACGACGCTCTTGTCCGTGATCACCTGGAGCACCTGACGGCGGTTGTGAAGGTCGCCCTTCTTCGCCTTGGTGACCAGACGCTCGGCGTACGGGCGCAGGCGGCGGGCCTTCGCCTCGGTGGTCGTGATCTTGCCGTGCTCGAAGAGCGACTTCGCGAGGTTCGCGAGGAGCAGCTTCTCGTGCGCGGCGCTGCCGCCCAGACGGGCACCCTTGGCGGGCTTCGGCATGGTGTTTCTCCTAGGTGTCTGCCCCGGCCGTATCAGGTACCGAGGTCAGTATCCGAGCAGGCGGTCGCCTGTCGGAGACCCCGCGCCCCGAAGGGGCGCGGGGAACTGCGCGACCAGCCACAGCGGGCCCGCAGGCGAAAACCGATCAGTACTGCTCGGTCTCCACGAACCCGGCGTCCGCGTCGTCGTCGGCGCCGAAGGCGTCCGCGGCGGCGGTCGGGTCGAATCCGGGAGGCGAGTCCTTCAGCGCAAGCCCCATACCCGCGAGCTTGGCCTTGACCTCGTCGATGGACTTCGCACCGAAGTTGCGGATGTCCAGCAGGTCGGCCTCGGAGCGGGCGACGAGCTCACCCACGGAGTGGATGCCCTCGCGCTTGAGGCAGTTGTACGAGCGGACGGTCAGCTCGAGCTCCTCGATCGGGAGCGCGAGGTCGGCCGCCAGCGCGGCGTCCGTCGGGGACGGACCCATGTCGATGCCCTCGGCGTCGATGTTCAGCTCGCGGGCGAGACCGAACAGCTCGACCAGGGTCTTGCCGGCCGACGCCATGGCGTCGCGCGGCCGCATGGCCTGCTTGGTCTCGACGTCGACGATCAGCTTGTCGAAGTCGGTCCGCTGCTCGACACGCGTGGCCTCGACCTTGTACGTGACCTTGAGAACCGGCGAGTAGATCGAGTCGACCGGGATGCGCCCGATCTCCTGACCGACCTGCTTGTTCTGCACGGCGGAGACGTAGCCGCGACCGCGCTCGACGGTCAGCTCCATCTCCAGCTTGCCCTTGCCGTTGAGCGTGGCGAGGACGAGGTCGGGGTTGTGCACCTCGACACCGGCCGGGGGCGCGATGTCGGCGGCGGTGACCAGACCCGGGCCCTGCTTGCGCAGGTACATCACGACGGGCTCGTCGTGCTCGGACGACACGACCAGCTGCTTGATGTTGAGGATCAGGTCGGTGACGTCCTCCTTGACGCCCGGCACGGTGGTGAACTCGTGCAGGACACCGTCGATCCGGATGCTGGTGACAGCAGCGCCGGGGATCGAGGAGAGGAGCGTACGACGCAGGGAGTTGCCGAGGGTGTAGCCGAAGCCCGGCTCCAGCGGCTCGATGACGAACCGGGAGCGGAACTCGTCGACGACCTCTTCGGTCAACGAGGGACGCTGAGCGATCAGCATGTGGTGATCCTTCAGTCAGGGGCGCCCGCTATTTGACGCCCGACTAGTACTGCAAGGGTACGGGCGATACGACCCGAAGGAGCCGTACCGCCCGGAAACCCTGGTGAAGCGGGTGAAGCGATGTCGCGGTGATAGCGAGATCAGACGCGACGGCGCTTCGGGGGACGGCAGCCGTTGTGCGGGGTGGGCGTGACGTCCTGGATCGAGCCGACCTCGAGGCCGGTCGCCTGCAGGGAGCGGATGGCGGTCTCACGACCGGAACCCGGGCCCTTGACGAAGACGTCGACCTTGCGCATGCCGTGCTCCTGGGCGCGGCGGGCAGCCGACTCGGCGGCCATCTGCGCGGCGAACGGCGTGGACTTCCGGGAGCCCTTGAAGCCGACGTGGCCGGCGGAGGCCCAGGAGATCACGTTGCCGGTCGGGTCCGTGATGGACACGATCGTGTTGTTGAACGTGCTCTTGATGTGCGCGTGGCCGTGAGCGACGTTCTTCTTTTCCTTGCGGCGCACCTTCTTGGTCGCGCCCTGACGTCCCTTGGGGGGCATGTCGTTCTCCTACGGGAGGTGGTCGGTCCTACAGCGAAGACCGCTGGACGGCGAAGTCCGCTGCGGACTACTTCTTGCCCGGCTTCTTCTTGCCGGCGATGGCGCGACGCGGGCCCTTGCGGGTGCGGGCGTTCGTGCTGGTGCGCTGACCGCGGACGGGCAGGCCACGGCGGTGACGCAGACCCTGGTAGGTACCGATCTCGACCTTGCGGCGGATGTCGGCCTGGACCTCGCGGCGGAGGTCACCCTCGGTCTTGATGTTGTTGTCGACGTACTCGCGGATCGCGACGAGCTGCTCCTCGGAGAGGTCCCGAACACGGGTGTTCGGGTCCACGCCGGTGGCGGCGAGCGTCTGCTGCGAGAGGGTCCGGCCAATGCCGAACACGTAGGTGAGGGCGATCTCGACGCGCTTTTCGCGCGGGATGTCAACACCGGAAACGCGTGCCATTCAATGGCTCCAGTTGATTGTCGGAGGTCTTCCACAGAACCGGTCCCCGGCCGCCGTATGAGGTACGAGTCGGGTCCCCGGCCTCCGAACCGGGGGTGTCGGACGCCTGGGCGCCCGGGTTCTGCGTATGAACATGTTCAGCTCGCGTCGCGCGAAGTCCTGCGAATCGCGGAGGGACGGTCGTGCGTCAGCCCTGGCGCTGCTTGTGGCGCGGGTTGTCGCAGATGACCATGACCCGACCGTGACGGCGGATCACCCTGCACTTGTCGCAGATCTTCTTGACGCTCGGCTTGACCTTCATGGGTGTGAGGTTCTCCGGGTCAGTTGCCGGCGGTCCCTGGGCCTGGCGGCCTGGGACGTGGGCAAGATCTACTTGTACCGGTAGACGATCCGGCCACGCGTCAGGTCGTACGGAGACAGCTCCACCACGACCCGGTCGTCAGGGAGGATGCGGATGTAGTGCATGCGCATCTTGCCGCTGATGTGTGCCAGGACCTGGTGGCCGTTCTGGAGCTCGACCTTGAACATGGCGTTCGGAAGAGACTCGACGACAGTGCCCTCGATCTCGATGGCACCTTGCTTCTTGGCCACGCTTCGCCCTTCGAATCGACTACCTTGATCGACTCCTGCGCACCATACGAGCGCATGCAGGCATGCGGGTGCACGAGAGCCGACGAGTCAGTCTACGTCAGCAGCCCCGGAAAGGCGAAACGGGGAAGTCTGCCCCGGATGCGAGATCGTTATGCAACGGCCCCACCCCTCGGCACCGACCCCTCACCCCAGCGGGTCCGGCGCCACCGTGACGCGCAGCTGCCGCAGGCTTCGCCCTGCCCCGACCGGCGGCCGTGGCTCGGGCCGGTGTCACGCCAGCGGGTCCGGCGCAGCCGTGACGCCCAGCTCCGCCAGCTTCGCCTTGCCCCCGTCGGGAGACGTCAGGACCAACGGGCCCTGGTCCGTCAGGGCGACCGAGTGCTCCCAGTGCGAGGACCACGTGCCGTCCGTCGTGATGACCGTCCAGTCGTCCGACAGGACCTCCGTGCGGGGGGTGCCGAGGGAGATCATCGGCTCGATGGCGAGGCAGAAGCCGGGGACCAGCTTCGGGCCCTTGCCGCGCCTGCGGTCGACGTAGTTCAGCAGGTGCGGGTCCATGTGCATCTCGGTGCCGATGCCGTGGCCGCCGTAGTCCTCGATGATCCCGTACTTGCCGCCGCCGGGCTTCGGCTGGCGGCGGATGTACGTCTCGATGGCCCGGGAGACGTCCACGAGCCGGTTGCCCTGCTTCATCGCCGCGATGCCCGCCCACATCGACTCCTCGGTCACCCGGGACAGCTCGACCAGCTCCGGGGAGTGACCGGAGCCGACGAAGGCCGTGTAGGCCGCGTCGCCGTGCCAGCCGTCGATGATCGCGCCGCAGTCGATGGAGATGACGTCGCCGTCCTTGAGGACCACGTCGTCGGAGGGGATGCCGTGGACGACGACCTCGTTCACGGACGTGCAGATGGTCGCGGGGAAACCGCCGTACCCGAGGAAGTTCGGCTTGGCGTCGTGCTCCGCGAGCACCTTGCGGGCGACCTGGTCCAGGTCCTTGGTCGTGGCGCCGGGCACGGCGGCCTCACGGGTGGCCGCGTGGATGGCGGCGACGACCAGCCCCGCCTCACGCATCTTGGCGATCTGCTCGGGGCTCTTGATCTGCACCATGGGGACTGCGGCCTTTCTGGACCGGAGGGGACGGGACGCTTCCAACGATACGGGGGTGGACCGGCCCCACCCCACCTCACAGCTCAGCCGCGGCCCCCAGGGCTGGGGACCGCGGCTGTAGCCGGGCTTGCCAAGAGAACTACTGGTCGCGCTTGAGCGCCTCCAGCGCACGGCCCGTGACCTCGTCCACGGGGCCGGTGGCCGCGATGGTGACGACCAGGCCCTGCGCCTTGTAGTAGTCGATGATCGGCTCGGTCTGCGTGTGGTAGACCTCCAGCCGCTTGCGGACCGTCTCCTCGGAGTCGTCGTCCCGCTGGTACAGCTCGCCGCCGCAGACGTCGCAGACGCCTTCCTTCTTCGGCGGGGTGTACGTCACGTGGAAGACGTGCGCCGAGTTGTTCCGGCAGACGCGCCGGCCGGCGATCCGCTTCACGACCTCGGCCTCGGGGGCCTCGAGGTCGAGCACGGCGTCGAGCTTCATGTCCTCGGTCTCGAGCAGCTCGTCCAGCGCCTCGGCCTGCGAGACGTTCCGCGGGAAGCCGTCCAGCAGGAAGCCGCCCTCGGCGTCCGGCTGCTCCATGCGGTCCTTCGCCATGGCGATGGTGACCTCGTCCGGTACGAGGTTGCCGGCGTCCATGTACGACTTGGCGAGCTTGCCCAGTTCGGTCTGCTGGCTGATGTTGGCGCGGAACAGGTCGCCCGTGGAGATGTGCGGGATGTGCAGCGTCTCGGCTAGGCGGGTTGCCTGCGTACCCTTTCCGGCGCCAGGAGGCCCGACGAGGACGATTCGCATCAGCGGAGGAACCCTTCGTAATTGCGCTGCTGGAGCTGGCTCTCGATCTGCTTCACCGTCTCGAGACCGACACCCACGATGATCAGGATGCTGGTCCCGCCGAACGGGAAGTTCTGGTTTGCCCCGAAACCGGCCAACGCCATTGTCGGTACGAGAGAGATCAGGCCCAGATACAGCGAACCCGGCCAGGTGATCCGGTTGAGTACGTAGCTCAGATACTCAGCGGTCGGTCGGCCAGCCCGGATGCCCGGGATGAACCCACCATACTTCTTCATGTTGTCCGCGACTTCCTCGGGGTTGAACGAGATGGCCACGTAGAAGAAGGCGAAGAAGACGATCAGGAAGAAGTACAGGACGATGTGCGGCGCCGCCCCGGTGTCCGCGAGGTTCTTGTTGATCCAGGTGGCCCAGCCCGACGTCGAGTTCGCGAACTGGACGACCAGCGCCGGGATGTAGAGCAGCGACGAGGCGAAGATGACGGGGATGATGCCCGCCTGGTTCACCTTGAGCGGGATGTACGTCGACGTACCACCGTAGGAACGACGGCCGATCATGCGCTTCGCGTACTGCACCGGGATGCGGCGCTGGGCCTGCTCCACGAAGACCACGAGGCCGATCATGACCAGGCCGACGAGGACGACGGTGCCGAACTCGATCCAGCCGTCCGCCAGGCTGCCCTCCTGCTTGATGGCCCACAGAGCGGAGGGGAAGGTCGCGGCGATCGAGATGAACATCAGGATCGACATGCCGTTGCCGATGCCGCGGTCGGTGATCAGCTCACCGAGCCACATGACGGCGGCCGTTCCGGCGGTCATGGTGACGACCATGACGACGGTGGTGAAGATCGCCTGGTCGGGGACGATGTCACCGCCGACGGTGCAGCCGGAGAAGAGGGCGCCGCTGCGGGCGGTCGCGACGAGGCCGGTGCCCTGGAGGATGGCGAGGGCGATGGTCAGGTAGCGGGTGTACTGCGTGATCTTCGCCGTACCCGCCTGCCCCTCCTTCTTCAGGGCCTCCAGGCGCGGGATCACGACGGTGAGCAGCTGCAGAATGATGCTCGCCGTGATGTACGGCATGATGCCGAGTGCGAAGACCGTGATCTGCAGCAGCGCGCCACCGCTGAACATGTTGATCATGCCGAGCGGACCCTGGTTGCCGGACGCCTGGTCCACGCACTCCTGGACGTTCTTGTAGTCGACGCCTGGGATGGGGATGTGGGTACCGAGCCGGTAGACCACGATCATGCCGAGCGTGAAGAGCAGCTTCTTGCGCAGGTCGGGCGTCTTGAACGCCCGGGCGAACGCGGTGAGCACGGTGCCTCCTGCGACCCCCGCGCTACTGCGTCAAGGGTGACGGTCTTGAGGTTCGACTGACGACTGATAAGTGGACGGCTAAGTGACTAACGCTGAACCGTCGCTCAGAGTGCCTCATGTGAGACACCCGTGAAAGAGGGCAGCGCAGGCCACCTTACCGGCGGGAGCACTTCCCTAGGAACGACCAACCGGGGATACCCCTTTTGTGGGGTATCCCCGGTGGGATCGCTCAAGTCATCGAGACGCCTGAAGGGTTCAGACGAGCTCGGTGACGGTGCCGCCGGCGGCGGTGATCTTCTCCTTGGCGGAGCCGGAGACGGCGTCGACCGTCACCTGCAGCGCCACGGAGATCTCGCCCTGGCCGAGGACCTTGACGAGGCTGTTCTTGCGAACGGCACCCTTGGCCACCAGACCCTCGACGGTGACCTCGCCACCCTCGGGGTAGAGCGCGGCCAGCTTGTCGAGGTTCACGACCTGGAACTCGGTCTTGAACGGGTTCTTGAAGCCCTTCAGCTTCGGGAGACGCATGTGGAGGGGCATCTGGCCACCCTCGAAGCGCTCCGGAACCTGGTAACGGGCCTTCGTACCCTTGGTACCACGACCAGCCGTCTTACCCTTCGACGCCTCACCACGACCCACACGGGTCTTGGCGGTCTTGGCGCCCGGGGCGGGACGGAGGTTGTGGATCTTGAGCGGGTTCTGCTCCGCCATGATCAGTCGACCTCCTCGACCGACACGAGGTGGCGGACGGTCTGCACCATGCCGCGGAACTCGGGGCGGTCCTCCTTGACGACCTGCGTGTTGATCCCCTTGAGACCAAGGGAACGCAGGGTGTCACGGTGGTTCTGCTTGCTGCCGATGTAGGACTTGACCTGCGTAATCTTGAGCTGCGCCATGATTACGCACCCGCCCCGGCACGCGCACGGAGCAGAGCCGCGGGGGCCACGTCCTCGAGCGGCAGACCGCGGCGGGCCGCGATCTCCTCGGGACGCTGGAGACCCTTCAGGGCCTCCACGGTCGCGTGCACGATGTTGATCTGGTTGTCGGAGCCGAGCGACTTCGACAGCACGTCGTGGATACCGGCGCACTCGAGCACGGCGCGCACCGGACCACCGGCGATAACACCGGTACCCGGGGACGCGGGCTTGAGCAGCACGACGCCGGCAGCCTTCTCACCCTGGATGGGGTGCGGGATGGTGCCCTGGATGCGGGGGACCTTGAAGAAGTGCTTCTTGGCCTCCTCAACACCCTTGGCGATGGCGGCCGGCACCTCCTTGGCCTTGCCGTATCCGACACCCACGGTGCCGTCACCGTCGCCCACCACGACCAGCGCGGTGAAGCTGAAGCGACGACCACCCTTCACAACCTTGGCGACGCGGTTGATCGCGACGACGCGCTCAACGTAAGCGGTCTTCTCGGCGGCAGCTGCGCCGCCGTCACGGCCCTTCCGGTCCCGCCGCTCGCCGCCACCGGCACCGCCACCGCGGCGCTGGGGTCCAGCCATTGGAATTACCTCTCTCTGTTTCCGCTAGCGATACGGAACCGGCTCAGAACTTCAGTCCGGCTTCGCGGGCGGCGTCGGCCAGAGCGGCGATGCGCCCGGCGTACTGGTTACCACCACGGTCGAACACGACGGCCTCGACACCCGCGGCCTTGGCACGCTCGGCAACCAGGGCGCCGACCTGCTTGGCCTGCGCGGACTTGTCGGCCTCGCCACCACGGATCGAGGTGTCCAGGGTCGACGCCGAGGCCACGGTGTGGCCCTTGATGTCGTCGATCACCTGAGCCACGATGTGGCGGTTGGAGCGAGTAACGACCAGACGGGGACGCTCCGCCGTACCCGAGAGATTCTTGCGAATCCGGATGTGGCGGCGCTTGATCGCGGCGCGCTTGTAGGCGTCGCCCTTGAGGATCTTCTGCCCGTATGCCATGGCTTACTTACCCGCCTTTCCGACCTTGCGGCGGATGACTTCGCCCTCGTACTTGACGCCCTTGGCCTTGTACGGGTCGGGCTTGCGCAGCTTGCGGATGTTGGCCGCAACCTCGCCGACCTTCTGCTTGTCGATGCCCTCGACCGAGAAACGGGTCGGGGACTCCACCTTGAAGGTGATGCCCTCGGGGGCCTCGACCAGGATCGGGTGGCTGTAGCCGAGGGAGAACTCCAGGTTCGAACCCTTGGCGAGCACGCGGTAACCGACACCGCTGATCTCGAGCTTCTTCACGTAACCCTGGGTCACGCCGGTGATCATGTTCGCCACCAGCGTGCGGGACAGGCCGTGCAGGGCCTTGCTCTGACGCTCTTCGTTGGGGCGGGTGACGTTCAGAACGCCGTCCTCACCCTTGGCGATGTCGATCGGTGCCACGACGGTGTGAGTCAGCGAGCCCTTCGGGCCCTTGACCGAGACCGTACGGCCGTCGATGGTGACGTCCACGCCGGCGGGAACCGCGATGGGGAGCTTGCCGATGCGCGACATAGCTGTTTCCTCCGTTCCCTTCCGCTACCAGACGTAGGCGAGGACTTCCCCACCCACGCCCTTCTTGCCGGCCTGCTTGTCGGTGAGGAGCCCGTGCGACGTGGAGATGATCGCCACGCCGAGGCCGCCCAGCACCTTCGGCAGGTTGGTGGACTTCGCGTACACCCGGAGACCGGGCTTGGAGATCCGCTTGATGCCCGCGATGGAGCGCTCACGGTTCGGGCCGAACTTCAGCTCGAGGACGAGGTTCTTGCCGACCTCGGCGTCCTCGGTCTTCCAGCCCGTGATGAAGCCCTCCTGCTGGAGGATCTCCGCGATGTGAGACTTGATCTTGGACGCCGGCATCGACACGGAGTCGTGGTACGCCGAGTTCGCGTTCCGCAGACGCGTAAGCATGTCTGCGATCGGATCAGTCATGGTCATGAATTGGCCTTCGGCCTCTCTCGCCGGGGTTTCCTGGTGCGCCATCCCTCTCCCCGATCCGAGACGGGACGGGTGCGGCGCGGTGGACCTACGGCGTAGTAAGTCGTACGGGCGCGACAGACGCCCAACCCCACAAGCCTAAGGCATGGAGGGCTGGGCCTCTGCCGACCCAGATGCTTACCGAGAGCCTGAGTAACCCGGGATTACCGGACTACCAGGAGCTCTTGGTCACGCCCGGCAGCTCGCCACGGTGAGCCATCTCACGAAGGCAGACGCGGCACAGGCCGAACTTGCGGTACACGGAGTGGGGACGGCCGCAGCGCTGGCAGCGCGTGTAGCCACGCACGCCGAACTTGGGCTTGCGAGCAGCCTTCGCGATGAGAGCCTTCTTCGCCATCTCGCTCACGCCTCCTTGAAGGGGAAGCCGAGGTGACGAAGGAGCGCGCGGCCCTCAGCGTCGTTGGTCGCCGTGGTCACCACGGTGATGTCCATACCCCGGACGCGGTCGATCTTGTCCTGGTCGATCTCGTGGAACATGACCTGCTCCGTGAGACCGAAGGTGTAGTTGCCACGGCCGTCGAACTGCTTGGGGGACAGGCCGCGGAAGTCGCGGATGCGCGGCAGCGCGAGCGACAGGGTGCGGTCCAGGAACTCCCACATGCGGTCGCCACGGAGCGTGACGTGGGCACCGATCGGCTGGCCCTCACGCAGCTTGAACTGCGCGATGGACTTGCGGGCCTTGGTGACGGCCGGCTTCTGACCGGTGATCGTGGTGAGGTCCTTGATGGCACCCTCGATCAGCTTGGAGTCGCGGGCGGCGTCGCCCACACCCATGTTGACCACGATCTTGACGAGGCCGGGGACCTGCATGACGTTCTCGTAGGAGAACTCCTCACGCAGCTTGCCCGAGATCTCCTCGCGGTACTTCGTCTTCAGACGCGGAGTGGTGGTGGTAGCCATCAGATGTCCTCACCCGTCCGCTTGGCAACGCGGATCTTGTTGCCCTCGTCGTCGAAGCGGTAACCGACGCGCGTGACGACCTTGTTGCCGTCCTTCTCCACGACCAGCTGGACGTTGGAGATGTGGATCGGGGCCTCGGTGGTCACGATGCCGCCGGCCTGCGAACCGCGAGCGGTCGGCCCGGCCTTGGTGTGCTTCTTGACCCGGTTGACACCCTCGACCAGGACGCGGTCCTCGCGGGGGAAGGCCGCGATGACCTTGCCCTGCTTGCCCTTGTCCTTACCGGTGATGACCTGGACCAGGTCGCCCTTCTTGATCTTCATGCTCACAGCACCTCCGGCGCGAGGGAGATGATCTTCATGAACTTCTTCTCGCGCAGCTCACGGCCCACCGGGCCGAAGATACGGGTGCCGCGAGGGTCGCCGTCGTTCTTCAGAATGACGGCGGCGTTCTCGTCGAAGCGGATGTACGAGCCGTCCGGACGGCGGCGCTCCTTGACGGTGCGAACGATGACGGCCTTGATGACGTCACCCTTCTTCACGTTGCCGCCGGGGATCGCGTCCTTGACGGTGGCGACGATGACGTCACCGATGCCCGCGTAGCGGCGACCGGAGCCACCGAGTACACGGATGCAAAGGATTTCCTTCGCACCAGTGTTGTCGGCGACGCGCAGTCGCGACTCCTGCTGGATCACGTCTATCTCCTGATTGTCTGCCGGTTCCCGGCAGGGGCCGCCTCACCAAGGAGGTGGAGCCCCTGCCGAGCCTGGCGGAACTGACCTGCGGGTTTGCCCGCAGGAATTACTTGGCCTTCTCGAGGACCTCGACGACGCGCCAGCGCTTCGTCGCGGACAGCGGCCGGGTCTCCATGAGGAGGACGCGGTCGCCGACACCCGCGGCGTTCTGCTCGTCGTGAGCCTTGAGCTTGCTGGTACGACGGATGACCTTGCCGTACAGCGCGTGGGTCACGCGGTCCTCGACGGCGACGACGACGGTCTTGTCCATCTTGTCGCTGACGACCAGACCCTGACGGGTCTTGCGGAAGCCGCGGGCGGCCTTCGTCTCTTCAGTCACGTTGCTCTCGCTCATCAGGCGCTCTCCACCGTCTCGATGCCCAGCTCGCGCTCACGCATCAGGGTGTAGATCCGCGCGATGTCCTTACGGACGGCCTTGAGCCGGCCGTGGTTCTCGAGCTGGCCCGTCGCCGCCTGGAAGCGGAGGTTGAACAGCTCTTCCTTGGCCTCGCGGAGCTTCGCCAGAAGCTCCTCGTTGCCCAGCTCGCGCAGCTCGGACGCCTTGGTACCGGCCGACATCACGCTTCACCTGCCTCGCGCTTGACGATCCGGCACTTCATCGGCAGCTTGTGGGCCGCACGGGTCAGCGCCTCACGGGCGATCTTCTCGTTGGGGTAGGACAGCTCGAACATGACCCGGCCCGGGTGCACGTTCGCGATCCACCACTCCGGGGAACCCTTACCGGAACCCATGCGGGTCTCGGCCGGCTTCTTCGTGAGCGGGCGGTCCGGGTAGATGTTGATCCAGACCTTGCCGCCACGCTTGATGTGGCGGGTCATCGCGATACGGGCCGCCTCGATCTGGCGGTTGGTCACGTAAGCGGGCGTGAGGGCCTGGATGCCGTACTCGCCGAACGCAACCTGCGTACCGCCCTTGGCCATGCCACGGCGCTTCGGGTGGTGCTGCTTGCGGTGCTTGACCCTACGGGGGATCAGCATTTCGGTCAGGCCTCCGTTCCGGTGCTCTCAGCCGGAGCGGCAGCGGCGGGCGCGTCGGCCTTGGGAGCCTCGGCGGCCGGAGCCGACTGCTGCTGCGGCTTGCGCCCACGACGCTCGCCACCGCGGCCACCGCGGGCCGGGCGGTCGCTGCCGCCACGGGCCGGACGGTTGCCGGCGCGGGCGGCCGCGTTCTCGGCGCGGACCTCGGCGATGTTCTTGACGTCGCCCTTGTAGATCCAGACCTTCACACCGATGCGGCCGAAGGTCGTCTTGGCCTCGAAGAAGCCGTAGTCCACGTTCGCGCGGAGCGTGTGCAGGGGCACACGGCCCTCGCGGTAGAACTCCGAGCGGGACATCTCGGCGCCACCGAGGCGGCCACCGCACTGGATCTTGATGCCCTTGGCGCCGGCCTTCATCGTGCCCTGCATGCTCTTGCGCATGGCGCGACGGAAGGAGACGCGGGAGGACAGCTGCTCGGCGACGGCCTGGGCCACCAGCTGAGCGTCCGTCTCGGGGCTCTTGACCTCGAGGATGTTCAGCTGGACCTGCTTGCCGGTCAGCTTCTCCAGGTCACCGCGGATGCGGTCGGCCTCGGCGCCGCGGCGGCCGATGACGATGCCGGGACGGGCGGTGTGGATGTCCACACGCACGCGGTCACGGGTGCGCTCGATCTCCACCTTCGAGATGCCGGCGCGCTCCATGCCGGACGTCATCATCCGACGGATGGCGACGTCTTCCTTGACGTAGTCCTTGTACAGCTTGTCGGCGTACCAACGCGACTTGAAGTCGGTCGTGACACCGAGCCGGAACCCGTGCGGGTTTACCTTCTGGCCCATTACCGGGTTCCTTCCTTGCTGCTGACGACCACGGTGATGTGGCTGGTCCGCTTGCGGATCCGGTAGGCACGGCCCTGGGCGCGCGGCCGGAACCGCTTCAGGGTCGGGCCCTCGTCGACGTAGGCCTCGGAGATGAAGAGGCTGTCGGCGTCGGTGTGGTCGTAGTTGTGCGCGGCGTTGGCGATGGCGCTGTCCAGCACCTTGCCGACCGGCACGCTCGCGGCCTGCGGGGCGAAACGCAGGACCGCCTGAGCCTCCGTGGCATCCATGCCACGGATGAGGTCCACCACGCGGCGGGCCTTCATGGGCGTGACGCGGATGTACCGCGCCTGGGCCCTGGCTTCCATGGTTGTCCCTTCAGTGTTTGTCATGGTCATTCCACCCCGCTACTAGCGGCGCTTCGACTTCCGGTCGTCCTTGACGTGACCCCGGAAGGTGCGCGTCGGCGAGAACTCGCCGAGCTTGTGGCCGACCATGGACTCGGTGACAAACACCGGGATGTGGGTCTTGCCGTTGTGCACCGCGATCGTGTGGCCGAGCATCGCCGGGACGATCATCGAGCGACGGGACCAGGTCTTGATGACGTTCTTGGTACCGGCTTCGTTCTGCGTGTCCACCTTCTTGATCAGGTGGTCGTCGACGAAGGGTCCCTTCTTCAAGCTACGAGGCATCTCAACCCGTCCTTAGCGCTTCTTGTTCGTCTTGCGGCGGCGGACGATGTACTTGTTCGACGCCTTCTTGGGCGAACGAGTACGGCCTTCCTTCTTGCCCCAGGGGGACACCGGGTGGCGACCACCCGAGGTACGGCCTTCGCCACCACCGTGCGGGTGGTCCACCGGGTTCATGACCACACCACGCACGGTCGGGCGAACGCCCAGCCAGCGCTTACGGCCCGCCTTGCCCCAGTTGATGTTGCTCTGCTCGGCGTTGCCGACCTCGCCGACGGTGGCGCGGCAGCGCACGTCGACCAGGCGGATCTCTCCGGACGGCATGCGCAGGTGGGCCATCTGGCCCTCCTTCGCGAGCAGCTGCACGGAGGCACCGGCGGAACGGGCGAACTTGGCACCGCCACCGGGACGGAGCTCGATCGCGTGGATCGTGGTACCGACCGGGATGTTGCGGAGCGCCAGGTTGTTGCCCGGCTTGATGTCGGCCCCGGGACCGTTCTCGACGCGGTCACCCTGCTGCAGGTTGCGCGGGGCGAGGATGTAGCGCTTCTCGCCGTCCGCGTAGTGCAGCAGCGCGATGCGCGCGGTGCGGTTGGGGTCGTACTCGATGTGCGCGACCTTCGCCGGCACGCCGTCCTTGTCGTGCCGACGGAAGTCGATCACTCGGTAGGCGCGCTTGTGTCCGCCACCCTGGTGGCGAACGGTCACACGACCGGCGTTGTTACGGCCGCCCTTGCTGTGCAGCGGGCGGACCAGCGACTTCTCCGGCGTGGACCGCGTGACCTCGACGAAGTCGGCGACGCTGGAGCCACGGCGGCCCGGCGTAGTCGGCTTGTACTTGCGGATTCCCATTTCTCAGTCCTCGTCCGATATCGGACGATCCGACCCGCTTACGCGGTCGGACCGCCGAAGATGTCGATACGGTCGCCCTCGGCAAGGGTCACGATCGCGCGCTTGCTGTCGGCACGCTTGCCGAAGCCCGTGCGGGTGCGCTTGCGCTTGCCCTGGCGGTTGATCGTGTTGACCCCGGTGACCTTGACCGAGAAGACCGCCTGGACGGCCTCCTTGATCTGGGTCTTGTTGGAGCCCGGCGCGACGATGAACGTGTACTTGTTCTCGTCGAGGAGCGCGTAGCTCTTCTCCGACACGACCGGCTTCAGCAGCACGTCACGGGGGTCCGTGAACGCCTTGCTGGCGGGGGTCACGACGGTGTTCTTGCCCTCGGCCTCGTGGCGACGCGCCTTGGCGACGCGCGCGGCCTTGGCGGCCTTGGCCGCCTTGGGGGCGATGCTCGGGTGACGCGTAGCCATCAGGCTTCGCTCCCTTCGGTGTCAGCAGCCTTGGGGCCGGACACGAAGGACTCGAAGGCGGCCTGGGTGAAGACCACGTCGTCCGAGACGAGAACGTCGTACGTGTTCAGCTGGCCCGGCTCCAGGATGTGGATCTGGGGCAGGTTGCGGGCGGACAGCCACGCGGCCTCGTCGGCACGGTCGGCGACCAGGAGCAGGTTCTTGCGCTCCGAGATCTTGCCGAACAGCGTCCGGGCGGCCTTCGTGGACGGGTTGTCGCCCTCGATGACGCCGGTGACGACGTGGATGCGGTTGTGGCGGGCCCGGTCGGTGAGGGCGTGGCGCAGGGCCGCGGCCTTCATCTTCTTCGGGGTCCGCTGCGAGTAGTCACGCGGCTGCGGGCCGTGAACGACGCCACCGCCGGCGAACTGCGGCGCACGGGTCGAACCCTGGCGGGCGCGGCCGGTGCCCTTCTGGCGGTACGGCTTCTTGCCGCCACCACGGACCTCGCCGCGACGCTTGGTCTTGTGCGTGCCCTGGCGGGCAGCGGCGTTCTGCGCGACGACGACCTGGTGGATCAGCGGGATGCTGATCTTCTCCACGCCGAAGATCTCCGCGGGGAGCTCGACGCTTCCGGTCTTCTCGCCGGCAGGCGAAAGGATGTCAACAGTGCTCATCGGTTACCTCAGGCCCCCTTGGCCGCGGTGCGGACCAGGACGAGGCCGCCGTTCGGACCGGGAATGGCGCCCTTGATGAGCAGCAGACCCTTCTCCGCGTCAACGGCGTGGACGGTCAGGTTCTGGGTGGTGACCCGCTCGTTGCCCATGCGGCCCGCCATGCGCATGCCCTTGAAGACACGGCCGGGGGTGGCACAGCCACCGATGGATCCGGGCATGCGGTGCACACGGTGGGCACCGTGCGACGCCTTGCCACCCTTGAAGTTGTGGCGCTTCATGACGCCGGCGAAGCCCTTGCCCTTGCTCTTCGCGGTGACGTCGACCTTCACGCCGGACTCGAAGGTCTCAGCGGTGATCTCCTGGCCGAGGGTGTAGTCGCTGGCACCAGCGGTACGGATCTCGACGAGGTGGCGACGGGGGGTCACGTCGGCCTTGGCGAAGTGGCCCTTGAGGGGCTTGTTCACCTTGCGCGGGTCGATCTCGCCGAACGCGATCTGGACCGACTCGTAGCCGTCGACGTCGTTCGTGCGGACCTGGGTGACGACGTTGGGGCCGGCCTTGACGACGGTGACCGGAACAACGCGGTTGTTCTCGTCCCACACCTGCGTCATGCCGAGCTTCTCGCCCAGGATGCCCTTGATCTGCTTGGTCATCTTCAGATCACCGCCCTCAGAGCTTGATCTCGATGTCGACACCGGCCGGGAGGTCGAGTCGCATCAGAGAGTCAACGGTCTTGGGGGTCGGGTCGAGGATGTCGATGAGGCGCTTGTGCGTGCGCATCTCGAAGTGCTCGCGCGAGTCCTTGTACTTGTGCGGCGACTTGATGACGCAGTACACGTTCTTCTCAGTGGGCAGCGGCACCGGGCCCGCGACCGACGCACCAGTGCGGGTCACCGTCTCGACGATCTTCTTCGCCGAGGAGTCGATGACCTCGTGGTCGTAGGCCTTGAGCCGGATGCGGATCTTCTGTCCCGCCATGGCTACTCAGTAGTCCTGTCTCTCGTAACGCTCTGGACCCGGCGGCCCTTGTGTCTCCACGCCCCGCCTCCGACCCACGCGGTCGGGCGTGTCGCACTCTCGCTGACACAGATGTCCCTTGTTCGAACATCCCTGCTCTGGGAGGTGCGGGCCCTTCCGGAACCGCGGACCGGGGGCGAGAAGCCCACCGGGTGCCTGGCCGGTACCCCGCTGACACTTCCCGGAAGATTCCCGTACGTCCGCCCCTGAACAGGGACGACGAGTACTGTGGGACTCGCTTCCGGTCCTCCCGGCGGGAGGCGCGCAGCATCGGCACTCGACCGAGCAACCCCGCTAGTCTGCCATACGGGGCAGTGCGGTGGCCAATCGAAGCGGGTGACTGTACCCCACAGTGGCGGGGGGTACACCTCACGGGCGGCCGACCTGCCGCGTCGGCCAGAAGCCTTGGGCTTGGACGACCGGCACGGGTCCACACAGTCGACCAACGTCAGGCGGCTTCCGGAAACTCGGCCTCCAGGAGCCAGTACTCACTCCCCTCCGCGCTGACGGCGAGGGCGCGGTCGCCGCGCAGTGACCTGGCGATGAAGAGGAGCTCACCCGGCTGATCCTCGGTGGCCGAGACCGATGTGCGCTCGGTCAGTCTCACCTGGACCCATCCCAGCTCCATACCGGCGGCGGCCAGGAATGAACCGTCCCCGGCCACGATCCCCCCGGCGATCGCACGAGCTTTCCATCGCTGGTCCACGACCCTGCTCGCGTCGGCCTCGCCCCGATGGATGCGCTCGACAGGCTCGGCATCGAGGTGCACCACGTTACGGAAGACCTCTGTGACTGTCGGCCCGATCTGCCCCTCAAACATACCCAGCACCTCGAGGCCGGCATCCCGCAAGCGGGATTCGACTTTCTCATTCATTACGCAAACCTTCTCAATCAGTTCTGGAAAAAGAAATGGTGGTCCCCGCCGGGTTTGTCCAGCGCCCTATAACGCTCCATCGTCCCGTAACCCTCCTGCGTGTTGTCCCAGCCGAAGTTGACCAGATTACGACTTCGCTCCTCCGGGGTCATGCCCTTCGGCGCCCCCGCGTGGAAGTGGGGACCGGCCGGATCGTGCGTGTGCTCCACGATCACACGAGATCCGTTGTCCGTTTCGAACTGCCGGAAGTTGCCCCAGTGAGTGGGCTCCTTCGAGTAGACATAACCTGGCATGTTCTTGTACGCCTTGTCACCCATGACGATCCACTCGGCGTCCGGAGAAGAGCCGTGGGGGACACCAGCAACGTCGAAGGCGGCCCTTTCCGCATCAGACCTGCTGGCGAACGGATTCCCGCGCTCCCCCAGGGGGTAGTCAGGAGCGAGTCCGAGAACGTCTGTGAATGTCAGGGGATTACGAACGTACGTGAAAGGGTTAGGAGCCGGGGAAAGACCCAGGGGGTCGGAAGTGACGTATCGACCGTTCTCCGGGTCGTAGTGCCGAAAATAGTTGTAGTGGAGTCCGGTCTCGGGGTCGTAGTACTGACCCGGCAATCGAAGAGGCGTATAAGCACTGGAGCCCCTCGACCAGGCGGTAACCCCCCAGAGCGTGGTTCGAGCGCTCCATGCCACGCTGCCCGACTCGTCCACAAGGTCGGTCGGGGTGCCGATGGCGTCGGTGACGATCGCGAAGAATCGGGAGTCGATTTCCACCTGGGGCGAATGGAGGGCACCCAGACGCTCCGCCTGTGCGATTACGCTCTGCCCCTGGTGGTCCCAGGTCAGGGTGACCTGAGGCGAAGTGGGTGAGGCCACCGTGGTCTGCTCACACAGCTTCGCTGCGTCCCATGTGAATTCGACCCGTTCAACGACCGTTTCCCCATCCGCGCCCATGCGCGACTTCGCAATGCGGCGTCCCAACGGGTCGTACTCGTATCGCCACAGCGTGCCGTCCGGGGTCGTGACCGAGGTGAGGCGATCTTCGGTGTCCCACGCGTAACGCCAGGTGTCCCTGCGGCCGGACAGACGCGTCTTGCGCCGTACGACGATTCGACCGAGGGCGTCGTGCTCATATTGCACGCGTCCGGCCCTCATGAGGCGTGAACCCTTGTATACGCGGTCGCCCAGAGCGTCCCCACCCGCATGACGCTCGGGCCAGGAGGCCGACGTCTGATTACCGGCGCCGTCGTAGGCGTACCGCTCGGTCCACTGATGTGCGTGGACCGCGGTGACGCGCCCCACCCGGTCGAGTTCGAAGCGGCGGGAGCCGGACTGCCGGTCGTCGACGGCGCTGAGGCACCCGTCGGCGCGATAGGTGAACTCGCGCTCCCGCACCACTGCGTCCGGTCCCGTCACACTCTGGCTCACCAGCCGTCCCGACGTGTCGTACCCATGGGCGTAGGCCACGTCGATGCTGCCGATGAAGCGGGTGACTTCCCTGCCCACCTCGTCGAAGGTGAAGCTGATCTCTCGGCCTGCGAACACCAATGAGGTGCGGTCACCGAGGACGTCGTACCGCGACGTGCTTCGTACGCCGGCCGGGGTCTCACGACCCGTGCGACGCCCCAGCGCGTCGTAGTCGTACGTGAGGACGCGCCCGTTGACGGACTCTTGAAGCAGCCGGCCCTGACTGTCGTACCGGCGTTCGAGCGTAGCTTCCGGGCCGACTGCTTGCAGCAACCGGCCCGCGGGATCGTAGTCGTACGTCGTGACGAGGCCGTCGGCGTCCTTTCGCACCATCTGGCCCAAGGCGTCACGCTCGAGACGAACCGTCCGGCCCTGCGCGTGACGGGAGATGAGTCGGGACGCTGCGTCGTACTCGTAGACGCGCTTGCGATCGTCGAAATCGGTCTCCGCGATCAGTCTGCCTGCTGAGTCGTACTCGTACTGCCACGTCAGCCCACTGGGTTCGGTGACCCTGGTGGTGCGAAGACCCGCGTCGTGAGCGAACTCGTAGCGTGCCCCGTCCGGTGTGGTTCGAGCGGCCAGCAAATCGAAGTGCGTGTATTCGTAGTGGGTGACCCCGCCCAGCGCGTCGGTGTGGCTGGTGCAGTTTCCCTCGCCGTCGTAAGTCCAGGACTCCGCCGTGCCGTCGGGCTCGGTGCGGTGTAGCAAACGGCCCTCTACGTTCCATTCGAAACGGGTTCGCGCTCCGGTCGGTTTGGTGACGGCGACCGGGCGACCGAGGCCGTCCCGCTCGTAAAGAGTGACTCCGCCAAGGGCGTCGGTTATCTCGCGAGGGAGCCCCGCGCTGTCGCAGCGAACGATGGTGACATGCCCCATCGGGTCGGTCACGGAAGTGAGACGCCCCGCTCCGTCGTAGGTGAAGGCGGTGACGTTGCCGGCACGGTCGACCTCCGCCGTTCGGTTGCCGCAGCCGTCGTACACATGCTGCTGCACCAGGTTGTCGGCGCCGACGAGTCGCTCCATGAGAGCCAACTCGTTGTACTCCGCCCGAATCTCATGGCCGTCGGGTCGTACAACTCGGACGGGCTGGCCGTAGGCGTTGTTCTCGAACCACGTCATCTGGTTCAACGCGTCCGCACGGCGGACAACATGATGATTCTCGTCGTAATCGGTTCGCTGCCTATGGCCGAGGGCGTCGACTTCGGCCACGACTTGGCAGCTGTCATTGACCACGAATCGGGTTGATGTGCCCTCGGCGGTCGTCAGCGTGGTGACCCGGCAGTCGGGCCACTCGGGATCGGTACCGTCATGGTCGAGGGTCAGCGAGAAGTGGCCTCCCTCGCCGCCCGCGGCGACGCAACGGTCCCTGTCGTCGTAAGCGTAGGCGTAGCTACGGCCGTTCGTATCGGTCCACGACGTGATGCGCAGCCGTTCGTCGCATGAGAAGCGCAGCGGGCGCAGGGAGGAGTTGACCGTTTCGGTGAGAGTTCCTTCGGTGTACTCATAACGCTTGAGGACCAGGTCCGAGCCATCCACGTCGGCACCGGCGAGGCTCATCTCGGTGATCCGGCCGGACGTAGTCGTGAGTTTCACGTGGTACCCGGCGGAATGACGGATGGCGAGGGGGCTGCCGTACGCGTCGTGGTCGAAGGTGATGGTGTTCTGGTTCCGGTCGGTAATGCGTGCGATCAGGGCGACCCGGTCCGCTCCTGGAGAAGAGAAAAAGCGAGAGTGACCGGTCAAGGGGTCTTCGACCCGGTAGCTCCCGTCGTCCAGCCGGGTTAGCGGCTGTCGGGGTCCGGTCACAGGCATCACGGGAGCTTCAGTGGCCGCGGGGTGGGGGTACTCCAGCAGAAGCCCGTCCTCGGTGACCAGAACAACGCCCTTGTCGTCGACCTCGAGGCGCTGGTCGATGGTGGAGGCCCAGGTCGGCCCGAACCACCAGCCGCAGCGGTAGTCGGAGGCGACGCGGCGTGTGAACACCAGGGGCAGCAACCCGGGTAGTTCGACGTCGGTCTGCGGCAGATACATGGCGCCTGTGGCCATGTCGATGGGGTCGCTGCCCTTCGAACGGACGACGGACTTGACCCGGTTGTAGGCGCCCTTCGCGCCGTCTGCGACCATGCCGCGGGCGTTCTTGCCCAGCCCGCGCAGCGCCAGGCCCATGCCCTTCATGCCCCCCTTGATCCCCGCCATGGCCGCCATGCCGCCCTTGAGGCCCTTGGCGAGCCCGCCGAGGGTGGTCAGGCCCTTCATGCCGGGTATGCAGTCCAGCGCGGCCAGACCCACGTCCCATAGGGACGCTTGCCCCTTGCTGTATTTGTAGAGGGTGTCCGCCAGGACCACGAGGGCCGCGACCAGCACGATCGCGCCCAGGATCGGACCGCCGATGATCATCACGATGATCCCGAGTACGGCAACGACGACCTTGCAGACCGCGACGATCGTGTCCCAGTTGTCGGAGAACCAGTCGCCGACGTCCTCCCACCACGAACGGTTCTGGATACCGGCGTCCGACGCCTCGTCGATCTTGTTCTTCGCGTCCCGGGCCGCGTCCTCACGCATCTTGCGCGCGTCCTCGGCCATCTTCTTCGCCGCGTCCAGCGCACTCTGCGCCGAATCGACCGCCGACTGCGCGTTCGTCTGCGCCGTCTTCGCGTGCTGCGCGTCACGGGTGGCGGCGCGGACCTTCGCCTCGTCCGGCTTGTCCCCGTCCGACTTGCTGCCCGTCGGATCGTCCTTGTACTTGTCCGCCTCCTTCGAAGCCCGCGTCACCCACGAGTCCGCCGAGGACAGCTTCGACTGCGCGGAGGACAGGTCCTGACGGGCCTCCCGCGCCTTGACCAGGGCCCGGTCGGCCAGGGCCTGGGCACGCTCAAGCTTCGGCCAGAAGTCGGCCAGGGCGTCGCCGCACATCCCGTACGACTTCTCGAGCTTCTTCAGGTTCTTCGGGACGCCGGAGAACTCCTCCTTGAAGACCGCCGCCGACTTGCCCGCCCACTCCGCGAGCGTGGTCTCCCCCGCCATGCCCTTGACCAGACGCAGCGCCTCGGACACGTCGTCCGCGAAGTCGTGCAGCGTCTTCGCGAGGGTGCGTACGCGTTGCGGGTCACCGGGCGTCGGGTCCTTGTCCAGGTCCAGGACATGCCAGTCACTCGGCCTGTGGCCCACCATCACGCAACCCCCGTCAGCCCACGCGCATCAGCAACAACCGTATGCACACGTGAACTTACAAGGCACGGACGTTCGACGAAAGTGCTGTCTTCAGGGCCCGGAGCGGCGTCGGCGCAGGGCTTCGCGTGTGTCGATGAGCGCGTACGACGCCTGCAACCGCCAGGTCTCCAGCTTGTCCAGTACGCCCGACGCGATCTTCCATCCCTTCAGCCACAGCGGCAGTTGCCGGAACGGCACGAAGGTCATGGCGTCGTCGACGGCGTTCACGGCGATGCTTCTGCGGCCGGGGCCAGCCGCCCGGAGCGCGGCGTACAACTCTGGCGTCAACTCGCCGTTCAGCCGGGCAGCGGTCCCCGCCGCGGTGTACGCGAAGCCGCGCTGGGCGAGGTCCGGCAACCGCATCGCCCGGACGATCCGAGGGGACGCCTCCTCCAGCGGGCAATTGAAGGCCAACCCGATGACCGCGGTTCCCAGGTGGCGCTCTCCACGTTCGTAGGCCGCGTCCCATGCGGCGGGGTTGTCGATACCGAGGAGACCTTCGCCCGATTCCCAGTCCAGCTCGGCTGTCACAACCGTACGCGTCCTTTCAGCCGGACCGCCGAACTCGGCGAGGAACCGGCGCGCGTCGACCATCGCCGTCTCATGGGGTGAGGGGTCAGGCCGTGAACCGGAACGACGAAGCGATCGCGTCGAAGACGTCGAAGAACGAGTCCGCCAGGTCGAGGACCTGGCTGCTGCCCGCCACCAGGGCGACCTTGCCCTCCTGGCCCGGGACCGGGATGTAGGTCTGCATCAGGACGGCGCGGACGGTGCGGCCCAGGGCGTCGTCGGGGACGGGGATGTCCTCGATGCCCTGGGTGCGGGCCGCGGGGCCGACGCCGGGGATGTCGACCGTGGTCACCTTGCGCCAGGAGTCGCCGGGCTTCCTGGCCTCCTTGACCGCCAGCTGACCCGCTATGGCGGCCGGGTCGGTGGGGAGGGGGTCGCCGGACGACGTGCGGCCGCCGATCAACGACACCGTCACCGAGCCCGTGATCGGGGTGTCGCCGCCGAAGCTCTCCGCCATGCAGCCGCAGTACAGGGCGCCCGACTTCCACGCGTCCGAGGCCGCCTTCTGGAGGAAGGTGACGTACGCGGAGCGGGACGGGGCCAGCTCCGGGTGGAGCCGGACGCGGTCGTCGACCATGCGGCGGATCGAGTCGTCCCGGGACTCCGGGCGGACGTCGAACTCCCACCAGGACTCCGGCACCTTGATCCGGAACCCGCCTCGCTCGACGGTCAGTGCCTCTGTGTAACGGGCCATGACGTAACCGGCCTCCCCCTTCGTCGTCCGATGATCCGTGCCGTCATCGTGCCACCGTTCGAGCGACCGGGAGGAGCGGCAGATGGCGCCGGATGACGCTCGCGTCAGATAATCACTCACCCTTCTGGAGCAAAATCTGTCGTGGCCGCTGTAGACATCCGGCAGCGTCTGGGGTTAGTCTCCTCCTGTAGCCAAGAAGTCAGTGAGGCGCGGCAGACACGAACTGCCCGCATGTGAGAAGCACGCACGACCGGCAAGAGGTACGACTCAGAGAGAGAAGGAGGAGGACGCCATCAGGATCGCCCGGTGAAGAACGTTCTCACCGGGTACCGCAGGCCCCGGAACGGAAGGTGGTCCCACGGTCACGCATCCGCGATCCCTTGTCCGCCCGCCCCTCGACGGGGGTCGGAGCGAAAACAGAAGGCCGGCAGTGCAGTAGGCCGGCAGATGGTGTTACAAATCCCTCGGGGCCTTGGTGCCGTACGGCACCAAGGCCCCTCGACGCATTCCGCTAGCAGAGGTGCAGATGACCGCAGACACACCGCTCGACCGGCTCGACGACGACGACTACCCCGCGTACACCATGGGACGGGCGGCCGAGATGCTCGGCACCACACCCGCCTTCCTGCGGGCCCTCGGCGAAGCCCGGTTGATCACTCCCCTGCGCTCCGAGGGCGGCCATCGCCGCTACTCCCGGTACCAGCTGCGCATCGCCGCCCGCGCCCGCGAGATGGTCGACCAGGGAACCGCCATCGAGGCGGCCTGCCGCATCATCATCCTCGAGGACCAGCTCGAGGAGGCCCAGCGCATCAACGCCGAGCTGCGGCAGGGCGACGCCGGCGCCTCCGGGAAGCCGGCGGGAAGCGTTCGTCCCGCCCGGTAATCCCACCGTGTGGTCCGCACCGCCGGTCCGGTGGATAAAATCCGTACTCATGCAGAAGCCTGACGAGCTGCTCATCGACATCGCCGCCCTCGTGGAGTCCGGGCAGAGCAGCCGGATGTCCCTGACCGTGGTCGCCCACGGTGCTGTGATCACCGGTCGCCTGGCCCCCGAGAAGGTCTGGAGGCGGCGGGTGTCGGAAGTACTGACGGACTCAGCCGACCTGCGCGACTTCTCCGCCGTCTTCGACGGTCACGCGGAGAAGGACGGGCCACCCACGCACCTGCACTTCCATGTGGCCCGGATCCTCCAGGGCACGATGGGAATCCCGGAAACGGGCGGTATGTACCGCGTGGCGATCGAGGACGTCAGCGCCTGGACCGTGGGTGACTTCAGCTACTCCGACCACTGAACCGCGCCGGGCGGGGGTCAGCCGGAGAGCGCGGCCTGGGCCACCGTGGCGAACGGCGACGGGAAGGGCCCGTCGACCACGTCGCGCAGGCGGATCCGGTCCGTGTATGCGGAACCGTTCCGCACCGTGGTCAGGCGGGTTCGAGTGACCAGGTCGGTGTACCGGCCGTCCTCGTCGCAGACGACGAGGTGGTTCGTCCGGGCCGCGCTCATGACGGAGAGTGCCACCTCGACCGTCATGTCGTCCCAGACCTGCAGCCCCGCCGCATCCATGGCGTCGTCGGCCGTCCAACAGTCGGCGTTGGTGTTCGCGGGGCAGGGGTGTGACTGAAGCAGCGTCAAGTAGTGCCTCCTGGCGTGACGGGTCGGTTTGCTGGTCAGAACGGTTCTAGGCCGCTGCCGTCCCGGTGGCGGGCACCACGGCGGACCGGCTCCGCGCCACCGCACCCGTGCGGCGTCGACCGCCTGCGGCGGCCCGGCGCCGGGGGCGTTCGGAGGCCGGCGCGGTGATGACGACAGGGATGCCGGAGGGCGCCTGCGCACCGGTGATGCGGTGCAGGGCCTCCGCACCGGCGTGGACCCTGGTGGTCTGCGGGACGATGCCGGCCGTCGTCATGAGGCGGGTGACGGCCCGTCGCTGGCCCGGGGTGACCAGGGTCACGACACTGCCGGACTCACCGGCGCGAGCGGTGCGGCCACCACGGTGGAGATAGTCCTTGTGGTCGGTCGGAGGGTCGACGTTGACGACGAGGTCGAGATGGTCGACGTGGATCCCGCGCGCCGCGACGTTGGTCGCCACCAACACGGTGACGTGGCCGTTCTTGAACTGCGTCAGCGTACGGGTGCGCTGCGGCTGCGTCTTGCCGCCGTGCAGGGCCGCGGCCCGCACCCCGCTGCGCAGGAGGTGCTCGGTGAGGCGGTCGACCGCGTGCTTGGTCTCCAGAAACATGAGCACCCTGCCGTCGCGTGCGGCGATCTCGGTCGTGGCGGCGTGCTTGTCGGCGCCGTGGACGTGGAGCACGTGGTGCTCCATCGTCGTGACCGCACCGGCCGACGGATCGACGGAGTGCACGACGGGGTCACTCAGGTAGCGGCGAACGAGCAGATCGACGTTGCGGTCGAGCGTGGCGGAGAACAGCAAGCGCTGGCCGTCGGGGCGCACTTGGTCGAGCAGTGCCGTGACCTGCGGCATGAAGCCCATGTCAGCCATCTGGTCGGCTTCGTCGAGGACGGTGACGCGGACCCCGTCCAGTCGGCAGTCGCCGCGCTCGATGAGGTCCTTGAGGCGTCCGGGGGTGGCGACGACCACCTCGGCGCCGCCGCGCAGTGCGCCGGCCTGCCTGCCGATCGGCATGCCGCCCACCACCGTGGCCAGACGCAGCCCCACAGAGCGGGCGTACGGCGCGAGCGCGTCCGTGACCTGCTGGGCCAGCTCGCGGGTGGGGACGAGGACCAGGCCGAGCGGCTGCCCGGGGTCGGCGCGCCGCCCGGCCGTAGCCGCCAGCAGAGCCAGACCGAAGGCGAGGGTCTTGCCGGAGCCGGTGCGGCCCCGGCCGAGTACGTCGCGGCCGACGAGGGAGTTCGGCAGGGTCGCGGCCTGGATCGGGAACGGCACGGTCAGACCCTGCGCGCCGAGAGCGGCCAGCAGCTCCGCGGGCATGGCGAGGTCGGCGAAGGCCGCCACGGGGGGGCAGTGCCGGGGTGAGCGTCTCCGGGAGGGCGAACTCGCCGCGGGGCGGGGCACCATGCCGGTTGCGGTTCCGGCTCGGCGCGGCGCTCTTGTTCCGAGTACGGGCGAAGCGGTCGTTCGTGCGCGTGGGGTTCATTGCGGAACCTTCCTTGATGCTAGGCGGCACATATCAAGGAATTCCCGCGCCGGGGGCACACGGAGAATCGCAAGGACAGGCCGAGTTGAGGCAGAATTCCGCGTTCTCGAATCCGGGGATTCCGGGGATCTCTCGCGGTCGTCGCGCAGGGGGACGTCACTGCGGAAGTGAACGCAGCTGGGGCCCGCACCCCGAGGGATGCGGGCCCCAGCTGCAAAATGTGCGCCCGAGGGCGCGCGCCGGCCTCAGGCGAGGACGATGTTCTCCGCCGTCGGGCCCTTCTGGCCCTGCGCGATGTCGAAGCTCACCTTCTGGCCTTCGAGCAGCTCACGGAAGCCCTGGGCGGCGATGTTCGAGTAGTGGGCGAACACGTCCGCGCCGCCACCGTCCTGCTCGATGAAGCCGAAGCCCTTTTCCGCGTTGAACCACTTCACGGTGCCAGTAGCCATGTCTTTTCTCCTTCGGGGCAGTGCACCGGCGTACGCACTGTACGAACGCCGTGTCGCCGCGATGATTACCCCGCCGGAAAAAACCGGTACCAAAAAGCACGTCCGACGGCACAGTGGCCGGTCGGGGAGGTCTTCGAATTCGGGAACCACAACTGCAACTGATATGGACAGTAGCACGCTTCGGTGACCCATGCGGTTCGAGTAATTCCACTCTGTTCGCTGGGGTAAGGAAACTGTCGGCTCGTTCCGCGGAATCCTCCTGCCGCGGGTACAGATATAAGCGCGGCAATTTCCTCAGATGACGCCCTGCGCCAGCATCGCGTCCGCCACCCGTTCGAAGCCCGCGATGTTGGCGCCGGTGACGTAGTCGCCGGGGGCTCCGTAGCGGGTGGCGGTCTCGTGACAGGTGGTGTGGATGTCGGTCATGATGCCCGCCAGTTCCTCCTCGACCCGTGCCGCCTGCCAGGACGTACGGGCGTGGTTCTGCGCCATTTCCAGGGCGCTGACCGCGACGCCGCCCGCGTTGGCCGCCTTGCCGGGGCCGAAGGCGACGCCGGCGGACTGGAGGAGGTGGACGGCGTCCGGGGTGGTCGGCATGTTGGCGCCCTCCGAGACCGCCTTCACGCCGTTGCGGATCAGAGCCGTCGCGCCCTCGGCGTCGAGTTCGTTCTGCGTGGCCGACGGCAGGGCGACGTCCGCCGGGACCTCCCAGACGCTGCCGCCGGGGACGAAGCGGGCGGACGCGCCGCGGCGTTCGGCGTACGTGTCGACGCGGCCGCGTTCGACCTCCTTGACCTGCTTGAGCAGGTCCACGTCGATGCCCTTCTCGTCGACGACGTAGCCCGACGAGTCCGAGCAGGTGACCGGGTTCGCGCCCAGGGCGGTCAGCTTCTCGATGGTGTAGATCGCGACGTTGCCCGAGCCGGACACCACGGTCGTCTGGCCCTCCAGGTCCTCGCCGCGCTCCCGCAGCATCGCCGCCGCGAAGAGGACGTTGCCGTAGCCGGTCGCCTCCGGGCGGATCAGGGAGCCGCCCCAGCCCGCGCCCTTGCCGGTGAGGACGCCGGCTTCCCAGCGGTTGGTGATGCGGCGGTACTGGCCGAAGAGGTAGCCGATCTCGCGGCCGCCCACGCCGATGTCGCCGGCCGGCACGTCGGTGTGCTCGCCGATGTGCCGGTACAGCTCGGTCATGAACGACTGGCAGAACCGCATGACCTCCGCGTCGCTGCGCCCGCGCGGGTCGAAGTCGCTGCCGCCCTTGCCACCGCCGATGCCCAGGCCGGTCAGGGCGTTCTTGAAGATCTGCTCGAAGCCCAGGAACTTGATGACGCCCAGGTTCACCGAGGGGTGGAAGCGCAGGCCGCCCTTGTACGGGCCCAGCGCGCTGTTGAACTCGACGCGGAAGCCCCGGTTCACGTGCACCCGGCCCCGGTCGTCCTGCCACGGGACCCGGAAGACGATCTGGCGCTCCGGCTCCACCAGCCGCTCCACCAGGCCCGGCTCGGCGTACTCGGGGCGTGCCTCGAGTACCGGCGCGAGCGTCTCCAGGACCTCGCGGGCCGCCTGGTGGAACTCGGGCTGGGCCGGGTTGCGGTGCTCGATCTCCGTGAGGAGGCGGGCAAGCGTGGTCTTCGTGTCGGGTCGCGTCGTCGTCACGTGGACCTCTCTGTTATCGGTGGCACCGTTCCGGGTCAGTGTTACGTGCGGGTAAACGTCCTGGCCAGCACCCGGCCACGGTATGAGACGAAGCCCTCCCCGGCCGTCACGCCCCGCCGCCGCCCCCGGCGTCCGTGCCCGTGCCCGTGCCCAGCATCGCCGCCGTGAGGACGTTCCCGGCGACGCCCCAGCCGCCGTCCGGGACCTCCTCGACGAGGACGACGGTGGTGGGGCGGGCGCGTTCCCCGTATATCTCCGCGTAGAGGTCCGTGGTGCGCTCGATCAGCTTCTTCTTGTCGGCCGCCGTGAGAGTGCCCGCGGGGACCTTGAACTCGGCGAAGGGCATCTCAGACCAGCCCTCCGTTGGCGCGCAGAACCTGGCCGTTCACCCAATGGCCCGCCGGGCTGCCCAGGAAGGCGACCACCTCGGCGATGTCCTCGGGGCTGCCCAGCCGCTCCAGCGGGGGGACCTTCGCGAGGTGGTCGATCTGCTCGGGGGTCTTGCCGTCCAGGAAGAGATCGGTCGCCGTCGGGCCGGGCGCAACCGCGTTCACGGTGACGTCCCGGCCGCGCAGCTCCCGCGCCAGGATCAGCGTCATCCCCTCCACCGCCGCCTTGCTCGCCACGTACGCCCCGTACTCGGGGAACTGCGTGCCGACCACGGAGGTCGAGAAGGTCACCAGCGAGCCGCCCGCGCGCAGCCGCCGGGCGGCCTGCTGGGCGACGACGAAGGTGCCGCGGATGTTGGTGCGGTGCATGGCGTCGAGGGCCGCCAGGTCCAGGTCGGCGACGGTCGACAGGGTCATCCGCCCGGCGGCGTTCACGGCCACGTCCACGCCGCCGTACTCCCGCTCCGCCCGGTCGAACAGCGCGGCGACCGCCTCCTCGTCCGCCACGTCGGCCTGTACGGCGACCGCCCGGCCGCCGGCTCCGGTGATCGCCGCGACCGTCTCCTCGGCGGACGCCGCGTCGCGTGCGTAGTTCACGACGACGGCCAGGCCGTCCCGGGCGAGCTTCTGGGAGACGGCCCGGCCGATGCCACGGGATCCGCCGGTGACGACGGCGACCCGAGGGCCGGCGGTGGCGGGGTCGTGCTGGTTCGGCTGTGTGCTCGGTGTCATGTCGGTCATGCCTTCACCCTGCGCCGCCCCGGCCCACGCAACCAGGGGATGTCATCCCCTGGGTGGCCGACCCGGCCGGGCGCAGAATGGGTGCATGGGCGCTGTGAAGTACACCGAGCTGGGGGCCTTCCTCCGATCCCGGCGCGAGCGCATCCGGCCGGCCGACGTGGGGCTCCCGTCGGGGCCGCGCCGCCGGGTGCCGGGGCTGCGGCGCGAGGAGGTCGCCCAGCTCGCCGGGGCGTCGGTGGACTACTACAACGAGCTGGAGCGGGGTGCCGGGTCCCAGCCGTCGGAGCAGATGATCGCCGCGCTGGCGCGGGCGCTGCGGCTCTCCGCCGACGAGCGGGACTACGTCTACCGGCTCGCCGACCGGCCGGTGCCCGTGCAGGGCGGGGCCGCCTCGCACGTCCACCCGGGCATGCTCGACCTGCTCGGCCGGATGACCTCGACCCCGGCCCAGGTGATCACCGACCTGCACGTCACCCTCGTACAGAATCCGCTGGCCGTGGCGCTGCTCGGGGACCAGACCGGGCTGCGGGGGCCGAGGGCCAGCTTCGTGCACCGCTGGTTCACCGAGCCGGCGGCGCGGGAGCTGTATCCCGAGGCCGACCACGAGAGCCAGTCCCGCGCCTTCGTCGCCGACCTGCGGGCCGCCGCCGCGCGCAGGGACACGCGGGATCCGGAGGCCGGCACGATGATCCGTACGCTGCTCGACGTCTCCCCCGAGTTCGCCGCGCTGTGGGCCGACCACGACGTCGCCTTCCGGCGCGACGACCGCAAACGGCTCCGCCACCCCACGCTGGGCCTGATCGAGGTCAACTGCCTCAACCTGTTCAGCGAGGACGGGCGTCAGCGGCTGCTCTGGTTCACACCGGCGGTGGGCACGGAGAGCGCGGGGCTGCTGGAGCTGCTGGCGGTGGTCGGGACGCAGGAGGTCGCGCCGTCCGGGGTCAGTCCTGTGACGCGTACGGCAGGAAGGCCGACCAGGCGGTCGGGGTGAGCGCCAGGCGGGGGCCCTCTTCTACGTGCTTGGAGTCGCGGACGTGGATCGTGCCGGGGGTCTTCGCGATCTCGACGCAGGAGTTGCCGTCGTTGCCGCCGCTGTAGCTGCTCTTGAACCACGCCAGTTCGGCCTTGCGGATCATGTTTCTCCCAGCAGTTGCTCGATGAAGGCCAGCGACTCCCCCGGTGAGAGCGCCTGAGCCCGGATGGTGCCATATCGCAGCTCAAGGATGCGCAGGTGCCTGGGCTCAGTGAGCGCCCGGCTGTTGAATGCGCCGTCGGAGCGCCCCACCGCCGTGCCGTCGGGGAACTTCAGCAACTCGATCCGTCCGTCCAGTCCGGAATGGGTGTCACAATCCGTCGGCATCACCTGGAGAACGACGTTGTGCAACCGGCCCACCTCCAGCAGGCGTTCGAGCTGCTCACGCCAGACCATTGTGCCGCCGATGGGGCGTCGCAGCGGACCCTCTTCCAGGACGAAACTGAGCGCCGGAGCGGGTGAGCGTTCGAACACTGACTGCCGGGCCAGCCGAGCAGCCACCATGCGTTCCACGTCGTCGGGCGAGTACGGCGGCTGCGCGGCGCCGATCACGGCACGCGCGTGCTCCCTGGTCTGCAACAACCCGGGAATGACATGGCACTCGTACAGCCCGATCTCAACCGCCTTCCCCTCCAACTTCCCCAGTTCCCGCACCCTCTTCGGATACCGGACCCTCTTCACGTCCTCCCACGCCGCCGCGATCAACCCACCCGCGTCCAGCACCGCGTCCGCCCTGTCCAGGTACTCCTGCCGGGGAATCCGCTTGCCGCCCTCGACCTTGTAGACCAGGTCCTCCCCGTACCCGACCGCCTCCCCGAACTCGGCGGCCCGCATCCCCACCGCCTCGCGGCGGAGCTTCAGCTGGCGCCCCACCGTGGCGATGACGGCGACGCCCCACTCGTCGTCGGGGTCCACCTCCCAGCCTGTCTCGCCCTGCTCGCCCGTCTCGACCGTCATCCCGCGCCCCTTCGTCGTGCTGGCCGTGTTGCCCTCAGCGCCCTACCCGTGCGCCCGGCCCCGACAGCCCCGACAGCGGTGGACAACCACCGGACAGTGACTGTACGTACCCGCTGAGTCACTTCTCACCGTACGCACGCGCCACCACGCTGAGTGACGTGAACCAGAAATCCGCCGAACTCACGACACCCGTACGCAACTTCAGCGTGCAGCTCTCCCCCACGCCGCGCGGAGCGCGTCTCGCCCGGCTGCTCGCGGCCGAGCAGCTCCGGAGCTGGGGCCTGCCCCAGGACCCCGCACGCCAGCTCGTCGCCGAGCTGGCGGCCAACGCGGCGGAACACGGTCGCGTCCCCGGGCGCGATTTCCGGCTCACGCTGTACGTCGTCGGCGACTTCCTGCGCATCGAGGTCACCGACACCCGGGGCGAGCGGCTGCCCTGCCCGCAGGCGCCCGCCCCGGACGCCGAGTCGGGGCGCGGCCTGCTGCTCGTCGAGGCGCTGGCACACCGGTGGGGGGTCGTGGAGGGGCGCTTTCCGCGGAAGACGGTGTGGGCCGAACTGAGCTGTCGGGCAACGGAGTACACCTCGTGACGGATCATGTCCGACATGACCCGCCGACGGCGGGTCAGGACACCTCGGGCACCTGGCTGCCCCGCAAGTCCCCCGTCACCGCCGACCGGCCAACCATTCTGGTCTGTACCAGCCTCTTGCCC
>NZ_QHJH01000005.1 GCF_003947455.1 Streptomyces sp. WAC 04229 | reverse complement strand
CGGGAGAGGGTTGGGCAGGGCGGGGTCGGTGTGCAGTTCGTCCAGCGGGAAGGGGGCGGGGCGTACCGGCCGCTTCGCCGAGACGATCGTGAGCGGCACGATGGTCTGCCGGGCCCAGCAGCCGAAGTCGTAGATGTTGAGCGGTACCCAGGTGGGGAAGTAGATGAGTTCCGGCGGGAGCTCCGGCAGGTCGTCCCACTTCCACCAGCCGAACAGGGCGAGCCAGATCCGGGTGAAGACGCGGGAGGCCGCGATGCCGCCGCGGCCGCGGACCCACTCCGACGCCTTAGCCATGTGCGGCGCGTCGGGGGCGTCGCCGGCCAGGCGGAGGGCGACGTAGGCCTCGATGGTGGCGGACAGGTCGCCGGGGCCGCCGTAGAAGGTGGCCCACGCGCCGTCCTCGCGCTGCTCGCCGCGGACGAACAGGGCGGCGGCGCGGGTGGTCTCCTCGTCCTGGATGCCGAGGAACTGACGCAGCAGCAGGTCCTCGGCGTCCATCGTGACGTTGGTTTCGAGGTCGCCCTTCCACCAGCCCTGGGCGTCCTGCCGGGAGAGCAGGAAGTCCGTGGCGCGCCGGACGGCGCGGGCGGCGGCTTCTGGTACCCCGGCCGCCGCGGCGGGGACGGTGATGTCGGTTTCGCTGGCCGAGGGCGCGAGGGGCTTCAGGGCCGCCCCGGTGCTTCCGTCGGTCGTCGCTGTCATGGCTTCCCCTTCGTGCAGTGTGCATACGGTGCTCTGCTTGGGTCCGCCGTCGGCCGGTGCCTGTCCGTCGAGGACACCGGCCGGCGACTACGCGAGGGCTATTCGACCGATAGTGATCATCTCTTTCGTACGACGACGAAGTCGGCGAGCGCCGCGAACCTGTCCCGCACCCGCTCGGGCATGTCGACGGCGTCGAGGGCTTCGATGGCGATGGTGTGCTGGCGGCGCGCCTCGTCGGCGGTCCACTCGCGCCCGCCCGCCTCCTCGATGAGGGCGGCGCGGGCCGCGAACTCCTCCTCGGAGAAGTTCGCGAAGTCACTGGCCTCGGCGTCGGCCGCGAGGATCTCGCCGAGCCGTTCGGAGGCCGGGCCGCCCGCGGCGAGGGCGGCGACGACCGGGAGGGACTTCTTGCGCTGGCGCAGGTCGCTCCAGGTCTGCTTGCCGGTCGCCCCCGGGTCGCCCCAGATGCCGAGCAGGTCGTCGACGGCCTGGAAGGCGAGGCCCAGGTGGTAGCCGTACTTCTCCAGGGTGTCGGCGGTGCGCTCGTCGGCGCCGCCGAGCACCGCGCCGATGGAGCTGGCGGAGGCGAGCAGGGCCCCGGTCTTGTTGCCCTCCATCTCCAGGCACTCCTCGACGCTGACGCGGTCGCGGTGCTCGTAGGAGATGTCCTGGGCCTGGCCGTCGATCAGGGCGCGGGTGGCGCTGGTGAGGCGGCGGGTGGCGCGGCCGGCCTCGACGGTGCCCAGTTCGAGCAGCACCTCGTTGGCGAGGGCGAAGAGGGCGTCGCCGACCAGGATGGCCTGGGCGGGGCCGTGCACCTTCCAGACGGTGTCGCGGTGGCGGCGCTGCTCGTCGCCGTCCATCAGGTCGTCGTGCAGCAGGGAGAAGTTGTGCACCAGCTCCACGGCCACCGCGCCCGGCACGCCGACCTCGGGCGCGGCGCCGGTGACCTCGGCGGAGAGCACGGCGAGCGCGGGGCGTACGGCCTTGCCGCCGTCGCCGTCCGCGGGGTTGCCCTGGGCGTCGATCCAGCCGAAGTGGTAGGCGGCGACGGTGTCCATGGGAGGCGCGAGGCGGTCGACGGCCGCCCGCAGGACCGGCGTGGCCAGGGTCCGGCCGCGCTCCAGCAGCGCGGTCACGTCCACCGTGGTCCTCGGAGCGGCCTTCGGGCCGGGGGGCGCGGTGGGCACAGTCTTTCCTCCAGTTGCGGTACCGGGAGTGCGGGAGTCGGCCCCGCGCGGGTCGGCTCTCATGCCGCCTCCTCGAAGAAGTCGGGAAGGAGTCCGCGGGACCGGCCCAGGGCGCCGAGAGCGGCGCCCGCCGCTCCGACACCGCTGCGAACCGCACTCTCCATGGTCGCGGGCCACCCGGTGGCGGTCCACGCTCCGGCCAGGTAGAGGCCGGGTGCCTTGGTGCGGGCGCCGGGCCGGAGGCGGCCGACGCCGGGGGCGGGGGCGAACGTGGCGGTGCGCTCCCTGGTCACGAAGAAGTCCTTCACCTCGGCACCGCGGCTGCGCGGCAGCAGCCGCTCCAGTTCGGGCAGGTACCGCCCGCGCAACGTGGCCACGGGCTCGTCGATCTCGTCCTGCGCCGTCGACTGCGACAGCGCCAGGTACTGACCCTCCTTCAGCCCGGAGGCCTCGGTACGGTCGAACACCCACTGCACCGGGGTGCCGAGCGCCGTGAGGAACGGCGTGGCGAGCACCTTGCGGTCGTAGATCACGTGGATGTTGAGGATCGGCGCGGTGCCGATCTCCAGCAGGTTCTCCGGGGCGTCGAGGGCGCCGTCCGGCAGCAGGTCGTGCGCCTCGCGCTGCGGCACGGCGAGGACGACCGCGTCGGCGTCGAGCGTCTCGTCGGGAACCTGAACGCTCCAGCCGCCGTTCTCCATCGCCCGGAGGGAGGTGACGCGGGTACGGACCTCGGTGCGCACGCCCGCGGCGTCGAGCGCCCTGCGGGCCAGCCGGTCGTGCAGTTCACCCAGCGGGACGCGGGCCCAGCCGATGTCGGCCGCGCCCGGGTCGGACAGCAGACCGGTCTTGAACACCATCGCGGCGAGCCCCAGCGAGGCGTCGCCCGCGACCGCGTTGAGGGTGGCGACCCCGACCAGGTCCCACAGGGCCTCGACGGCCCGCGCCGACTGACCGTGCGCGGCCAGCCAGCTGCCGAAGTCCTGGGCGTCCAGGGCAGGATCGGCGAGGTCGAGCCCCTTGAGCGCGAGCGCGGCCCGCCCGACCGCGGCGCGCTCGGCGAGCGAGAGATGGGGGTACGTGGCGAGGCTGCGCCCCAGGTGCAGGGGGACGGGCAGCCCGTCGCGGCGCAGTCTGCCGAGCCGGCGCCCCTCCGGCCGCGCCACGTCGAGGACGGGCACGTCGAGGCGGTCCTGCACCGGAGCGAGCGCGGAGCCGCCGATGCGGTCGAGGAACCAGCGGTAGGCGGTGCAGCAGCGCAGGTAGACGTGCTGGCCGTTGTCGACGGTGAGGTCGCCGCGCCGGAAGGAGAAGGCGAGCCCGCCCAGGCGGGGCCGGCCTTCGAGCAGGGTGACGCGCACGCCGGCGTCGGCGAGAGCGAGCGCGGAGGTCACCCCGGCGAGGCCGCCGCCGACCACCACGGCGTGCGCGCCGGGACGGAGGGCGGTGACGTCCGCGACCTGCCCCCCGTCACGCGTGCCGTTGGCGTGCGTCATCGTGCGCCCTTCCGTGTCCGGTCGCCGTGGTGTTTGAACGGCGTACGGCCGACCGTCTCAGTCAGGGACGCCGACCGCCACCGGAGGGTTGCCCACCGGTACGCCGCGGTGGTCCGGTCCGGGGCCGGCGTGTCGCGTGTGCCGGGTGTGTCCATCAGGCGCGCCTCCTGACGGTCCGGCGGGTGACGTGCCGGGTGTCCAGTCCGGACAGGCCGCGCACGGCGACGTACGCCTTCTCGCGGCCGGGCAGCGAGACGCGTCCGCGCAGCACGGCCTCCGGGTCGCGCTCGATGCGGTCGAGGAGCCGGCGGTAGATGCCGGCCATGGCGGCCACGCAGGCCCCGCTGCGCCGGTCGAGCATGGGGAGCAGCCGGTAGCCCTCGGCGAACAGGGCGCGGGCCCGGCGCACCTCGAAGTGCACGAGGCCCGTGAAGTCGGAGCCCGCGGGGGGCGTCGGCCCGTTGAACCCGGCCGAGCAGCCGAACTTGGCGAGGTCGTCGGCGGGCAGGTAGGTGCGTCCGCCCTCGGCGTCCTCGCGGACGTCCCGCAGGATGTTGGTGAGCTGGAGCGCGAGGCCGAGCGTGTCGGCGTACTCGGGCGCGCGGTCGGCTCCGTGCGCCCCCGGTTCGGTGCCGAACACGCCCAGGGAGAGGCGTCCGATGGCGCCCGCGACACAGCGGCAGTAGGTCCGCAGGTCGTCCCAGGTCTCGTAGGTCTCGCCGCGTACGTCCATCTGGACGCCGTCGATCAGTTCGTCGAGGCCGCCGAGCGGGATCGGGAAGTCCCGCGCGGCGTGGGCGAGGGCGACGGCGACCGGGTCGGTGTCGTCCTCGTCGACCGCGCCGTCGTGGATCCGGGCGAGCACCGACCGGGTCTCGTCCAGCCGGGCGACCTTGACGTCGTCCGCCAGCGCGCCGTCGCCGATGTCGTCGACGCGGCGCGAGAACGCGTACAGCGCCGACATGGCCCGTCGCTTCGGCGTGGGCAGCAGCCGGATGCCGTAGGCGAAGTTGCGTGCCTGCTGACCGGTGACGGCCTCGCAGTAGCTGTAGGCGGCGAGCACCGGCGCCGGCATGTTCGGTGACGGGTCCACGGTCCCGATCACCCCTCTCCTCGCAGGGCCAGGCCCGCCTCGCGCAGCAACCGGAGCTTGCCGGGCTTGGGCGGGCCGGGAAGTACGTCGTGATCCGCGTCGGCGATCGCCCGCAGGGCGGCCCTGCCCCCCGCCACGAATCCCGCGAGCAGCAGACGCAGCCTGCCGTGGACGCTGCCGACCAGGGGGGCGCCCTCGTCCAGCAGGTCGTGGGCGCGCCGGGCCTCGTACGCGAGCAGGGCGCGCACCGACGCGTTGGCGGTGGGCGCGGCGAGGTCCGCCTCCTGGACGCGGAAGCGCTTCATGTCCTCGGCGGGCAGGTAGATCCGGTCCCGGCCGAGGTCCTCGGCGACGTCCTGGAGGTGCTCGACGATCTGCAGGGCGGTGCAGACGGCGTCGGAGCGGCGGATCCGCTCGGGCGTGGCGGTGCCGGTGACGGCGAGGACGAGGTGGCCGACCGGGTTGGCGGACAGCTCGCAGTAGGCGAGGAGGTCGTCGTAGGTCTCGTACCGCCGTACGAGCTGGTCCTGACGGTTGGCGGCGATCAGGCCGAGGAAGGGCGCGGGGGTCAGCGAGCGGCGGCGGACGGTGGGCCGCAGGCGGCGCAGCAGCGGGTGGCGGGGGGTGCCGTCGAAGACCCGGTGCAGGTCCTCCTCGAAGGCGTCCAGCATCAGCACGCGGTCGTCGGCGCGGTCGTCGGGGACGCCGAGGAGACGGGCGTCGGCGCCGCCCGGCGCGAGGTCGCCGTCGCCGATGTCGTCGACGAGGCGGGCGAAGCCGTACACGGCCATGAGGTCGGTGCGCCAGTCGCGCGGCAGGAAGAAGGGGGCCACGGGGAAGTTCTCGCCGGCGGCCTTGGCCAGGGTGCCGCGCTCCGCGTCGACGGCGCACGCTTCGGGGAGCCGGGGAGTTTCCGTAGCCATTGCCGTCACATCTCCCGTTCTACACTGCCGACCCAATACACACTATTTCGGACACGCCGCCCGGCCGCCCGCGGGCAGGCCCGGTGGAGGGTGTCGGGCATTATCGCCCCATGTGCCGCGATTCAGGACCGGTCCAGCTTACGTTGTACAACTCACGGACTCCCCCCGGGGTGCTCGGCGCATCACAACAACACACCGATTCACTTCAAGATTCCCGAGAACACCAGGAGTTGACGGTTCCTTTGCACGCGCGCGGGCCCCGCCGGAACACGGCGGGGCCCGGCGTGTCGGCCTACTTGCCCGTGAACTTCTCGTACTCCTTGAGCACCTCGTCCGTCGGGCCGTCCATGCGCAGTTCGCCGCGCTCCAGCCACAGGACACGGTTGCAGGTGTCCCGGATGGACTTGTTGTTGTGGCTGACGAGGAAGACGGTGCCCGCCTCCTTCTTCAGCTCCCGGATCCGCTCCTCGGAGCGGGTCTGGAACTTGCGGTCCCCGGTCGCCAGCGCCTCGTCGATCATCAGGACGTCGTGGTCCTTGGCGGCGGCGATGGAGAAGCGCAGCCGGGCGGACATGCCGGACGAGTAGGTGCGCATCGGCAGGGTGATGAAATCGCCCTTCTCGTTGATCCCGGAGAAGTCGACGATGTCCTGGTAGCGCTCCTTGATCTGCTCGCGGGTCATGCCCATGGCCAGGCCGCCCAGGATGACGTTCCGCTCGCCGGTCAGGTCGTTCATCAGGGCCGCGTTCACGCCGAGCAGCGAGGGCTGGCCGTCGGTGTAGACCTTGCCGCGCTCGGCGGGCAGCAGGCCGGCGATGGCCCGCAGCAGCGTCGACTTGCCGGAGCCGTTGGAACCGATGAGACCGATGGCCTCGCCCCGGTAGGCGGTGAAGGAGACGCCCCGCACGGCGTGCACCTTGCGCACACCCCGCGCCGCGTCGTCGGAGCCCCGCTTGATGATCCTGCTCAGGGCGGCCGTGGCGCTGCCCTTGCCGGTCTTGGCGCCGTTGACCCGGTAGACGATGTGCAGCTCGTCCGCGATGACCGTCGGCACCCGCTCGCCCTGCTGCTGCTCAGCCACGGCCGTACCTCTCCTCCGCCTTCCAGAAGTACACGAAGCCGCCCACGGCGAGGATCACGGCCCAGCCGAGCCCGACCGCCCAGACGTGCGACGGCAGGTTCTCGGAGCCGTACCCGTCGATGAGCGCGAAGCGCATCAGGTCCATGTAGATCGCGGCCGGATTCCACTGGAGGACGTCCGAGATCCAGGCCGGGTGCTCCTCCAGCATGATCGGGATGGAGAACATGACGCCCGAGGCGTACATCCAGGTCCGCATGATGAACGGCATCAGCTGGGCGAGGTCCGGGGTCTTGGCCCCCATGCGCGCCACGATCAGCGCCAGGCCCACGTTGAAGAGGAACTGCAGGACGAGCGTCGGCACCACCAGCAGCCAGGACAGCTTCGGGTAGCTGCCGAACCCGATCACCACGGCGAACAGCACGATCATCGAGGCAAGCAGCTGCTGGAGCTGCTGGAGCGCGAACGAGATCGGCAGCGAGGCGCGCGGGAAGTGCAGCGCGCGCACCAGGCCGAGGTTGCCGGAGATCGCGCGGACGCCCGCCATGGCCGAGGACTGGGTGAAGGTGAAGACGAACACACCCGTCACCAGGAACGGGATGTACACGTCCTTCGGCATGCCCCTGCCCGCGTCCAGGATCAGGCCGAAGATCAGGAAGTAGACGAGCGCGTTGAGCAGCGGAGTGGCCACCTGCCACAGCTGGCCGAGCTTGGCCTGGCTGTACTGGGCGGTCAGCTTCGCCTGGGAGAAGGCGAGGATGAAGTGCCGCCGGCCCCAGAGCTGACGGACGTACTCCACGAGGGACGGCCGGGCACCGCTCACGGACAGCCCGTACTTGGCGGCGAGCCGGGCCGGTGGGAGGCCCTCGTCGGGCGCCACGGGCTTGGTCATGGCGACCGTGCCGTCGTGCGTTGTCTCACTCACTGGTGGATACTTTCGTCTTCGGAATGCTCGGCCGCGCGGGCCTGGCACGGACCTGTTGGCCCCGGTCGGAGCCGGAACGCTCTCGGGTACGAGCTTGTCAGATCACCGGAGGGCGGCCCAGCCGGGTCAGGCGCCACACCGTACGCCACCGCATGGGCCGACGGGGACCGCACGGGGTCGCCCAGCCCTCCCGGAAACCGCCGAACCAGGCCTTCAGCGCAGGTCGCGAGGGGCGGCGCAGCAGCGTGAGCAGCATCCAGACGCCCAGGTAGACCGGGACCAGGAGCGCGGGCAGGTTGCGGCGGGCGAGCCACACGCGATTGCGGGCGACCATGCGGTGGTAGACCGCGTGCCGGGAGGGGGCGGTCGTGGGGTGGTTGAGCACCATGTCGGACCGGTAGTCGATCATCCAGCCCGCGTCGAGCGCCCGCCAGGCCAGGTCGGTCTCCTCGTGGGCGTAGAAGAACGCGTCCGGGAGGCCGCCGACCTGGGTGAGGACACGGGTGCGCACGGCGTTGGCGCCGCCGAGGAAGGTGGTCACCCGGGAGGAGCGCATCGGGTCGGAGGCGCGCAGCCGGGGGACGTGCCGCCGCTGGGTCTCACCGGTGTCCGGGTCGGCGATGCGGAAGCTGATGATGCCCAGCTTGTCGTCGGCCGCGAAGGCCTCACGGCACAGCTCGGCGGTGTCGGTGCGGGCGAGCAGGCCGTCGTCGTCGAGGAAGAGCAGGACGTCGACATCGCTCCCGCCCGGTCCGAAGGCCTCGATGCCGACGTTGCGGCCGCCGGGGATGCCCAGGTTCTCGGGCAGCTCGACGGTGCGCACGCCGTCCGGCACCTCCGGGACGGGCGAGCCGTTGCCGACGACGACGACCTGGACCGGGTCGCCGTCCTGCTTGGCGACCGAGTCGATCAGGGCCCGCAGTTCCTCGGGACGGTTGCCCATCGTGATGATCACGGCACCGACCTTCATGGGCGCGCTCACTTCAGCCTGCTGGAGGCGAGGATGGACACCAGGTGCAGCAGGGTCTGCAGCAGCGCGATGCCGGCGAGTACGGCGGTGCCGAGGCGGGTGAAGAAGAGGTCGCCGCGGCTCTGGTCGACGATCGCGAGGACGAGGATCAGCAGGGACGCCTCGATGCCGAGGATCAGCCGGTGGAACTTGAGCGCCCCGGCGGCCCGTCGGGCCAGCGCCATGCCGGATGAGCGCGGCTCGGAGGCGGCCTCCGCCACCGGCGCCTTGCCGGTCTGGTGCCGTGCCACGCCGACGAGGTCGGTCTCTGCCTTGATCAGGATGGCGCCGAGCGCGGCCAGGGTGCCGAGGAAGGCCCACAGCCAGTCGATCCGCCCGGTGCCGAAGACGTCGGCGGCGCGCAGGCCGAGGCCGACCAGGACCGCGGCGTCGGTCAGGTAGGCGCCGACCCGGTCCAGGTAGACGCCGGCGAGCGAGTACTGCTTGCGCCAGCGGGCGATCTCGCCGTCGACGCAGTCCAGCAGCAGGTAGAGCTGGACCGCGACGACGCCGAGCACGGCGCCCGTGATCCCCGGCACCAGCAGGGCCGGGGCCGCGAGCACGCCGCAGACGGTCATCAGGTACGTGAGCTGGTTGGGCGTGATCCTGGTGTTCACCAGGTAGCGGTCGATCCGCAGCGAGACCTCGCGCATGTAGAGGCGTCCCGCCCAGTGCTCACCGCTGCGCCGGTCCTTGACCCCCGCGGGATGGACGACCGGACGTAGTTCAGCTACCGATGGCCTTGACATAGTCGGCGTACAGGTCCTTGATCTGGTCGGTTTTCAGGTCGAGGTGCTCGAGGATCGTGTAGCGGCCGGGCCGGGTATGGGGTGCGTACTCCACGGCCCGGAAGAACTCCTGGGGTGTGAAGCCGATCTCCTCCGGGAGCACCGGCAGCCCGTGCCGGCGCAGCACCTCGGCCATGTGGGCGGACTCCTCGTGGGCCCCGCGCAGGTACATCGCGAAGGCCGCGCCCAGTCCGCACTGCTCGCCGTGGGCGGCCGCGCGGGTGGGGAAGAGCAGGTCGAGGGCGTGGTTGATCTCGTGGCAGGCGCCCGAGGACGGCCGCGAGTCGCCCGACACCGACATGGCGATGCCGCTGAGCACCAGCGCCTCGGCCAGCACCTGGAGGAACTCGTTGTCCCCGATGCCGCCCGGGTGCCGGAGCACGGCCTCGCCCGCCTGGCGGGCCATGGCGGCGGCCAGGCCGTCGATCCGCTCGCCCTTGACCCGGTTCGCCAGCTCCCAGTCCGCGATCGCGGAGACGTTGGAGACGGCGTCACCGATGCCGGCGCGCACGAAGCGGGCCGGCGCCGCGCGGATGACGTCCAGGTCGATGACGACCGCGATCGGGTTCGGCACGCCGTAGGAGCCGCGGCCGGCGTCGTTGTCCAGGGTGGCGACCGGCGAGCACAGACCGTCGTGCGCGAGGTTCGTGGGCACGGCGACCAGCGGGAGGCCGATGCGCGCCGCGGCGAACTTGGCACAGTCGATGATCTTGCCGCCGCCGAGGCCCACGACCGCGTCGTAGTGGCCGCCCTTCATGGCGCCGGCCAGGTTGATCGCGTCGTCCAGGGTGCCGCCGCCGACCTCGAACCAGTCGGCGCCGGGCAGGGAGGGAGTGACGCGCTCACGCAGCCGGGCGCCGGAACCGCCGCTGACGGCGACGGCGAGCTTGCCCGAGTGGGAGATGCGCTCGTCGGCGAGCACGGCTCCCAGGTCGTCGAGGGCACCCGCGCGGATGTCCACGACGACCGGCGACGGGATGAGCCTCGTCAGTACTGGCACGCGATCTCCCGACCCTTGGCGAGGTCGTCGTGATTGTCGATCTCGACCCACTTGAGGTCGCCGATCGGCGCCACGTCGATCTTGAAACCGCGGTTGACCAGCTCCTGGTAGCCGTCCTCGTAGTACAGCTGCGGGTCGCGCTCGAAGGTGGTCTTCAGCGCGTCGGCCAGGTCGCCGGCGGCATCGCCCTCGATGAGGGTGACGCCGATGTACTCGCCGGTCGCCTCGGCCGGGTCCATCAGCTTGGTGATGCGCTGGACGCCCTTGTCGGGGTCGACGACGACCTTCATCTCCTCCTCGGCGAGGTTCTTCACCGTGTCGAGGGCGAGGATGATCTTCTTGCCGTCGCCGCGGGCGGCGAGCAGCGTCTTCTCGACGGAGACCGGGTGCACGGTGTCGCCGTTGGCGAGGATCACGCCGTCCTTGAGGGCGTCACGGCCGCACCACAGGGAGTAGGCGTTGTTCCACTCCTCGGCCTTGTCGTTGTCGATGAGGGTGAGCTTGACGCCGTACTTCTGCTCCAGCGCCTCCTTGCGGTCGTACACGGCTTCCTTGCGGTAGCCGACGATGATCCCGACCTCGGTCAGGCCGACCTCGGCGAAGTTCGCCAGCGTCAGGTCCAGCACCGTGATGCTGTCCTCCGCACCCTCGGGGCCGACCGGGACCAGTGCCTTGGGCAGGGTGTCGGTGTAGGGGCGCAGACGGCGTCCGGCGCCGGCCGCCAGCACGAGGCCGATCATGCGGGTTCTCCTTCGTCGTGTACGGCGGGTGCGCCGACCTTGTGGGCGGCGACCCAGAAGCGGATGCTCTCCACGAGCACCACGAGTGCCACGGCCACGGCGAGGGCCGTGAGCGCGACCTTGAACTGTGTGGCGGTGAGCAGCACGGCCAGCGCGGTGATCACCAGCGTGCGGCCCTCGTGCCCCCCGACCGTCCGCACCAGCCACTGCGGCGGCGCACCCGCGTCGCCACGGATGCGGTAGACCGTGTCGTAGTGATGGTAGGCGACCGCGGCCACCAGCCCGAAAGCCGCCGGAAGCGCCCCGTTCACGCCGGCTTTCGCCGCCAGTGCCAGGACGGTGCCGTACTCGGCGGCCCTGAAGAACGGCGGGACGAGCCAGTCGAGGGCGCCCTTGAGGGGGCGGGCGACGGCCACGGCGGAGGTCAGCACGTAGACGATCGCGCCGAGGAGCGGCCAGGGGCCGCCGAAGTCGGTGAAGGCGGCCGTCGCGACGACGGCGAGGCCGCCGAGCAGGGCGAGCGCGGGGGCGGCGAAGCCGGGGAGTCGGCGGGCGGTCCTCGCGAGGCCCTTGGCGCCGGCCTCGGCCAGCGGGCCGGAGTCGGCGAGGTCGGACAGCGCCTTGGCGGCCCGGTCGGTCCGCGTCGCCTTCCTGGTCAGCGAGCGCAGGACCCGGCCCGCCGTGGTGTACGTCGCGGCGAAGGCGCAGCCGATCAGCAGTACGTAGAAGGTGATCCGGGGGGTGGTGACCGCGGTCAGGACGGCGATCATGGCCCAGCGCTCGCCGATGGGCAGGACGATCATGCGGCGGAGCCAGACCGTCCAGCCGACGCTGTCGAGCCGGTCGGAGAGGGCGGCGGTGGGGCTGGTGTTGGCGGCCGCGTCGTGGTTGGCCTCGTTGAACGAGAAGTCGACGACGTGCCGGCAGGTCTGGAGGACCATCGCGCCGAGCGCGAGGGCCCACACGTCGTCGCCGCCGCGGGCGGCTCCGAGGGCGAGGCCCGCGTAGTAGGCGTACTCCTTGGCGCGGTCGAAAGTGGCGTCCAGCCAGGCGCCGAGCGTGGAGTACTGCAGGGAGTAGCGGGCCAGCTGCCCGTCGGTGCAGTCGAGGACGAAGGACGCGATCAGCAGGACGCCTGCGGCGACGAAGCCGCCGCGGGTGCCGGTGGCCGCGCAGCCGGCCGCTATCAGCGCGGTGAGCAGTGAGGCGGTGGTGACCTGGTTGGGGGTCAGTCCGCGCCGGGCGCACCAGCGGGCGATGTAGCGGGAGTAGGGGCTGATGGCGAAGGTGGTGACGAAGCCGTCGCGGGCCTTGACCGCCGACTTCAGGCGTACGGCCTCGTCGTCGACGGCGGCGACCGCCTGCCGGGCCTCGTTGCGGGCCTGCGGGTCGGCGGGGACGGCGGCGACGAGGCTGCCCAGTTCGGGGCGGTGCACGGCGGCGCCGTCGGCGTCGAGGGCGGCGGTGATCCGGTCGGCGAGGCTGTCGACGGCGAGGGCCGTACCGCCGCCCGCGGAGTTCTCGCGGGCCATCGCCCGGGTCAGCGCCTGGCGTCCGTCGGCGCGGGCGGTCACCGCGCCCGGGACGGCGGCCAGCGGGAAGCGCGGGTCGGTGAGGCCGAGGCGCAGGGCATGCGGGTGGCCCACGAAGCGGGCGTCGACGACGGCGACCCGTTCCGCGGCCGGGACGCCGGCCAGCAGCGTCTCGGTGTCGGCGGCGCCGGAGGCGTGCTGCACGTCGAAGCCCAGGGACCGCAGTTCGCTCTCGATCGACGAACCGGGGACCGGCTGACCGGTGAGGATGGCGGTCGGCAACCGAACTCACTCCCTGGTGCCCGTGCCTGGAACGCCGGGCCTGTGCATGGTGGGACGCCCGTGCCGGTGGCACCCGGGCGGCGTGTCGGCAGAGGCTATCGGATGCCGGGAACGCCGTGTTCACCGCCCGTTTCACAGTCGGTCGGCGCCGCTTGCACCCGCCTTTGCCGCGATCATCATCGTGGATCCGGGGGCCCGCCCACAAACCGCGCCCCCAGACCGGGCATCACGGACATCGCTCAGTGTCCGCGGATGTTCGCGCAGGGTCAGACCGGCCCGCGCGCCGACCGTTCGGCCAACTGGCGCAGACGGGACTCCCGGGCGTCGCCCACCCTCTGACCTGCGCAACGTTTACGCAGGTCAGAGCACATGACAACGGTGTTCAGTGCCGCGTTGCCGGATACCCCCTACCCGTAGTTGACTGTGATCCGGAGGCCGGGCGCCGGACGACGGACAGACAGGGAGGCGGCTTTCTCATGGGGGCTGGGCACGATCACGGGCACGCGCACGGGGCGCCGGCCGGCGGGACGGCGACGGCCGCGTACCGCGGCAGGCTGCGGGTGGCGCTGGGGATCACCCTGACCGTCATGGTCGTCGAGATCGCGGGCGGGGTGCTGGCCGACTCGCTGGCCCTGATCGCCGACGCGGCGCACATGGCGACGGACGCCCTGGGCCTGGGCATGGCGCTGCTGGCCGTGCACTTCGCGAGCCGGCCGGCCAGCGACCGGCGTACCTTCGGCTACGCCCGTGCCGAGATCCTCGCCGCCCTGGCCAACTGCGTGCTGCTGCTCGGCGTGGGCGGGTACGTGCTGTACGAGGCGATCGAGCGGTTCGTCACACCCGCCGGCACCCAGGGCGGGCTGACCGTCGTCTTCGGTGCGATCGGCCTGGTGGCGAACGTGGTGTCGCTGTCGCTGCTGATGCGCGGCCAGAAGGACAGCCTCAACGTGCGCGGCGCCTTCCTGGAGGTGGCGGCCGACGCGCTGGGGTCCCTCGCGGTGATCGTCTCGGCGCTGGTGATCCTTGCCACGGGCTGGCAGCCGGCCGACCCGATCGCGTCGCTCGTCATCGGTCTGATGATCGTGCCGCGCACGCTGCGGCTGCTGCGCGAGACCCTGGACGTGCTCCTGGAGGCGGCCCCCAAGGGCGTGGACATCGGCGAGGTGCGCGCCCACATACTGGCGCTGGACGGCGTCGAGGACGTGCACGACCTGCACGCCTGGACGATCACCTCGGGCCTGCCGGTGCTGTCGGCGCACGTGGTGGTGAGCGGTGAGACGCTGAGCGCGATCGGCCACGAGAAGATGCTGCACGAGTTGCAGGGCTGCCTCGGCGACCACTTCGACGTGGAGCACTGCACCTTCCAGCTGGAGCCCGGCGGGCACGCCGAGCACGAGGCGCGCCTGTGCCACTGAGGACGCGGCGCCGAGGGCCCGGGGGCGCGTACGCGCGCAAACGCGCCGTCGAGGGCCCCGGTCCGCCGTGCGGTCGCTCCCGGTGCCACCGTGCCACCCGCGTGGTCACGCCGCGGAGGTTCTCGAACGCCGCCGCCGGGCACGATCATCCATCGGGCCCCTCCCGCGGCGGCGCGTGGGACATGCGGGTGCGCCGGCAAGTCCCGGGAGTGCCGGATTCGTACGGCACACTTGGGACGCGAGGACCGATGTGAAGGATGGGTATGCCGATCACTCCTGCCACCGCGACGCACAGTTCGTCGAACGGCACCGCAGACGCGATTTTGCTGGAACTGGTCGACGAGAACGGCGTGACGATCGGTACGGCGGAGAAGCTCTCCGCGCACCAGCCACCTGGGCAGCTGCACCGCGCCTTCTCCGTGTTCCTCTTCGACGAGCGGGGCCGGCTGCTGATCCAGCAGCGAGCGCTCGGCAAGTACCACTCCCCCGGTGTGTGGTCCAACACGTGCTGCGGTCATCCCTATCCCGGAGAGGCGCCGTTCGCGGCGGCGGCCCGGCGGACGTACGAGGAGCTGGGCGTCTCGCCTTCCCTGCTCGCGGAGGCCGGCACGGTGCGCTACAACCACCCCGACCCGGCCTCCGGGCTGGTCGAGCAGGAGTACAACCACCTCTTCGTCGGCCTGGTCCAGGCGGAGCCGCGGCCCGACCCCGAGGAGGTCGCGGGTACGGCCTTCGTCTCGCCGGCCGAGCTGTCCGAGCGGCACGGGCGGGACACCTTCTCGGCGTGGTTCATGACCGTGCTGGACGCCGCCCGTCCGGCCGTCCGCGAGCTGACAGGCCCGTCGGCCGGCTGGTGAGCCCTACGGCAGGGCGTGCTTGAGCGGCAGCGCGGCCCAGATCACCTTGCCGCCGGTCGCCGTGTGAACCACGTCGCAGGCTCCGCCCGACTCCCGGGTCAGCTCGCGGACCAGCAGCAGCCCGCGCCCGCCCGTCCGCCCGTAGTCGTTCTCCAGGGCGGTCGGGCGGTAGGGGTGGTCGTCCTCCACCGCCACCCGCACCCACTCGGGCCCGACGGCGACCTCGACGGCGAGCACCGGGGACAGCACCGCCGCGTGCCGGACCGCGTTCGTGACCAGTTCCGAGACGATCAGCAGCAGCGCCTGGGTCACGTCGTCGGAGACCGGTACGCCCTGGCGCACCAGAAGGTCCCGCACGGCGTGCCGGGCCTGCGGCACGGAGGCGTCCACCGCGGGGGCGGTGAAGCGCCAGACCCCTTCGTACGGCAGCGGCCCGGCGGGCCCGGTCTCGTCCATCGTCCGGTCGCCACCCTTGGGCTCGATAGTCACCACACCCCTGAGTGTTGGCAACGCGTCGCTCCGCACCGGAGGACTGAACACAAGTCAGCAGGTATCGAGCGGTTCTGACCGCCTGCGGAAGACACGGTCGCTCCTTGGACCGTTCCTGTCCCCGCTTGGCCGCCCGCTCGGACCGGGAGGGTCGCCGGATAGCATCCGGCCCATGGAGCCGCAGCTGCTGCACGGGGTCGCCGACTCGGTCGCCACCGTCGTCGTCCACCACCCGGCCAAACGCAACGCCATGACGGCCGCGATGTGGCGCGCGCTGCCGCCGCTGCTGGACGGCTTGGCCGCGGACCCGGCGGTACGGGTGCTGGTGCTCACCGGTGAGGGCGGGACGTTCTGCGCGGGCGCCGACATCTCGACGCTGCGGGAGTCGCCGGAGCGGGCGCAGCAGCTGGCGGTGCTCGCCGAGGAGGCGCTCGCCGCGTTCCCCAAGCCGACGCTCGCGGCGGTCCGCGGTCACTGCGTCGGCGGCGGGGCCCAGTTGGCGGCCGCCTGCGACCTGCGCTTCGCCGAGGAGTCGGCACTGTTCGGCGTGACCCCGGCCAAGCTCGGCGTGGTGTATCCGGCGTCGGCGACCCGGCGGCTGGTCGCGCTGACGGGTCCGGCGGCCGCGAAGTACCTGCTGTTCAGCGGGGAGTTGATCGACGCGGCGCGGGCCCTGCGCACCGGCCTGGTCGACGAGGTGCTGCCGGAGGGCGAGCTGGACAAGCGGGTCGCGGAGTTCACCCGCGTTCTGGCGTCCCGCTCGCCGCTGACGCAGGCCGCGGCGAAGGAGTTCGCGAACGGGCGCACGGACCGGGACGCCCACTGGGCCGAGCAGGCACGCGGCAGCGGCGACACCGCCGAGGGGGTCGCCGCCTTCCTGGAGCGCAGGCAGCCGCGGTTCGGCCGGCGCGGGCCTACGTCAGGATGAACCGGCTCCGGCCCCGGAACTCCTCGACGAGGTGCGCGGGCGCCTTCTCCGGGGACCCGGCGTCGTAGGGCGGCTGCGGGTCGTACTCGGTCAGCAGCTGGACCGCACGGGCGTGCTCGTCGCCGGCGATCCGGCCGAGCAGCGTCAGGCCCATGTCGATGCCGGAGGACACGCCGGCCGCGGTGACGTACTTGCCGTCGGTGACCACCCGCTCGCCGGTCGGTTCGGCGCCGAAGTGCGTGAGGTGGTCCAGGGCCAACCAGTGCGAGGTGGCGCGGCGCCCGCGCAGCAGGCCGGCGGCGGCCAGCAGCAGGGAGCCGGTGCACACGGACGTGGTCCAGGTGCTGGTGGCGTCGGCGGTGCGCAGCCAGTCCAGGAGGGTCTCGTTCTCCATCTGCGGGGTCTGTCCGGGGCCGCCGGGGACGACGACGATGTCGGGGCTTGGTACGTCGGCGAGGGTGCGGTCGGCGGTGAGCGCGAGGTTGCCGCTCTCGTTGCGCACGGGGCCGGTCCGTTCGGCGACGAAGACGGTCTCCGCGTCGGGGAGGCGGCCCAGGGTCTCGTACGGGCCCACGGCGTCCAGGGCGGTGAAGCGGTCGAAGAGGACGATGGCGATCTGCACGGGGTTCCTTTCGGGGTCGGTCGGCGGGTGCCGGTGTGCGCGCGGGTGGGCCTCAGTGGGCCGGCGCGGGACGGAAGCGGCGGCGGTACTCCGCCGGTGAGGTGCCGAGAGCCTTGACGAAGGCGCGGCGCATGCCCTCCGGGGTGCCGTAGCCGCTGGCCCGGGAGACCTGCTCGACTCCGTCGCCGGTGTCCTCCAGCAGCCGGCGGGCGTGTTCCAGCCGGATGCGGTCGACGTAGCGGCCGGGCGTCGTGCCGGTCTCCGCCCGGAAGGCGCGGGCGAAGTGGCGCGGCGAGAGGCCGGCCCGGGCGGCGAGGGTCTCCACGCCCAGATCGGCGCCGGGGTGCTCGGTGATCCACCGCTGGAGTTCCCGCAGCGGCTCCCGGCGCGCGGTCTGGGCGGCGAGCTGGGCGCTGAACTGGGCCTGGTTGCCGGGGCGGCGCAGGAACACCACCAGGTGGCGGGCGATGGTCAGGGCGGTGTCCCGGCCCAGGTCCTCCTCCACCAGGGCGAGGGCGAGGTCGATGCCGGAGGTGACGCCGGCGGACGTGGCGACGTGGCCGTCGCGGACGTAGATCGGGTCGGGATCGACGTCCACCGCCGGGTACTCGCGGGCGAGCCGGTCGCAGTAGGCCCAGTGGGTGGTGGCGCGGCGGCCGTCCAGGAGGCCCGCCCCGGCGAGCAGAGCCGCCCCGGTGCAGACGGAGACCAGGCGCCGGACGTGCGGTCCGTGTGCGCGCAGCCAGTCGGTCAGACGGGGGTCGGGACTCCGGGTGCCCTGTCCGCCCGGCACGACCAGGGTGTCCGGGTCCGGCACGTCGGCGAGCGACCGGTCCGGTACGACGGTCAGACCGCTGGACGTGCGCACGGGAGCGCCGTCCAGTGAGGCGGTGCCGATGCGGTACGTCCCCGGGGTGTGCCGCTCGGCGCCCGCGAAGACCTCCACGGGGCCGGTGACATCGAGGCTCTGGACCTGGTCGAAGAGGACGAAGAGGACGGTTCGCTGCGCCATGGCCCCGATTCTTCGCCCACCCCGGCGATGGCCGCAATGACGTGTATCCCACCTTTCCTGCCATGCGCGCTCACCCGTGGAGAACGTACTGAGCGGTTGGTAACGTGCGTGGCATGACAACCGCCGCCATCGACACCCGCGCCGCACGCCGCTGCCACAACACGCTCAACTCGCTGCACTCGACGCTCTACTTCTCGCCCGACACCGGCCGGGAACTGGCCGCCCTCGGGGTCACCGACCCCCGGGCCGTCAACTTCGCTGTGCGCGCCGCCGCGCTGGGCGCGGCCGGGGCCGGCGCGGTGACGGCCGCCTTCTACAACTACAAGTACGAGATGGTCGCCCGGCACGTGCCCGCCGTCTGGGAGACGGTCACGCCGGAGCAGGCCCTGGCGGCACGCTCGCGTGCCGTCGACGCGACGCTGCGCCGCCTGCTGGGCGAGCCGGTCCTGGCCTCGGCGGAGATGGCGGAGGCGGCCGAGCTGGCCCTGCGTGCCGCCGAGGGCTGCACGCGCGGCGGCCGCCCGCTCTACTCGGCGCACGCGGACCTGCCGGTGCCCGACGCGCCGCACCTGGCGTTCTGGCACGCGGCGACCCTGCTGCGCGAGTACCGGGGCGACGGCCACCTCGCCGCGCTGCTGGCCGCGGATCTGGACGGCCTGGAGGCGCTGGTGACGCACACCGCGACCGGCCGCGGCATGGCCCCGAAGTGGGTCCTGTCCACCCGCGGCTGGACCCAGGACGAGTGGGAGGCGGCGAGGGAACGGCTGCGCGGGCGTGGGCTGATCGACGACGCCGGCGAGCTGACCGGGCGCGGGGCGGAGCTGCGCGACGAGATCGAGCGTGAGACGGACCGGCTCGACACCGCGCCCTACGCGCACCTCGGCGCGGGGGGCGTGGCACGTCTGACGGAACTCGCAACGCCCTTCGCGCGCGCGGCACTCGGCGCGGGTGCCTATCCCGCGGACCTCTTCGGCAAGGGCTGAGGACACGCCCGGGCGCGCGCACAGGCATGGCGGGCCGGTCCGGAGGTACCCGTACCTCCCGGCCGCAGGGGCCGGGAGACGAAAGGGGCTTCTCGTGCTCCGTGCCATCGCAGACGTGCTGCGCCAGATCGGTGGCGCCATCGCCACCGTGGTGACGCTTCCCTTCCGGGCCCTGGCCCGGCTCTTCGGCGGGGCGTCGTCCTCGGCCCGCGGCCACAAGGCCTGATCCCCGGCCCGGCGCGGGGGCGGTTCCGACCGGCCGGGACGACGCCCTGATCCCCGATGGTCGGTGTCACCTGCCACAATTGCCGCGCAACCTCAGTGAGAAGGCGGTACGGGATCGTGACGACACCCGGGTCCAGCGGGTCCATGGCAGTAGGGTCCATCGAGAGCAGGATCGCCGAGGAGCTCGGCGTGCGGGAGCGGCAGGTGAAGGCCGCGGTGGAGCTGCTCGACGGCGGCTCGACGGTGCCCTTCATCGCCCGCTACCGCAAGGAAGCGACCGAGATGCTCGACGACGCGCAGCTGCGCACGCTCGAGGAGCGGCTGCGCTACCTGCGGGAGCTGGAGGAGCGGCGGACCGCGATCCTCGACTCGGTGCGCGAGCAGGGCAAGCTCACCGAGGAGCTGGAGGCCCGCATCCGCACGGCGGAGACCAAGGCCCGCCTGGAGGACGTCTACCTGCCGTTCAAGCCGAAGCGGCGCACCAAGGCGCAGATCGCGCGGGAGGCGGGACTGGAGCCGCTGGCCGAGGGCCTGCTGGGTGACCCGACCGTCGACCCGCACGCCGCGGCGGGCGCGTTCGTCGACGCCGGCAAGGGCGTGGCGGACACCCAGGCCGCGCTCGACGGCGCCCGGTCGATCCTCACCGAGAAGTTCTCGGAGGACGCCGACCTGATCGGTGAGCTGCGCGAGCGGATGTGGGGGCGCGGACGGCTCGCCGCCAAGGTCAAGGAGGGCAAGGAGGAGGCCGGCGCCAAGTTCGCCGACTACTTCGACTTCGCCGAGCCGTTCACCGCGCTGCCCTCGCACCGCGTCCTCGCCATGCTGCGCGGCGAGAAGGAGGACGTGCTCGACCTCGTCCTGGAACCCGAGGAGGCCTCCGACGGGCCGTCCTCGTACGAGGGCATCGTGGCGAGCCGGTTCGGGATCGCCGACCGCGGCAGGCCCGCCGACAAGTGGCTCTCCGACACCGTCCGCTGGGCCTGGCGCACCCGCATCCTGGTGCACCTCGGCATCGACCTCAGGCTGCGGCTGCGCACGGCCGCCGAGGACGAGGCGGTGAACGTCTTCGCGGCGAACCTGCGCGACCTGCTGCTGGCCGCCCCGGCGGGCACCCGCGCGACGCTGGGCCTGGACCCCGGCTTCCGTACGGGCGTGAAGGTCGCCGTGGTCGACGCCACCGGCAAGGTCGTGGCCACCGACGTGATCCACCCGCACGTCCCCGCCAACCGGTGGGACGAGGCGATCGCCAAGCTGGCCCGGCTCGCCAAGGAGCACTCCGTCGACCTGGTCGCCATCGGCAACGGCACGGCGTCCCGCGAGACCGACAAGCTCGCCGGGGAGCTGATCACCAGGCACCCCGAGCTGAAGCTCACCAAGGTGATGGTCTCCGAGGCCGGCGCCTCCGTGTACTCGGCCTCCGCCTTCGCCTCGCAGGAGCTGCCGGACATGGACGTCTCGCTGCGCGGCGCCGTCTCGATCGCCCGGCGGCTCCAGGACCCGCTGGCCGAGCTGGTGAAGATCGACCCGAAGTCCATCGGCGTCGGCCAGTACCAGCACGACCTGTCCGAGGTGAAGTTGTCGCGTTCCCTGGACGCGGTGGTCGAGGACTGCGTGAACGGCGTGGGCGTGGACGTGAACACGGCGTCCGCCCCGCTGCTCTCCCGCGTCTCCGGCATCACCTCGGGCCTCGCCGAGAACATCGTCTCGCACCGGGACGCGAACGGACCGTTCACCTCCCGGACCGAGCTGAAGAAGGTCTCCCGGCTCGGGCCCAAGGCGTACGAGCAGTGCGCGGGCTTCCTGCGGATCCGCGGCGGCAGCGACCCCCTGGACGCGTCCAGCGTGCACCCCGAGGCGTACCCGGTGGTGCGCCGGATGGTGAAGACCGCCGGGCAGGAGGTGGCCGGCCTGGTCGGCAACACGTCGGTGCTGCGGTCGCTGCGGCCGGCGGACTTCGTGGACGAGACGTTCGGTCTGCCGACGGTCACCGACATCCTGCGGGAGCTGGAGAAGCCCGGGCGCGACCCGCGGCCCGCCTTCAAGACGGCCACCTTCAGGGAGGGCGTGGAGAAGCTGTCCGACCTGTCGTCCGGGATGGTGCTGGAGGGCGTCGTCACCAACGTCGCCGCGTTCGGGGCGTTCGTGGACGTCGGTGTGCACCAGGACGGCCTGGTCCACGTGTCCGCGATGTCGAAGACGTTCGTGAAGGACCCGCGGGACGTGGCCAAGCCCGGCGACATCGTCAAGGTCAAGGTGCTGGACGTCGACATTCCGCGCAAGCGGATCTCGTTGACGATGCGGCTCGACGACGAGGCCGCCCCGCAGGGCGAGCAGAAGAAGGAGCGCGGGGGCGGCAGGCCGCCCAGGCAGCGGCAGCAGCGGCAGGGCTCCGGCGGCGGCGGAAAGGGCCGGTCCTCGGCCGCGCCCGCTCCGTCCAACGGGGCGATGGCCGACGCGCTGCGGCGGGCCGGACTGGCGTAGGCCCCCGGCGCGGTGGCGGGGGCGGGCCGCTCAGGCCGACGTCTCCGTCACCTTGCCGTCCGCCACCTCCAGGCGGCGCGTCACCCGTACCGCGTCCAGCATGCGGCGGTCGTGGGTGATCAGCAGGAGCGTGCCCTCGTAGGCGTCGAGGGCCGACTCCAGCTGCTCGATGGCCGGCAGGTCGAGGTGGTTGGTCGGCTCGTCCAGGACCAGGAGGTTGACGCCCCGGCCCTGGAGCAGGGCGAGGGCCGCCCTGGTGCGCTCGCCGGGTGACAGGGTCGACGCGGCGCGCATGACGTGGTCCGCCTTGAGGCCGAACTTGGCCAGGAGGGTGCGGATGTCCGCCGGTTCGGTCTCGGGGACGCCGGCGCGGAAGGCGTCCAGCAGGGTCTCGGGCCCGTGGAACAGCTCGCGGGCCTGGTCGACCTCGCCCAGCAGGACGCCGGAGCCGAGCGCCGCGTGTCCGGCGTCGAGCGGGACCCGGCCCAGGAGGGCACCGAGCAGCGTGGACTTGCCCGCGCCGTTCGCCCCGGTCACCGCCACCCGGTCCGCCCAGTCGACCTGGAGGGAGACCGGGCCGAGGACGAAGTCGCCGCGCCGCACCTCGGCGTCGCGCAGGGTGGCCACGACCGCGCCCGAGCGGGGCGCCGAGGCGATCTCCATGCGCAGGTCCCACTCCTTGCGCGGCTCCTCCACGGCCTCCAGGCGTTCGATCATGCGCTGGGTCTGGCGGGCCTTGGCGGCCTGCTTCTCGCTGGCCTCGCTGCGGAACTTGCGGCCGATCTTGTCGTTGTCGTTGCCCGCCTTGCGCCGGGCGTTCTTGACGCCCTTGTCCATCCAGGACCGCTGCGTCTGGGCCCGGTCCTGGAGGGCGGCCCGCTTGTCGGCGTACTCCTCGTACTCGTCGCGGGCGTGCCGCCGGGCCACGTCCCGCTCCTCCAGGTAGGCCTCGTAGCCGCCGCCGTAGAGGTTGATCTGCCGCTGGGCCAGGTTGAGTTCGAGCACCTTGGTAACGGTGCGGGTGAGGAACTCGCGGTCGTGGCTGACGACGACGGTGCCCGCGCGCAGGCCGGTGACGAAGCGTTCGAGGCGCTCCAGGCCGTCCAGGTCGAGGTCGTTGGTCGGCTCGTCGAGCAGGAAGACGTCGTAGCGGGACAGGAGGAGGGAGGCGAGGCCGGCCCGCGCCGCCTGGCCGCCGGACAACGAGGTCATCGGCTGGTCGAGGCCGACCGTGAGGCCCAGTGCGCCGGCGGTTTCCTCGGCGCGCTCGTCGAGGTCGGCGCCGCCGAGGGAGAGCCAGCGCTCCAGGCCGGTCGCGTAGGCGTCGTCGGCGCCGGGGGCTCCGTCGACCAGGGCCTGGGTGGCCTCGTCCATGGCGCGCTGGGCCTCGGTGACGCCGGTACGGCGGGAGAGGAAGCCCCGGACGGTCTCGCCGGGGCGGCGCTCCGGCTCCTGCGGGAGGTGGCCGACGGTGGCGGCCGGCGGGGACAGGCGCAGTTCGCCCTGTTCCGGCGCGGTCAGCCCGGCGAGCATCCGCAGGAGGGTGGATTTGCCCGCGCCGTTGGCCCCGACGAGGCCGATCACGTCGCCGGGTGCGACGACGAGGTCGAGCCCGGTGAACAGGGAGCGGTCGCCGTGGCCGGCGGCGAGGTTCTTGGCGACGAGGGTGGCAGTCATCAGGCCCACGATCCTAGGGCCTGTCCGGGGTTGCCCGTCGTCGCCCGGAGGGCGGCCTCGCGGCGTCCGGTGCGGTGCCTCGGCGTGCGGCTGGATCGTCCTCGTACTGGATGTACTCGGATGATTCAGTCGTGCGGCGAGGTGCCGTGCCGGGCGTCGCGAGGCAGGCGGGCAACTCCGGACAGGCCCTGACGGCGTCGCGGGAACGGATTAGCCCGGTTCGGGGTGCGCCACCGCCGTCACCAACACGTTTCCCGAGGCCCGCGCCACCACGAAGGCCTCCCCCTTCACCGCCTTCGCGTCCAGCGCCAGCCGGTGGCCGCCCGGCTCGAGGACACCGTCGAAGACCTCGTGGACGTGGGTGCGGTGGAGCCGGTCGAGGCGGTACGCGGTGAGCCGGACCCGGCAGGCCGAGGTGACCTCGACGTCCGCGGCGGTGCGGGTGGCGGTCAGGCGGGTCAGCCGGCGCCGCTCGGCCGGCCCGCGGTCCAGGGCGTGTTCGACCTGCGCGACGAGCAGCGGGACGATCGGGGCGAGCCCGGCGACCTCGGCCACGTCCGCGCCGGCGTCCGCGAAGGCCCGGCGCACGGCATCCCGCGCCTCCTCGGTGACCGCGCGTCCGAAGGCGACGGCGCCGTAGGTGCGCAGCTCGTCGGCCGGGACGGCAGCGGCGTCCTGGGTGATGTCGGCGCCGATGCCGACGGCGCGCAGCGCGGCGGCCGGCCTGGCCAGGAGGGCGGTGCGGGCGTCGATCAGCAGGACCCGGCGGCGGGACCGCGCGGGGCCGTCGAGCAGGGCGGCGAGAGCGGCGCGGTACTCGGCGCCCGCGAAGCGGTAGGGGCCGATGCCCCGGTAGGAGTTGCGTTCCAGGTCGGCGTGGTCGCCGGTCTGCCAGGCGAAGTCCCGCCAGACGAAGTCGTCGCCGTCCCGCAGGATGACGGCGGTCACCGCGCCGCAGCCCAGGTCCTCGCACTCGGGGCAGCCGTAGATCACGTAGCGGCCGCCGGGCAGCGGCGCCTCGGTCTCCAGGAGCAGGCCGCGCACCTGGGCGGCGAAGATCGCGGGCGGCACGTCGGAGGCGAGCGGGGAGACGGCGTCCAGGTCGGAGAGCCGGAACAGCAGGGGCCGTCCGTCGACGACGAAGTCCACGAAGTCGCGGTGGACCTGGACGTCGCCGTCGGCGCGGACGGCACCGGCGCGCGTCGCCGGGGCCAGACCGAAGGGCGTGTACTCGGCAGCCATGCGGTGAGTATTCCCGGGCCTGGACCGTTCCGAGCCCGGCATCGGGCATTCCGCTACCGTCCCCGTGTGGAGACCGAACTGGATGACGAAGTCGTCGTGGTCGGCGGCGGGGTGACCGGGCTGACGACGGCCGTCGTGCTCGCCGAGCGCGGCAGGCGGGTGCGGCTGTGGACACGGGATCCCGTCGAGCGGACCACCTCGGTGGTCGCGGGCGGGCTGTGGTGGCCGTACCGGATCGAACCGGTCGCGCTGGCGCGGGCGTGGGCGCTGAGTTCCCTGGACGTGTACGAGGAGCTGGCGGCGCGGCCCGCGGAGACCGGCGTACGCATGGTGGAGGGGGTGCTCGGCGAGACCCGCCCCGAGGAGGTGGGCGCGTGGGCGGCGGCCCGGCTGCCCGGGCTGCGCGCGGCGCGGGCCGAGGAGTACGCGGGGCCCGGGCTGTGGGCGCGGCTGCCGCTCATCGACATGTCGACTCATCTGCCGTGGCTGCGGGAGCGGCTGGTGGCGGCGGGCGGTGTGGTGGAGCGGCGCCCGGTGGCCTCACTGGCCGAGGCCGACGCCCCGGTCGTGGTGAACTGCACGGGCCTCGGCGCCCGGGAGCTCGTGCCGGACCCGGCCGTGCGTCCGGTGCGCGGGCAACTGGTCGTCGTGGAGAATCCGGGCATCCACAGCTGGCTGGTCTCGGCCGACGCGGACTCCGGGGAGACGACGTACTTCATGCCGCAGCCCGGCCGGCTCCTGCTGGGCGGGACGGCCGAGGAGGACGCGTGGTCCACCGAGCCGGATCCGCGGATTGCGGAGGCGATCGTGCGGCGGTGCGCTGCGCTGCGGCCCGAGATCGCCGGGGCGCGGGTGCTCGGGCACCTGGTGGGGCTGCGGCCGGCCCGGGACGCGGTGCGGCTGGAACGCGAGACGCTGCCGGACGGGCGGCTGCTGGTGCACAACTACGGCCACGGCGGCGCCGGTGTGACGGTGGCCTGGGGCTGCGCCCAGGAGGCCGCCGGGCTGGCCACCCCCTGACACGGGCGGGGGCGGGCCCCGTGCGGGGCCCGCCCTCGGTCTCGCCCTCGGTCAGTGGTGGTGGTGCTCGCCGATCGGGTCGCCCTCCACGTCCGTACCGGCGCCGGGTCCGATGCGGATCTCGTACTCGCCCTCGTACCGCTTGTGCCCCTCGATGACGGCCAGTTCGACTGCCTCGGCGGCCATCTCGCCGCGCACGATGAGGGGGTCGCGGCGCAGGTCGCGCATGAGAGCCACGCACATGAAGATCATCACGATGACGAAGGGTGCCGCCGCGAGGATCGTGAGGTTCTGGAGACCGGTGAGCGCGTCTCCCTCGCCGCTGCCGACCAGGAGCATGATGGCGGCGACCGCACCGGTCACGACACCCCAGAACACGACCGTCCAGCGGCTGGGTTCGAGTGCGCCCTTCTGCGAAAGGGTGCCCATCACGATCGAGGCCGCGTCGGCGCCCGAGACGAAGAAGATGGCGACCAGGATCATCACCAGCAGGCTGGTGGCCGTGGCGATGGGGTACTCCTGGAGCACGGCGAAGAGCCTGCCCTCCGGGGTCGTCTCGTCGCCGAGCCGGTTCTGCTCCTGGAGCCTCATCGCCGAGCCGCCGAAGATCGCGAACCAGATCAGGCTGACCGTGCTGGGGACGAGGATGACACCGCCGATGAACTGGCGGATGGTCCGGCCCCGGCTGATGCGGGCGATGAACATGCCGACGAAGGGCGTCCAGGAGATCCACCACGCCCAGTAGAAGACCGTCCAGCTGCCCAGCCAGTCCGCGACGCCCTCGCCACCGCTGATCTCCGTGCGGCCCGCCATCGCGGGCAGGTCGCCGAGGTAGCCGAAGATCGAGGTCGGCAGCAGGTCGAGGATGAGGATGGTCGGGCCCGCCACGAAGACGAACACGGCGAGGAGCAGTGCCAGCACCATGTTGGTGTTGGACAACCACTGGATGCCCTTCTCGACGCCGGAGATGGCGGAGGCCACGAACGCCACCGTCAGCACCGCGATGATGCCGACCAGCAGTCCGGTGCTGACCTTGTCCATCCAGTCGAGCTGCTCCACGCCCGAGCCGATCTGGAGCGCGCCGAGACCGAGCGAGGCCGCGGAGCCGAAGATCGTCGCGATGATGGCGAGGATGTCGATGACCCGGCCGCTCACGCCGTTGGCGTGCTTCTCCCCGATGAGCGGCGTGAAGACGGCGCTTATGGTCTGCCGGCGACGCCTGCGGAACGTGCTGTAGGCGATGCCGAGACCGACCACCGCGTAGATCGCCCACGGATGGAGCGTCCAGTGGAACAGGGTGGTGGCCATGGCCGTCGTCATGCGGTCGCCGGTGTCGGCGGGGTCGGTGCCGGGCGGGGCCGTGTCGAAGTGCGCCAGCGGCTCACTCACACCCCAGAACATCAGGCCGATGCCCATGCCCGCGCTGAACATCATGGCGATCCACGACACGGTCCGGAACTCGGGTTCCTCGCCCTCGGCGCCGAGGTGGATGCGGCCGTACCGGCTGGCCGCGAGCCAGAGGGCGAAGACGACGAACCCGGAGGCCGCCAGCACGAACGCCCAGCCCCCGTTATGGATCAGACCGCTGAGCATGGTGCCGGAGGCGTCCTCCAGCGAATCGGTGCCGGCGGCGCCCCAGACGACGAAGGCCAGGGTCAGGGCCGCGGTGACGCCGAAGACGACGCGGTCCGTCTGCGGCTTGCGCTCGTGCCCCGGCAGGCCCGCCTCGGACCCCGGTAGTGTCCCTCTTTCGTGCTTTTCCTTGTCACTCGGGTCCTGCGTCACAGACGGCACCTTTCAAGTCGGTGAGGCTGAGAATAGTCCTCCGCTACGCCCTTACCACGTGCGACGCGGAAGTCACCTCCTCAGCAGTGGGCGTCGGGGACACCCGCCGTCAGGTGGTACGCCGCCCGCTCGTCGAGGAGCAACGGCACCAGGGCGCGCAGCGGCTGGCGCAGCGGTACGTAGGCGCCCTTCTCCCCGGCCGAACGCACTTGTACACCGTGCAGGGCCAGCTCGTCCCGAATGTCCTTGTACTGGGCAAGTGTCAGCCGGTAGCCGCAGGGCGGGTCCTGGATCACCTCGGCGGGTTCGGCGGGGTCGTTGTCCGCGCCACCGACGTACACGGGCCCGGTGTCGGTGCGGCCGGCCCGGCGGGCGGCGTCGGTGGCCTCCTCGACCTGTCCGCGCCGCCGCTCCGCGAAGCGGAACATGCCGTCGAGCGCCGCGAGCTGGGAGTGCACCCGGCGCCTCTTGTTCAGGGCGGGGTCCGCCTGTTCGGCGTCGGTGAGCGCGTCCACGCGGCTCTCGATGAGCAGGCCGACCGAGTGCTTCACGCCGGACATGTTGCGCAGGATGCGTTCCTGGCCGTCCCCGGCGGTCTGCTTGACCGGGTCGCCGGTGACCGGGTCGGTCCAGATGCCGTAGGTGCCGGTCGAGTAACCGGCTTCCCCGGCGGCCGGACGGACGTACGCCCCGGACAGGGCGCGGGCCTCGTCGTGGACCCGTGGGTGGGTGTTGAGGTTGCGGGGCCAGAGGTCGAAGAGGTCCTTGTCGTAGTACGGGGGTGTGGCGCCGTACTCGTGCAGGTCGTAGAGGACGTCGGGGCGCCGGTCGCGGACGACGGCGGCCAGGGCGCGGGCCTCGGCGGTCTGCAGGGCGAGGTGGTCGCGGTTGATGTCGACACCGTCGCTGTTGCCGCGGGTGTCGGCGGCCCGGCCGTCGGGGTTGGCGGTGGGCAGGACGAGCACGGTGGTGCGGTCCAGGAAGTGCCGGGTCCGGCGGTCGGTGGCGTAGGCCAGGTCGCGGACCGTGGACAGGCACGCCTCGCGGCCGGAGGGCTCGTCGCCGTGCTGGCTGCACACGAGGAGCACCGTGTTCGGCGCGGCGGGCCTGCCGAGGGTGACGAGGCGCAGCGGCCGGTCCTGCTTCGTGGTGCCGATGCGGTCGACGTCGACCCGTCCGCTCGCGCGGTCGGCGGCGGCCAGCAGTTCCCCCTCCTCCGCCTGGGTGGTCCAGCGGGCGCCGTTGCTCCGCTCGAAGCCGGTGCGGGGCGGGTGGTGCGCGGCGCCGGTGGCGTGGGCCGGTGCGGTGAGGAGGGACGCGGCGAGGGCCGCGGTGGTCACGGTGAGGGTGCGCAGCCGGTTCATCGGGCTCCCTTCGGGACGCGGTGGGTCGTGGGCGGCGGCGCGTCGACTCCGTCGAGGGGAGCGGGGGCCACGGTGGCGCCGGCCGTGCCGGCGGTCGCCCGGGCGAAGGCGTCGGGGCCGCCGACGAACGGTACGCGGGCGGATGTCCGGGAGAGGTCCAGGGTGAGGGTCGGCGTGTCGGCGGGCGGGTCGATGAGGCCCTTGTCGGTGCCCGCGACGATCAGGGCGAGACGGTGACCGGCCGGGACGACGTGGTCGGTGGCCGCCAGGCCGAGGGTCATGGTGTAGGCCTTGCCCGGGGTGAGCGGGCGGCCGTGCCATGCGGAGGCGTGGTTGCCGAGGTCGGCCCAGCCGCGGCTGACGACGGTGTGGTCCACGTCGGTGGTCTTCGCGGCCGTCTCCAGGTAGCAGGAGCTGTCGCCCGTGGTCCGCGGTCCCCAGCAGGTGCGGTCGGTGAGGGTGGTGATTCCCTCGCCCTCGCCGGTGTAGTCGCGGATGGTGTCGGGGCCGAGGTCGACGAGTACGGCGGACAGGTGGGCGGTCGGGGTGCTGGACCGTGCGGTGACGGTGACCTCGGACGCGCCGGACAGGCGCAGGTCTCGGGTGAGCGGTCCGGTGACGAAGCCGGCCTTGGCCGGTGTGGACGCGTCGATGTGCGTGGCCCAGTCGGTCTCGCTCAGCGCGGGGTCGTCGGTGAAGGTCTCGGTGCCGCGGTCGCGGTGCAGGCCGAGGGTGCCGACGCCCGGTCGCGCGCCGTCGGCCGGGCGCAGGGTCGTGGTGGCCGTGGTGCGCGGCGGCCAGGTCCGCGACGTCTCCCACCGGTCGGGCCCGCGTTCGATGTCGGCCATGGGCTCCCGGTCGATGCCGTTGTCGTAGCCGAGGAGTTCGTGGTCGAACCAGCGGTGCAGGGTGTCGACCCACTCCGCGCGGCGGAAGTCGAAGGGGTCGACGTGACCGGTCTGGGAGAGCCAGATCTTGCGGTCGACGCCGTTCTTCGCGAGGGCGTCCCACCACGGGCCGACGTGCTGCGTGCGGACGTTGAGGTCCTGCATGCCGTGGACGAGGAAGACGCTGGCCTTCACCTCGCCCGCGGCCTTCACGTAGTCGCGTTCGCTCCACAGCCGGGTCAGGTCTCCGCTGCGCGGGGCGCCGTCGGCGAGCCGCTGCTGCACGGCCTCGCAGCGGGCACGGGCGTCGGGGCTGTTGACGTAGTCGGAGAGCCAGTCGGGACCGGAGTCGTAGAGCGGGGCGCCCTGGCTGAAGTAGTAGTCGTACCAGGAGGAGATGGCGGCGATCGGGACGATGGTCTCCAGGCCCTCGACGCCGGTCGCTGCCACGCCGTTGGCGATGGTGCCGTCCCAGCTCTTGCCGATCATGCCGGTCTTCCCGTTGGTCCACGTCGCCTCGGCGCGCTCGCCCCCGGTGCGGCTGGTGTACCCCTTCGCGCGGCCGTTCAGCCAGTCGACGACGGCCTTCGCGGACCGGATGTCGGAGGGTCCGCCGACGTCGACGCAGCCGTCGGAGCGGTTGGTGCCGGCCAGGTCGACGCCGACGAAGGCGTAGCCGCGGGGCACGAAGTAGTTGTCGTAGTACAGCGGCATCCCGACGACGTCGCCGTCCGCGTCGTACGTCTTCTTCTGGCTCTCGTTGCCCCGCCCGCAGCAGGAGTAGTACGGGCTGGCGTCCATGATGACGGGGATCTTCCGGCCCCGCTGGGCGGGTTCGCGCGGGCGGACGATGTCGACGGCGACGCGGTCGTCCTCGCCGTCGGCGTCCCCGTCGTAGCCGGTGTCCACCCAGACGGCCTCGCGAACGGCGTTCGCGTAGGAGTAGACGGGTTCGCTCTGCCGCGGCGCGGGGTGCGCCGTCGCGGCGGGCGTGAGGAAGGTTGCCAGGAGTGCGGCGGTGGCCGCCGTCGCGAGCGGTCTCCAGATCGTGAAGCGCGTGCGTATCGGCATGCGCGGACGGTACATCGGTCAACTCCCGCGCAGAAGAGGGCAACGGGTGACTCATGTCGGCCGGATGGCGATCGTGTGACAGGGGTGGCCGTGGACATGACGGTGTCCACAGGGGCTGAATAGGCTGCGAACAGACTTCGTGCCCCTACGACTTGGAGCTTTCGTGCACCGCAGAATCATCGTGCCGGGCGCACTGGGCGCCGCCTCCCTCATGCTGGCGATCCCGGCGTCGGCGGCGGCCCACTCCCCCGGCGCTCCGGGCATCGGCGACCCCTACTACCCGGCCTACGGCAACGGCGGATACGACGTCTCCCACTACGACCTGCGCCTGAAGTACCAGCCGGCCACGGACCGGCTGGAGGGGACGGCCACGATCCTGGCCCGCACCACCGAGGACCTGTCGCGGTTCAACCTGGACTTCCTTCTGGACGTCGGCGAGGTACGGGTGAACGGCGCGAAGGCGTCGTTCACGACCTCCGGCGAGCAGGAGCTGGAGATCACCCCGGCGAAGCCGCTGGCCAAGGGGTCGGCGCTCACGGTCGTCGTCCGCTACAGCGGTGTGCCGTCCTCGAAGGAGGCCTTCGGCTTCACCAGCTGGCACCGCACCCCGGACGGCGGCGTCGCCGCGAACGAGCCCGAGGCCGCGGCCTGGTGGTTCCCCGGCAACGACCACCCGCGGGACAAGGCCACCTACGACGTGTCCGTGCAGGTGCCGGACGGCACCCAGGCGATCTCCAACGGGACGCTGCAGTCCACGAGTTCACGGCTCGGCTGGACCCGCTGGAACTGGCGCTCCGACAAGCCGCAGGCCACGTATCTCGCCACACTGGCGGTCGGGAGGTTCGACCTCACCACCGGCACGACCGAGAGCGGCGTCCCGGTCGTCAACGCCTACAGCGAGGACCTCGGCGCCGACGACGGCGCGGCGCGGGCCAGTGTGGAGCGGACCGGGGAGATCGCGGACTGGCTGACCGGCTACTTCGGGCCGTACCCCTACAACGCGCTCGGCGGGTACGTGCCGAACACGGACACCGGGTACGCGCTGGAGACGCAGACCCGGCCGTTCTACAGCCCGCGGCAGTTCGCGAACGGGTCGAACGTGTCCGTGGTCGTGCACGAGCTGGCCCACCAGTGGTACGGCGACCTGGTGTCCGTGCGCGGCTGGAAGGACATCTGGATCAACGAGGGCTTCGCGCGGTACGCCCAGTGGCTGTGGTCCGAGCACGAGGGCGAGGGCACGGCGCAGGAACTGGCCGACTACACGTACGCCTCGCACCCGGCCGACGACCCGTTCTGGACGGTGCGGCCCGGTGACCCCGGGCCGGAGAACCAGTTCGACCTCGCCGTCTACGACCGGGGCGCGCTCGCCGTCCAGGCACTGCGGAACGAGATCGGGGACGAGGACTTCTTCGCCGTCCTCAAGGGGTGGCCCGCGCGGTACGCCCACGGCAACGCGTCGGTCGCCGACTTCCAGCGGTACGCCGAGGAGGTCTCCGGCAAGCCGCTGGCCGCGCTGTTCGACACGTGGCTGTTCCAGCCGTCGAGGCCGGACGCCCCGGCGGCCCGCGCGGCGTCCCTCGCGCCGGCCTCGGACACGCCGGCGCAGCCCCGGTCGTGGCGGAAGATCGCCGCGACGAACGACGTGCACGGGCACTGACCGCCCGAGCGCGGTCGGCGGGCGGGCCTCAGGCGCCGTCCCCGTGGTCGTAGACGGTCACGGGTATGCCGCGCCGGGCCAGACGGCCGGTGACGAGTGGTTCGACCCGGGACCACTTGCCGCCGGCCAGACCGCAGCCGATGCGCGGCATGTGCACGGACGCGTCCAGCTCGGCCGCCTTGTCGGCGAGGCGGCCGAGCGCCGTGTCGATCGCCTCGTAGCGCACGGGGACGCCCTTGCTGCCCGTCCTCGTGCCGCGCTGACCGACCAGGTTGGCCACCCAGACGTACCGCTCGACCTGGACGAACTGGGCCGCGCCCAGCCCGAAGTCGTTGGACGCGCGGTCACGGTGCCAGGCGCGGTAGGCCGCCTCCGGCTCCGGCCAGCGGCGGGACAGGGCCAGGACGAACCCTCTGCCCCAGCCCCCGAGGTCGTTGCAGACATGGGCGATCACCTTGACGCCCTTGACCGACGGAACGGTGGCGTCACCCCGGACATACCTGATCTCCGACATGACGCCACCGTAGAGGCCACCACTGACAGCGGCGGTGGCCCGGAGTTCCCGCTACCCGGTGGGCCCGCCCCGCTTCTGCAGTCCGGCGTTCTGCGCCACCCGGCGCCGGACGCCGAACCAGCCCGCCACCAGCATCACCGCGATCACGGGGACCAGCAGGACGGTCTTGCGGCCGACCTCCTCGTCGTTCCACATCAGGCCGATCACGGCCAGCAGGAACGCGATCGTCACGATCTCCGTCACCGGGCTGCCCGGCAGGCGGAAGTGCGGTCGTTCGACCAGGCCCGCGCGCGCCCGGCGGACGAAGACCAGGTGACAGATCATGATGATCACCCAGGTGCTGATGATGCCCAGCGAGGCGACGTTCAGCACGATCTCGAAGGCCTTGCTCGGCACCAGGAAGTTCAGGCCGACACCGAGGACGCAGACCGCGCAGGTCAGCAGGATGCCGCCGTAGGGCACCTGGCTGCGGCTCATCACGCCGGTGAACCTGGGCGCGGAGCCGGACATCGCCATGGAGCGCAGGATGCGGCCGGTGGAGTACAGGCCGGAGTTCAGGGACGACATCGCCGCGGTGAGGACGACGAGGTTCATCACGTCGCCGGCGGCGGGGACGCCGATCTTCGACAGGACGGTGACGAAGGGGCTCTGGTCGCCCGAGTAGACCGAGCTGGGGAGCAGCAGCGCGAGCAGGACGACCGAGCCGACGTAGAACAGGGCGACGCGCCACATGATCGAGTTCACCGCGCGGGGGACGATCTTCTCCGGCTCGGCGGTCTCGCCGGCCGCGACGCCGACCAGTTCCAGGGCCGCGTAGGAGAAGATCACGCCCTGCATGACGAGGACCACGGGCATCACGCCGTGCGGGAGGATGCCGCCGTGGTCGGTGATCATGCCGACGCCCGGGGTCTGGCCGCCCACGTCGTGCTGGGTGGCCAGCAGGAAGATGCCGATCAGCATGAAGCCGACGAGGGTGGCGACCTTGATGATCGCGAACCAGAACTCCATCTCGCCGAAGATCCGGACCGAGATGAGGTTGACGGCCAGGACCACCGCGAGGGCGATCAGGGCGAGCACCCATTGCGGGATGCTCGTGAACATACTCCAGTAGTGCGTGTACAGCGCGATCGCGGTGATGTCGGCGATGCCGGTGGTCGACCAGTTCAGGAAGTACATCCAGCCGGCGACGTAGGCGCCCTTCTCACCGAGGAACTCGCGCGCGTACGACACGAAGGACCCGGAGGAGGGCCGGTAGAGCACCAGCTCGCCGAGGGCCTTGACGACGAAGAAGGCGAAGACGCCCGCGACGAGGTAGGCGATCGCGAGCGCCGGGCCCGCGTCGCGCAGGCGGCCGCCGGCGCCGAGGAAGAGGCCGGTGCCGATCGCGCCGCCGATCGCGATCATGTTCACGTGACGGGCCTTGAGGCCCTTGCTGTATCCGGCGTCGCCCGCGTCCGCGGGGATGGTCCCGGTCGCCTGGGGATGGGCGGCGACCTGTGCCGTGTCGACGGCGTCCTTGCTCACGGGTGGTTCCACTCTCTGGTGCGCCCGGGCGGGATACGCCCAGGTCGTCCGTACAGTGACGAGGCCCGCACCACCCTTCGCGGCACAGACCAAGGCAGCACCTTCCCACGACGCTGCGTCGCCATGCGGTGGCTCATGTCACACAGCGTGACTTCTCACAAGATCCGCCGGCGGTCTCCACCCGGTGCCCAAGAGGTTTCACAGCACTGGTGAGACAGCGATACTGCTGCACATGACGACGACCGACGCCGGGGAGCCGACCCTCACGATCGACGAGCTGGCCGCCCGGGCCGGCGTCACCGTGCGCACGGTCCGCTTCTACGGCACCAAGGGGCTGCTGCCGCCGCCGGTGATCGGGGCGCGCCGGGTGGGGCACTACGGCCGGGAGCACCTGGCCCGGCTGGCGCTGATCGAGGAGTTGCAGCACCGGGGGATGACCCTGGCCGCGATCGAGCGGTACCTGGCGCAGCTGCCGCCCGACCTGAGCGAGCACGACCTGGCGCTGCACCGCGCGGTGGTGGCCTCGTGGGCGCCGGAGACGGTGGAGAGCGTCACGCGCGGGGAACTGGACCGGCGCGCGGGCCGGCCGCTGGCCGACGAGGAGGTGGACCGGCTGGCGGCGATGGACGTGGTCGTCCGGGACGCGGACGTCACGGACGACCCGGACGGCGGCCTGTACCGGGTCGACGCCGGGCTGCTCCGGCTCGGTGTCGAGCTGCTCGACGTGCCCTTCTCCCCGGAGACGGTGCTCGCGGCCCGCACCGCTCTCCTGGAGCACTCCCGCGCCGCCGCGCGCGACCTGTCGCGGCTGCTGCGCGACGCGGTGGCCGAAAGCGGGGCGCGGGACGTGCGCTCCCTGTCCGCGCACATGCACCCGCTCGTCGTGCAGGCGCTGCTGACCACCTTCCAGCGGTCGCTGCGGGAGGAGATCCGGGAGTGGATCGACGGGGGCGGCGAGGAGGACCGCGCCGCCCCGGGCTGAGGCGCGCGCTCCTCAGCGGCCGTCGGTGAAGACCTCCCCCTTGTCCGCCTTCTCCACCAGCAGCGCGGGCGGCGTGAAGCGCTCGCCGTAGCGGTCGGCCAGCTCACGGGCGCGTGCCACGAAGCCGGGCAGACCGCCCTCGTAACCGTTGACGTACTGCAGGACGCCGCCGGTCCAGCCGGGGAAGCCGATGCCGAGGATCGAGCCGATGTTGGCGTCGGCGACCGAGGTCAGGACGCCCTCCTCCAGCAGCCGGACGGTGTCGAGGGCCTCCGCGAAGAGCATGCGCTCCTGCATGTCCCGGAACGGGATCTCGTACCCGGGCTTGGTGCTGTGCTTGCCCGGGGGGCGACCCCCGGAACCCCCGAAATGCTCCCGCAGGCCCGGCCACAGGCCCGCGCGCTTCCCGTCCTCGCCGTACTCGTAGAACCCGGCGCCGCCGCTGCGGCCGGGGCGCTCGAACTCGTCGACCATGCGGTCGATGACGGCCTCGGCGGGGTGCGGGGTCCAGGTGCCGCCGGCCTCCTCCACGGCCCGCCTGGTCTCCTTGCGGATCTTCCGCGGGAGGGTGAGCGTCAGCTCGTCCATCAGGGAGAGCACCTTGGCGGGGTAGCCCGCCTGGGCCGCCGCCTGCTCGACGGAGGCGGGCTCGACGCCCTCGCCGACCATCGCGACGCCCTCGTTGATGAAGTGGCCGATGACCCGGGAGGTGAAGAAGCCGCGCGAGTCGTTGACGACGATCGGCGTCTTGTTGATCTGCCGGACCAGGTCGAAGGCGCGCGCGAGTGCCTCGTCGCCGGTCCGCTCGCCCTTGATGATCTCGACGAGCGGCATCTTGTCGACCGGCGAGAAGAAGTGCAGCCCGATGAAGTCCACCTGGCGCTCGACGCCCTCGGCCAGCGCGGTGATGGGCAGCGTGGAGGTGTTGGAGCAGAGCAGGGCGTCGGGGGCGACGACGCTCTCGATCTCCTGGAACACCTTGTGCTTGAGCGAGGTGTCCTCGAAGACGGCCTCGATGACCGCGTCGCACCCGGCGAGGTCGGCGGCCTCGGCGGTCGGCGTGATGCGGGCGAGGAGCGCGTCGGCCTTCTCCTGGGTGGTGCGCCCCTTGGCGACGGCCTTGGCGCACAGCTTCTCGGAGTAGCCCTTGCCCTTGACGGCGGCCTCCAGCGCGACGTCCTTGAGGACGACGTCGATGCCCGCGCGTGCGCACGAGTAGGCGATGCCGGCGCCCATCATGCCGGCCCCGAGGACGGCCACCTTGGTGACCTTCCGGGGCTCGATGCCCCGGGGGCGGTTGGCGCCGGAGTTGACGGCCTGGAGGTCGAAGAAGAACGCCTGGATCATGTTCTTCGAGGTCTGCCCGGCGGCCAGCTCGACGAAGTAGCGGGCCTCGATGACCTGGGCGGTCTCGAAGTCGACCTGGGAGCCCTCGACGGCGGCGGCCATGATGTTGCGCGGCGCCGGGTAGGGGGCACCGGCCGTCTGCTTGCGCAGGTTGGCGGGGAAGGCGGGCAGGTTGGCCGCGAACTTCGGGTGCGAGGGGGTGCCGCCGGGGATGCGGTAGCCGGGCCTGTCCCAGGGCTGCGCGGACTCCGGGTTGGCGTCGATGAAGGCGCGGGCCTTGGCGAGCATGTCGTCGCGGCTGTCGGCGACCTCGTCGACCAGGCCGTTCTCCCGGGCGCGGCGCGGGTTGTACTGGGTGCCCTGGAGGAGCACCTTGAGCAGCGCGTCGGTGATGCCGAGCATGCGGACGGTGCGCACGACTCCGCCGCCGCCGGGGAGCAGGCCGAGGGTGACCTCGGGGCAGCCGATCTTGGAGCCGGGGGCGTCCAGGGCGACGCGGTGGTGGCAGGCGAGGGCGATCTCGTAACCGCCGCCGAGGGCCGCGCCGTTCATGGCGGCGACGACGGGCTTGCCGAGGGTCTCGATGCGGCGCAGGTCGCGCTTGATGGCCATGCCGCCGTCGAAGAGGTCCTGGGCCGTCTCCGGGGTGACGCGGATCAGGTCGCGCAGGTCGCCGCCGGCGAAGAAGGTCTTCTTGGCCGAGGTGACGATGACGCCGCGGATCGAGTCCTTCTCGGCCTCCAGGCGGTCGGTGACCGCCGCGAGGGAGCGGCGGAACGCCTGGTTCATGGTGTTGGCGGACTGGCCGGGGTCGTCGAGGACGAGGGTGACGACGCCGGTGTCGTCCTGTTCCCAGCGGATGGTGGTGGGCTCGGTGCTCATGAGGGTGTGCTCCAGGTGATCCGTCGTATCCGTCGGGAGGGGGTCAGACGCGCTCGACGACGGTGGCGATGCCCATGCCGCCGCCCACGCACAGGGTGGCGAGGCCGTACCGCTTGTCCTGGCGCTCCAGTTCGTCCACGAGCGTGCCGAGGATCATCGCGCCGGTGGCGCCGAGGGGGTGGCCGAGCGCGATGGCGCCGCCGTTGACGTTGACCTTGTCGAGGGAGAGGCCCATGTCCTTGACGAAGCGCAGGACGACCGCGGCGAACGCCTCGTTGATCTCGACCAGGTCGATGTCGTCGATGGTGAGCCCGGCCTTGGCGAGCGCCTTGCGGGTGGCCGGGGCGGGGCCGGTGAGCATGATGGTGGGCTCGGAGCCGGACACGGCGGCCGAGACGATCCGGGCGCGCGGGCGGAGGCCGTAGCGGTCGCCGACCTCCCGGGAGCCGATGGCGACCAGGGAGGCGCCGTCCACGATGCCGGAGGAGTTGCCCGCGTGGTGGACGTGGTCGATCTTCTCGACCCAGTGGTACTTCTGCAGCGCGACGGCGTCGAAACCGCCGAGTTCGCCGATGTCGGCGAAGGACGGCTTGAGGCCCGCGAGGGAGTCGGCGGTGGTGCCGGGGCGCAGGTGCTCGTCGTGGTCGAGAACGGTGAGGCCGGCGCGGTCGCGCACGGGGACGACGGAGCGCTCGAAGCGGCCGTCCTTCCAGGCGGCGGCCGCGCGCTCCTGGGAGAGGGCCGCGTACTCGTCCACGTCGCGGCGGGAGAAGCCCTCGATGGTGGCGATCAGGTCGGCGCCGATGCCCTGCGGCACGAAGTTGGTGGCGAGGTTGGTCATCGGGTCGTTGAACCAGGCGCCGCCGTCCGAGGCCATCGGCACCCGGGACATGGACTCGACGCCGCCCGCGAGGACCAGGTCCTCCCAGCCGGAACGCACCTTGGCGGCGGCCAGGTTGACGGCCTCCAGGCCCGAGGCGCAGAAGCGGTTCTCCTGGACGCCGGCCACGGTGTCCGGCAGTCCCGCGGCGATGGCGGCGATGCGGGCGATGTCGGAGCCCTGGTCACCGACGGGACCGACGACGCCGAGGACGACGTCGTCGACCGCGGCGGGGTCCAGGTCCGGGAAGCGGGCGCGGATCTCGTGGATGAGGCCGACGACCAGGTCGACGGGCTTCGTGCCGTGCAGGGCGCCGCTCGCCTTGCCGCGTCCGCGCGGGGTGCGGATCGCGTCGTACACGTACGCTTCGGTGGTCACTGGCAGGCCTTTCACTGAGGGTTCTTCACAGGGCTGTTCGGGTGAGGGACACGAGTCGGTCCGCCCTCGCGGGGCAGGTCCCAGTCGCGGGCCACGGCGTCGGTGTCGGCGCCGGGCAGCACGGGCCCGGTGCGGACGGCGGTGGGAGTCGCGGAGAAGCGGGGTGCGGGGGCCGGCTGGGTGAGGCCGTCGTGGTCGGTGAAGGTGGAGCGGGCGGCGAGGTGGGGGTGGTGCGGTGCCTCGCGCAGCGTGAGGACGGGGGCCACGCAGGCGTCGGAGCCGGCGAACACGGACGTCCACTCGTCGCGGGTGCGGGACGCGAACCGGTCGGCGACGGCCGCGCGCAGCTCGGGCCAGCGGGCCGGGTCGTCGCGGGCGGGCGCCAGGCCGGGGATGCCGAGCAGCTCCATGAACTCGGTGTAGAAGCGCTGCTCCAGGGCGCCGACCGCCATGTACCGGCCGTCGGCGGTCTCGTAGGTGCCGTAGAAGGGGCAGCCGCCGTCGAGGAGGTTGGCGCCGCGCCGGTCCTGCCAGGCGCCGGCGGCGAGCATGCCGTGGATCATCGAGGAGAGGTGTGCGGTGCCGTCCACGATCGCGGCGTCCACGACCTGGCCGGTACCCGTCGCGCGCGCGTGGTGCAGGGCGGCGAGGACTCCGACGACCAGGTAGAGGGAGCCGCCCGCGTAGTCGCCGAGGAGGTTGGCGGGGACGGCGGGCGGGCGGCCGGGGTCGCCGATCATGCCGAGGGTGCCGGTGAGCGCGATGTACCCGATGTCGTGACCGGCGCGTTCGGCGAGCGGGCCCTCCTGGCCCCAGCCGGTCATCCTGCCGTACACGAGGCGCGGGTTGCGGGCGTGGCAGGGCTCGGGGCCCACGCCGAGCCGTTCGGCGACGCCCGGGCGGTAGCCCTCGATCAGGACGTCGGCGCGTTCGGCGAGGGCGAGGACGCGCTCGGGGCCGTCCGGCGCCTTGAGGTCGACGAGCACGGAACGCTTGTTGCGGTTGGTGACGTCGTGGGCCGGGTCGACGCCCAGTCCCGGGCCGCCGGGGCGGTCGACGCGTACGACGTCGGCGCCGAGGTCGGCGAGGAGCATGGCCGCGAAGGGCCCCGGGCCGATGCCGGCCAGTTCGACCACACGCACACCGGAGAGCGGGCCCTCACCCGTGGTCCGGGCCGGTGTCCTGGCTTTCGGCATCGCATCCCCGCTCTGTGACACAACCGATGTAACACCAGTGATGCTAAGAACGTGTTCCACTGGGCACAAGACCCGTACGAGCAAGCGCTTAGCCCATTATGCGCCGCGGGCGTCCAGCCGCACCGCCAGCCGACGGGGAGCCACGGTGCGGTAGCTCTCCTCCACCCAGTCGCGGAGCAGCCCGGCGTCGGGGGCACCCCGATCCTCCAGCGGGACGCTCACCCAGCCCGACCTGCCCAGGCCGTACCCCGCGGGTTCGGCGCCGGGACACGACAGGGCATGGGCGTGCGCCTCCTCGCCCGTGAGCTTGAGGGTGATGCCCAGGGGGCGGCTGCCGTCGGTCACACCCAGGAAGACGAACACCTTCTTGTTGACCTTCGCGACGGACTCGCCCCACGGGAACTCCTCCACGGCGTCCGGCATGCCGAGGGCGAACTCACGGACTTTCTCCCATTTTTTCAGGGCACTCCTGGGCACGGCCACGCGATGCCTCCGGGGTCGTCGACGGACTCCACCCTCCTCACGCTAGCCTCGGCCACCGGCAACGGCGCGTGCTGCGGACCCGGGGATTGCCGACGGGTGACGAAGGGATGTCATGAGCAGGCTGAAAAGGGCCGACCGGCCGTACGACATCGTGCTCTTCGGAGCGACGGGGTTCGTCGGAGAACTGACCGCGCGGTATCTCGCCGCGCACGCCCCCGAGGGGCTGCGCTGGGCGATCGCCGGCCGCGGCGAGGAGAAGCTGCGCCGGCTGCGCGACCGGCTGCCGGGCGCGCCGGACGCCGGCGTGCTGCGGGCGGACGTGTGCGATCCGGACTCGCTGCGCGAACTCGCCGGACAGGCGCGCGTGGTGGCCACGACGGTCGGCCCCTACGTCCAGTACGGCGACGCCCTGGCCGCCGCCTGCGCGGACAGCGGCACGGACTACCTCGACCTCACCGGCGAGCCGGAGTTCGTGGACCAGACCTACGTGCGCCACGACGCCCGCGCGCGGGAGACCGGCGCCCGTCTGGTGCACGCCTGCGGTTTCGACTCGATCCCGCACGACCTGGGCGTGTACTTCACCGTGCGGCAGCTGCCGGAGGGCGTGCCGCTCACCGTGGACGGCTTCGTGAGCGTCGACGCGACCTTCTCCGGCGGCACCTTCGCCTCGGCGCTCGGCCAGTTCGCGCGCGGGCGGCAGCTGCGGGCCGCGGCCGTGGAACGCCGGCGGCACGAACCGCGCCTGGTGGGCCGCCGCGCCGTCACGCCGACGGGCGCGCCGCGCTTCGCGGGTGAGGTGGGGGCCTGGGCGCTGCCGCTGCCGACCATCGACGCGCAGGTCGTCCGGCGCTCCGCTAAGGCCCTGGACCGCTACGGCCCCGACTTCCGCTACCGCCACTACGCGGCCGTCCGGCGTCTGCCGGTGGCGGTGGGCGGAGTGGCGGCCGTGGGCGCGCTGCTGGCGGCGGCTCAGGTCCCGCCCGCGCGGCGCTGGCTGTCGGAGCGGCTCAAGCCCGGTGAGGGCCCGAGCGCCGAGAAGCGCGCCAGGAGCTGGTTCTCGGTCCGCTTCGTCGGCGAGGGGGGTGGGCGCAAGGTGTTCACGGAGGTCGCGGGCGGCGACCCGGGTTACGACGAGACGGCGAAGATGTTCGCCGAGGCGGCGCTCTGCCTCGCCCTCGACCCACTGCCGCCGACGTCCGGCCAGGTCACCACGGCCGTCGCGATGGGCGACGCGCTGACCGAGCGGCTGGTGGCGGCGGGCATCCGCTTCCGGGTGGCCGCGACCCGCTGAGGGACCCCTCGTTCGGCCGGGGCGGGGATCATCCCGTCCAGCCGGCGATCGTGTAGATCATTCCGCCGACCCAGGCCAGCCCCGCCACCACCGCCAGCGCCAGCGCCAGCCCCGCGAGGGCGGTCCGGCCGACGGGGCGGCCGGGGCGGGCGGAGTACTCGGGTGTCCGGCGTGTCGTCATGCGGTCCAGCCTGCCGGGGCGGCGGGTGACGGCACATCCGTACGGATACTCAGGCGGTCTGGGTGGTCCCGCGCAGCTGCCCTGCCCGCGCTTTGAGACTTTCGCACCCGTCTCGACCGGCACGACCGGTGCGACGCGGCCGAAGTCTCCATGGGAAGTTCAATGAAACCCTTGAGGGTATGAAGTTCCTTCTCGAAGTCACCATGGACGAGGGCGCGGTCGCCGAGGACCCCACCGGCGAGCTGCAGCGCATCCTGCGCTACTGGGGCGGCAACCTGCACCACTACGCGCTGCGGCCCGGCGACGGTTCGGCGGTCCACGACTCGGCGTACCGGGAGGTGGGCCGCTGGAGCGTCGAGGGTCAGGCCGGGTAGGCGGCGGCCCGCAGCGCCGCGCGGCACAGGGCGTCGGCCCTGCGAGTGGTCTCCGGCAGACGGAAGGCGGGCGCCAGGGCCAGCGTGTGCGCGCAGGCGTTGTCGAGGCCCATCCGGTGACCGACGGAGACGAAGACCGGCTTCACGCCGTCGCGCGTGCGCACCGCGCGTCCGACCTCCTCGGCGCCGGCGAGCAGCGGGGACGTACTGCCGCGCGGGGCGGCCGGCTCGTCGTACGTGAAGGTGAAGGGGTTCTTGGCCACGCCGATGGTGGGCAGGCCAGTGAGCACGCCCAAGTGGCCGGCGAGACCGAAGCGGCGCGGGTGGGCCAGGCCGTACCCGTCGCAGACGACCAGGCCGGGCGGGCACGGCAGGGCGTCCAGCGCGGCGCGGACGGTGGGGATCTCCCGGAAGGCGAGCAGGCCCGGGACGTAGGGGAAGGAGATCCGCCCGACGGCGGTGGCCTCGGCGACGACGGCGAGGGTCGCGGCGTCCAGCACGACGGCCGCCGCCGCGACCACGTCCCGTTCGTCGTCGTAGGCCACGTCGACGCCGGTCACCGTGCCCGTACCGGGCGGCGGGCCGGTTTCGTCGAGGACGACCCGCGCGCGCAGCGCGTCCTGGACGGCGCGCGCCCGCTCCTCGGTCGCGGGCCAGTCGGCGGGGATCTGTGCGGTCACGGGCGTCATGGTGGGGCCAGCCTAGGCGAGCCCGCAGTAGGCTCGCGATCATGTTCGTACTGGAGCTGTCCTACACCGCCCCGCTCGAAGCCGTCGACGCCGTCCTGCCGGACCACGTGGCCTGGCTGGACGAGCTGTACGGGCAGGGTGTGTTCCTGGCGTCCGGGCGCAAGGAGCCACGCGACGGCGGGGTGATCATCGCCGTCGCGGAGGACCGTGCGCGGGTCGAGGAGATCACCGCGGGCGACCCCTTCGTCCGGGCCGGCGTGTGCGCGTACCGCGTCACGGAGTTCGTCGCCACGAAGACGGCCCCGGCGCTGGAGCCGTACCGGGAGACGCTCGCCTAGGCCGAAAGGACCTGGAGGGCGGTACGGCTCACTTGCCGAGGGCGCGTCGCAGATCGCTCTTGTTCATGCTCGAACGGCCGTGCACGTTGCGGCGCTTGGCCTCTTCGTAGAGCTGGTCGTACGTGGGCCCCTGCGGTCCCTCGCCCCGACCGGACCGCCGGCCGCCCCGCTCGCCCGGCGACATGTCGCGGGTGGACGTGCGGCTGGCGGTCTTCGACTCGCCCGACCGGGCGCGCTCCTTGTTGACCGTCCGGGCCGCGATCTCCTTGGCGCGGCCGGTGCTCTCGCCGCGGTCCTCGGCGCTGTCCTTGATGTGCTCGTACTGACGTTCGCGTTTGGTGCTGGAACCGCGCGGCATGTCCGCTCACTTCCTCTCACGTTCGGCGAGCGGGTACCCGCATCGCGGACCGGCACCCCTCCCCGTCCGGCGTCACCACTCCAGGCGGGCGGCCCTGCCCTGCTCGCCCGCGGCCCAACAGCCCAGGTCGGGCGTGCAGTCCACGGTGTCGTAGGAGCCGGAGTCGACGGTGCGCCAGGTCCGGCCGGCGTCCGTGGTGAGGTCGGTGCCGGTGGGGCCGACCGCGAGGGCGGCGGTGCGGCTGTGCGGGAGCCAGGCGACGCCGGAACGGTAGGCCGGCGGCGGTCCGTCGGCGGGCCGCCAGGTGCGGCCGGCGTCCGCGGTCCGTGCCGCCGCCCGCGGCGGACTCTGGTCGGGGCGGTAGTCGCCGCCGACCGCGAGGCCGTGGGCCCGGTCGCGGAAGGCGAGGGCGAAGACGCCCCGCGCCGGGTCGCCCGCCGGGATCGGCGCGTCGGTGGCCGTCCAGGTCAGTCCCCGGTCGGCGGAGTGCAGCACACGCGCGCGTGCGGCCCCGCCGGTGGCCAGCCACACGTCCCGCGGGCCGGCGGAGACCAGGCACTGGCCACTGGCCGCGAACCCGGCCTCGCCGTCCTGCGCGGCCGGCATGCCCCGGTCCGGGAGCACCTTCCAGGAGCGGCCTCCGTCGCGGGTGGACAGGATGCGGAACCTCCCGTCCACCGGGTCGCTCATGGCGAGTCCGTGCCGGGAGTCGAAGAAGGTGAGGCAGTCGTAGAAGGCCTGCGCGTCGGTGTTGCGGAAGGACTCCGTCCAGGTGGCTCCGCCGTCGGCGGTGCGGTAGACCCGGGACGCCTCGCCCTCGCCGATGGCGAGGACCACGGCCCGGCGGGCGTCGAAGGCCTCGACGTCCCGGAACTCCAGGTCGCCGGCGCCCGGCGGGGAGACGTCCCGCCAGGTGTCACCCCCGTCGGTGGTGCGCAGGACGGTGCCCCCGGAGCCGGCCAGCCACGCGGTGTGCCGGCTGACGGCGGCGAGCCCACGGAACCGGGCGTCGGGCGCCCCGGTGTCCTTGAGTTCCCAGTGCGGCCGGGTCCGCTCCCCGTGCGACGGCTGACCGGCCTGCGCCGGTACGGTCGTCAGCGCGGCCAGCGCCGCCGCGCAGACCGCCACCGCGAGCGCCCCGCGCCCCGGGCGTCCGCGAGCGGTTCGAATCGGCCGTACCGTGCGTCGCGTGGTTCCCAAGCGCCTCATGGCGGGCGAAGCTAGCCCACCGGGGGTGAGCCGTCCAGAGGACCTGCCCGGCACGCGCGTGGCGCAAGTGCCGTACGGGGCGGGCGAGGAGAGCCGTGTCACGCCGGGGCATGAACGCGGTGACAGAGGTCACTCGATGCTCGTGTGCACGGATCGGCTGTTTCCAACGTCTCTTCAAGTGCCCGGCCCGCACCACCCCGAGAGCCCGTCCAGCCGTCACGAGGGAGCAAGGCGTTGTCCACCGTCATCGAGCAGCCGGTCGAGGCGCGTCTCGTCGCCGCCGCACCGCGCATGCCGAGCATTCCCGCCACCCTGCACTACGACCGCGGCGACCCCTTCGCCGTCCGCATGACCTTCCCGGCTCCGGCCACCCTGGAGGGCGTGGAGGTCTGCTGGACCTTCTCCCGCGAGCTGCTGATCGCGGGGATGCGGGAGCCGGACGGCCACGGCGACGTGCGGGTGCGCCCGTACGGGTACGACCGGACCGTCCTGGAGTTCCACGCGCCCGAGGGCACCGCCGTGATCCACGTGCGTTCCGGCGAGCTGCGCCGGTTCCTGGCGGCCACGGGCGAGCTGGTGCCCGTCGGCATGGAGCATCTCCACCTGGACCTGGAGCACGACCTGGCGGAGCTGCTGCGCGGCAGCCGCTGACCGGCCGTCGCCCCCCGGCGCGCCTCCGCGCCCCGCCCTCAGCGCCCCGACGACGCCACGGCCCGGGCGCTCTCCGCGCTCAACGCGCCCCAGACCTCTTCCACGATCTTCCGCAGCCCGGGTGCCGCCGTCCCGCCCCGCTCGGTCAGTTCGGCGATGCGCTCCTCGCCGCACCCACCGCCGGCCGCGCGGTGTCCGACGCCTGCCGGGAGGCCGGGTGCCGCGGCGGCGACGAGCACGGCCGCGGCCGCGTCGCGCTCGGACACCTCCCCGGCCGGGATCCTGCCCGCCAGGACCTCCCGCGTCTCCTCGCGGAGCGCCTTCGCCACGGCCGGGCGCGCCAGGACGTGCTCCACGGACGGGAACACTCCGAGCACCCGCTTCTTCTCGGCCCGCAGGTAGCCCTCGGCCACCAGTTGCTCCCGGACGGCGTCGAAGGTGACGCGCGCGTGCAGCGCGACCCACGTCCGCCACCGGTGCGGCAAGGACTCGCGGACCAGCTCGAGCAGCCCGTCGAGGACGGCGTCCCCGGTGCGGGAGTCCAGGTCGACGGGGGTGGCGATGCCGTCGTCGTCCGTGAGCAGGCCGCGCCGGGCCAGTTCGGTGAGCGCGCCGGCGCGCACCAGGTGGTGGACCCGGGCGGTGTCCGCGGCCCCGGACCTCGTGGGGTCCCAGGCCAGCAGGCAGAGCCGGGCGGGCAGTGAGAGCGGGCCGTTGGGCACGGGGCCTCCTCGGGGCCGTGGGAGCGGGTCCGCGGAAATGCGTTGACAGCGCATCCGGTCCCTCGTACGGTGTATATCGCTTCTGTTGCCGCCGATTGGAGAAGGACGTTGCTCGTCTGAGGTCCTGAGACACCGCGATACACCTCACGTGTGTGTACGCAGCGTGCGACCTCGGCGTTCGAGCCGTCCCTTCGCGGAGCAGGGCTTTTTTCATGCCCGGCACTCCCCCGGGGCTCCTCCTTCTCTCGTCCGACGGCGGTCGCCGCCCTCCCGGTGTCTCGATACGCGTTTGCCCCTGACGGCTTCAAGCAACCGCGGAGACCCGTATGTCTACATCCATCACTTGTACGTCCCTGTCCTTCGCCTGGCCCGACGGCACGCCCGTCTTCGAGGGACTCGACACCGCCTTCGGCCCCGGCAGGACCGGGCTCGTCGGCGTCAACGGGGCGGGCAAGTCCACCCTGTTGAAGCTGATCGCCGGGCAGCTCACGCCCGCCGACGGCCTCGTCCGCGTCACCGGCGAGGTCGGCCACCTGCCGCAGAACGTCACCCTCGACACCGCGCTGCGGGTCGACGAGGCGCTCGGCATCGCCGCGCGCCGGGCCGCGCTGCACGCCATCGAGGCCGGTGACGTGGCCGAGGAGCACTTCGAGACGGTCGGCGACGACTGGGACGTCGAGGAGCGCGCCCTCGCCACCCTCGGCGAACTCGGGCTGGGCCACGTGGGGCTCGACCGCACCGTCGGCGAGGTCTCGGGCGGCGAGTCGGTACTGCTGCGGCTGGCCGCGCTGCTGCTGCGCCGGCCCGACGTCCTGCTCCTGGACGAGCCCACCAACAACCTCGACCTGTACGCCCGCAGGCGCCTGTACGCGGCCGTCACCTCCTGGCCGGGCGTGCTGGTCGTGGTCAGCCACGACCGGGAACTGCTGGAACTGGTCGACCAGATCGCCGACCTGCGCTCCGGCGGCATCACCTGGTACGGCGGGAACCTCTCGGCGTACGAGGAGGCGCTGGCCGTGGAGCAGGACGCGGCCGAGCGCATGGTGCGGGTCGCCGAGTCCGATCTGCGCAAGCAGAAGAGGGAACTGGCCGACGCCCAGGTCAAACTGGCCCGCCGCAAGCGGTACGGCCAGAAGATGTGGGACCAGAAGCGCGAACCGAAGATCGTCATGGGGGCGCGCAAGCGCGCGGCGCAGGAGTCCGCGGGCAAGCACCGCATCATGCACGAGGAGAAGCTCGCCGAGGCCAGGGAGCGCCTCGACGACGCCGTGGAGGCCGTGCGGGACGACGACGAGATCCGCGTCGACCTGCCGTACACGGCCGTACCGCCGGGCCGGTCCGTGCTCACCCTGCGCGACCTGGAACTCCGGTACGGCGCGCGGGTGGAGGGCGGCTTCGATCTGCACGGCCCCGAGCGGATCGCGCTGATCGGGCGCAACGGCGCGGGCAAGACCACGCTGCTGCGGACGGTCGCCGGGGAACTGGCGCCGGTCGCGGGCGAGGCGACGGCGCACGTACCGCTGCGGTTCCTGCCCCAGCGCCTCGACGTGCTCGACGGGGAGCTGACCGTCGCCGAGAACGTGGCCCGGTTCGCACCGGGGGCCACCAACAACCGCATCCGGGCGCGACTGGCCCGCTTCCTGTTCCGGGGCGCCCGCGCCGACCAGAAGGCGGCGACGCTCTCCGGCGGTGAACGCTTCCGGGCGGCGCTGGCCGCGCTGATGCTGGCCGAGCCCGCGCCGCAGCTCTTGATGCTGGACGAGCCGACGAACAACCTGGACATGGCGAGCGTGCGCCAGCTCACCACCGCCCTGGAGTCCTACGAGGGGGCGCTGATCGTGGCCAGCCACGACATGCCGTTCCTGGAGTCGCTGGGCATCACCCGCTGGCTGCTGTTCGAGGAGGGAGAACTGCGGGAAATCCAGCCAGAAGCTGTCGGGTATCCCGCCTAGCGTCCCTCGCATGAGCGAGTTCATCACCATCACCGGAGCCAGGGAGAACAACCTCCAGGACGTCACCCTCCGCATCCCGAAGGGCCGGCTGACCGTGTTCACCGGCGTTTCGGGGTCGGGGAAGTCGTCGGTCGTCTTCGACACCATCGCGGTCGAGTCGCGGCGCCAGCTGAACGAGACGTTCACCTGGTTCGTGCGCAACCGGCTGCCCAAGTACGAGCGGCCGCACGCGGACGCCCTGGAGGACCTCTCCCCCGCGATCGTCGTCGACCAGCGGCCGGTGGGCGGCCACTCGCGGTCCACGGTCGGCACGATGACCGACATCCACTCGGTGCTGCGGGTGCTGTTCTCCCGGCACGGCACCCCCAGCGCCGGCGGGGCGACGGCGTACTCGTTCAACGACCCGTCGGGCATGTGCCCCGGCTGCGACGGCCTGGGCCGCACGGTGCGGCCCGACTGGGACCGGATCCTGGACCCCGCCAGGTCGCTGGCCGGCGGGGCGGTCCGCTTCCCGCCGTTCGCGGCCGGGACCTGGCAGGGGCAGGCGTACACCAACTCCGACGAGCTGGACCCGGACCGCCCGGTCGGCGACTTCACGGACGCCGAGCGGGCCTTCCTGATGCGGGGGCGGCCCGGCAGCGAGGTCACCGTCAACGGTTCGGGCGGCACCTGGACCACCGAGTACGAGGGGCTCGCCGACCGCTTCGAGCGGCTTTACCTCAAGCGGGACCTGTCGGGCATGAGCGAGAAGACCAGGGACCTCGTACGGGGGTTCCTGGTGGAGGGCGTCTGCCCCGAGTGCGGCGGGGCCCGGCTGAACGCGGCGGCGCTGGAGGCCCGGATCGACGGGCACTCCATCGCCGACTGCTCCGCCATGCAGGTCACCGACCTGATCGCCGTACTGAAGCGGATCGACGACCCCGTGGCACTGCCGGTCGCCGGTGCCGCCGTCGCGGCGCTGGAGCGGGTCGAGGCGATCGGCCTCGGCTATCTCAGCCTCGGCCGGGAGACCTCCACGCTGTCCGGCGGCGAGGGGCAGCGGCTGAAGACCGTGCGGCACCTCGGCTCCAGCCTGACCGGGATGACGTACATCTTCGACGAGCCCAGCGTCGGACTGCACCCGCGCGACGTCGGACGCCTGGGCGACCTGCTGCTGCGGCTGCGCGACAAGGGCAACACCGTGCTGGTCGTCGAGCACGACCCGGACGTCATCGCGCTGGCGGACCACGTGGTCGACATGGGGCCGGGGGCCGGCGCCGACGGCGGCCGGGTGGTGTTCGAGGGCACGCCGGACGCGCTGGCCGCGTCGGACACGCTCACCGGGCGGTGCCTGGGCCGCCGTACGGCGGTGAAGGCGGAGCCGCGGGAGGCGGACGGGCGGCTGTGGGTGAAGGGCGCCGGGCGGCACAACCTGCGGGACGTGACGGTGGCCTTCCCGACCGGGGTGCTCACCGCGGTCACCGGGGTGGCCGGTTCGGGCAAGAGCACGCTGGTCGCGGAGCTGACCGCCGCCCACCCGGACGCCGTGGCCGTCGACCAGTCGGCCATCGGCGTCTCCGCGCGGTCCACCCCGGCGACCTACCTCGGGATCATGGACACGGTACGGAAGCTCTTCGCGCGGGAGACGGGCACCGAGCCGGGCTTCTTCAGCTTCAACTCGGCGGGCGCGTGCGGCACCTGCGAGGGCCGCGGGGTCATCCACACCGACCTCGCGTTCATGGACCCGGTGACGACCGCCTGCCACGACTGCGAGGGGCGGCGCTTCCGGGAGGAGGTGCTGCGGCTGACGGTCGACGGGAGGTCGGTCGCCGACGTGCTGGCGATGACCGCGGGCCAGGCGCTGGACTTCTTCGCCGACCCGGGCCTGCGGCGGCGGCTGCGCGCCCTGCACGACGTCGGTCTCACCTACCTCACCCTCGGACAGCCGCTGTCCACGCTCTCCGGCGGCGAGCGGCAGCGCATCAAGCTGGCCACCCGCCTGCACCGCACCGGCGCGGTCTACGTCCTGGACGAGCCGACCACCGGACTGCACATGTCGGACGTCCAGGGGCTGCTCGCGCTGCTGGACCGGCTGGTCGACACCGGCAACACGGTGGTGGTCGTGGAGCACAACCTGGACGTGGTCGCGCACGCCGACTGGGTCGTGGACCTCGGCCCCGGCGGCGGCCGGGACGGTGGCCGGGTGCTCTTCGAGGGCACCCCGCGGGACCTGCTCGCCGCCCGCGGCTCCAGCACGGCGGAGCATCTCAGGAGGGCTACGAGCGGCTGACGGGGGTTCCGTCCGCACGCGTCCCCGCTGCATGATGGCGAACCGGCGCCGGACCACGGGCGCCGGAACCGACAGCGCCGATACGGAAGGCCCCGCGTGCCCAGCAAGAAGGCCCTCGTCCGCCGCCCAAGCTCCAGGCTCGCCGAAGGCCTGGTGACCCACGTCGAGCGGGAGCCGGTCGACCACGCCCTGGCGGTCGAGCAGTGGGACGCCTACGTCGAGGCCCTGGGGGCCAACGGCTGGGAGACGCTGGAGGTGGACCCCGCCGACGACTGCCCCGACTCGGTGTTCGTCGAGGACACGGTCGTCATGTACCGCAACGTCGCCCTGATCACGCGGCCCGGCGCGGAGTCCCGGCGGGCGGAGACGGCCGGCGTCGAGGAGGCCGTGGCCCGGCTCGGCTGCTCGGTCAACTGGGTCTGGGAGCCCGGCACCCTGGACGGCGGCGACGTCCTGAAGGTCGGCGACACGATCTACGTCGGGCGCGGCGGGCGCACCAACGCGGCCGGGGTGCAGCAGGTGCGGGCCGCGTTCGAGCCGCTGGGCGCCCGGGTCGTCGCCGTGCCGGTGAGCAAAGTGCTGCACCTGAAGTCGGCGGTGACCGCGCTGCCGGATGGCACGGTGATCGGGCACATCCCGCAGACCGACGTGCCGTCGCTCTACCCGCGCTTCCTGCCGGTGCCGGAGGAGTCGGGGGCGCACGTGGTGCTGCTCGGCGGGGACAGGCTGCTGATGGCGGCGAGCGCGCCGAAGACGGCGGAGCTGCTGGCCGACCTCGGCCACGAACCCGTACTCGTCGACATCGGCGAGTTCGAGAAGCTCGAAGGCTGTGTGACATGCCTCTCGGTCCGGATACGGGAGCTGTACGCCTGAACTCGCCGGCACGTCACCCGTCCGGCCCCGGGACCTGCGTGTCTCGGTGCCTTTCCGGGCCCTGCGGGACAGTGGCTGATCAGCGGCCTTTACAGTGCGTTTAACCTACGCCCTCGTAACCTACGGTTTCGTAGCCTACGATCCCGTAGGTTCCCGGCACCGCTCGCCGGTCGCTCCGCACTGTCGCACGTCCCCTGGAGTTCTCCGTGACGATCGTCTCCCCGCACCTCGGCTCCTCCGCCGACTGGACCGACGCCCGGCTGCTGTACGCGCTGGAGGAAGTGGTCGAGACCGAACTCAACCGGCATCTGAAGGTCGCCAAGGACTGGATGCCGCACGAGTACGTGCCGTGGACCGACGGACGGAACTTCCCGGGGATCTTCGAGGACGGCGAAGCCTGGGAGAAGGAGCAGTCGAAGGTCACCGAGATCGGCCGGATCGCGCTCGTGGTGAACCTGCTGACGGAGGACAACCTCCCCAGCTACCACCACGAGATCGCCAGCCTCTTCGGCCGTGACGGCGCCTGGGGCACCTGGGTGCACCGCTGGACCGCCGAGGAGGGGCGGCACGGCATCGTCATGCGCGACTACCTGCTCACCTCCCGCGCGGTCGACCCGGACAAGCTGGAGCAGTTCCGGATGGCCCACATGAGCGAGGGCTTCGAGTCGGACAACCGGCACTCGATGCTGCACTCGGTGGCCTACGTCGCCTTCCAGGAGCTGGCCACCCGCATCTCGCACCGCAACACCGGCCACCAGTCCGGCGACCCGGTCTGCGACCGCATGCTGGCCCGCATCGCGACCGACGAGAACCTGCACATGGTCTTCTACCGGAACCTGCTCAAGGCCGCCTTCGAGATCGCGCCCGACCTCACCATGCAGGCCGTGCGGGACGTGGTCGTCAACTTCCGGATGCCCGGTCACGGCATGCCCGGCTTCGAGCGGGCCGCCGCGCAGATGGCGATCGGCGAGGTCTACAACCTGCGCATCCACCACGACGACGTGATCCAGCCCGTGCTGCGCTTCCTGAAGGTCCTGGAGATCGACGGACTCGGCCCGGAGGGTGTGCGGGCCCAGGAGGAACTGGGTCTCTACATGGGCGGGCTCGACGCCGAGGCAGCCAAGTTCGACGAGAAGCTGGCGGCGCGCAAGGCCCGGATGGCGGCCCGAGCGGCGGGCTGACCGGCCGACGGAGTCGATGGCGACAACGCCGACCGCGACCGGATCCGTCACTCGTAGGCCGTCGTCTCCTCCAGCGCCGCGTCGCGCACGTCGGGCACGGGGTGGCGGCGCAGGGTGCGCAGCGTGGCGCGCCAGGGGGCGGGCCAGTCCTCGCGGTCGCCGAGGGCGCCGGTGACGGCCACGGCCATCAGCCCTCTGGCGTGACCGCCGTGCTCGGCCAGCGTCCGGGCCTCGGCGAGCAGCACCGCGGAGTCGCCGGGCTGTTCCCGGGCCTCCAGTCGCTCGCGCACGGCGCCGGCGACCCGCGCCGCCAGCGCCGGGCGGTCGGGTCCCGCCAGGTCGGCCACCCGGTCCAGCCGCGGCGGTACGGCGCTCAGGTCCACGTGGTGCGCGGCGAGCACGGCGGCCCGGGCCATGTGGGCGTCGTACGCGGACAGCAGCTCGGCGGCGGCCAGGGCGGCCGGGCGGACCGCCTCGGGGCGCCGGCCTCCCGTTTCGAGCCCGGCGACGAGGGCCTCGATCCGGCGGCGGGACGGCCGGTCCCGGGTCTCCCCCGCGTCACTGCCCTCGCCGTCCTCCGTCCCGGCCAGCGTGGTCAGGGCGTCCAGCAGTCCGGTGAGGCCGTGCGGGGCGCTCGACGCCGCGCCGATCAGGGCGTTGGCGGCCGAGGCCCAGGTTCCGCGGTTGCCGAGGTCCGTGACGGCCCCGGCGAGCACGCCGGGCGCCTCGGCCGACCAGGGGGCCCAGCGGGCCAGCGCCTGGAAGGCGAGGATCGCGGTGGCCGGGTCGGCGGCGGGATCGGCCGCCACGTCACGCACCAGGGCCGCGTAGCGGGCGCGGTGGGCCTCGGGCAGGTTCATCGGCAGGGCCCGCAGCAGTGCGGCCCGCAGGACCGGCGCACCGGCCGCCGCGTCGTGCAGCAGCTCCCAGACCTCCTCGTGCCCCAGCAGCCCGCCGGTGAAGGCGACGCAGGCGGCGCGGACGTCCCGGTGGGTGCCCGGGCGGGCGTACACCTCGGCGACGAGGGCCGCGGCGTCCGGCACGGGGAGCCGGACCGCGGCGAGGCGGACGGCCTCCTTGCGGCCGGTCACCTTGGCGTCCGGCGCCCGCAGCACGTCCCGCAGGTGGCCGGCGAGGACCGACGGCCGCACCTGCCGGGACGCCCGGGTGACCGCGTACACGGCGACGCGGGCCCGGTCGCCGCCCGCGTGGGCCAGCAGCTCGGGCAGTGACTCGGCGGCCCGGTCGGTGCCGGCCAGGGCGGCGAGCGCGGCCTCCGCGAGGACGACCTCCGCCGATCCGGTCCAGCGGCGCAGGAGGTCGGCTCCCCCGTCGGGCACGGCGGCGGCCCGGGTCAGGGCCGTCGCCCGCGCGTGCAGCGGCAGGCCGGTGTCGGCCGCCCGCGCGGCGCACCGGCGCAGCAGGGCGAGCTGCTGGCGCGGCACCCACCGGCTCACCTCGTGCGCGCCCACCGGGAGCGACCAGCGGGTGCCCTTGGTCAGGAACCTGCCGTACGGCGGCGTCTCGGCGAGCAGCGGGTCGAGCAGATCGGTACGGCGCCGCACGAGCACGTCGCGCACCGGCGCGAGCACGGCCGCCGACGGCTCGTGGGCGAGGACGCGGGCCGCGCGTTCGTCGCGGGTGGCGGGCGGTTCGAGCCACAGGCCGACCGCGGTGCGCGCGGTCGTGTCGTCGCCGTACCGGACGGCCTGCCAGAGCAGGTCCTGGAGTTCCGGCATCCCGGCGGCGCGGGGGCCCACCGCGCGGGCGAGCGCGAAGACGAGGCCGTAGTCGGACTTCTCGGCCCCGGCCTCGATCCACGGGCGAAGCGCCTCGAACACCTGGTGCTCCTGGCCGCGCCGCAGGGTGCGGTCGAGGCGGCCGAGGTCCGCGCCGCCGGTGGTGCCGGATATCCGGACGAGGGTGCGCAGCGCCCAGTTGACCAGCGCGCGCGTGCCGCCGGCCGCGTGCTCGCGCAGGATGCCGAGGGCGAGGGTGCTGAGCAGGCGGCGGGTCTCGGGCGAGGAGTCGCGGGCCGCGACGGCGTCGGTGGCGACGCGGTCCAGGAGGTCGGCGACCTCCTCGGTGAACAGGGAGGCCGGGACGGTGACCGCCGCCCGCAGCGCGGCGGACCGTACGGGGTCCTGTTCGTTGGCCAGCCGGGCCATGTCCCGGAGCACGGCGGTGACGGCGGCCGGGTCGCCGGAGCGGGCGGCGTTGCGGACCAGCAGGCGCCAGGCGCGGGCGCGGTCGTCGGCGTCTTGGTGCCCGGTGGCCGCCAGCAGCCGGTCGTGCACCTCGGCCACCGGGAGGAAGGACTCGGCGGCCAGGATCGTGAACGGGCCGGCGCCGTCGGCACGCGCGCGTGCGGCGGCCTCCCGGGCCTCCCGGGCGGCGTGCGGACGCGGCAGCACCTCCAGGAACGGCTCGTCGACCAGGACGGCGCCGCCGGCTCCCCGCCCCTCGCGGACGGCCTCGCACAGGGCGGGGCGCCGGGCGGGCGGGAGCGCCCTGAGCAGCCGCGGCAGGTCGCCGTAGGGCAGCAGGATCCGGGCGTAGGCGACGAGTTCGGGCGAGTCGTGCCGGGTCAGCCGGTACAGGACCGTGCGTCCCAGCCGGTGCACGCCGGTGACGGCGGTCCAGGCGGGCGTGGGGAGCAGGCGCAGCGTCCGCCGGGGGTCCGCCGCGGCGAACGCGGGGAGCGCGCCGAGCAGTTCGTGCGGCAGGCGGCTCGGCCCGTACTCCTCCAGCAGTCGCAGCACGCGCGCGGGTTCGGCGGGCGCGAGGAGAGCCACCGGGTGCGCGTACCGGCGCCACCAGGTGTCGCGCGGGGCCTCGGGCAGCGCGGTCAGCTCCCGCTCCAGGGCATCGAAGAGGGCCGCGCGGTGCCGCTTGGCCAGCGGCGACCAGGCCCGCACCGCGTAGAGCAGTCCGGGCAGCAGCCGGGCGACCGTCGGCGGGGTGCAGCCCGGCAGCAGGCGGGTGGCCTCGGTGTCGCCCCGGTCGCGGCGCACCCCGTCCACCAGCCGGTCGGCGAGGGCGGTGCGCCCGCCGGCCACGACGGCGCGCAGCAGGGCGCGGCGGGTGGTCTCGGGGGCGTCGGCGAGGGCCGTCTCGAACGCCGCGTCCGGCACGCCCAGGCTGCCGGCCACGCGCAGGGCGTGACCGCGCACGTAGGGGTCGGGGTCGGCGATCCGGTCCGCGATCCACCCGGTGTCGCCCGCGGCCGACGCGGCGACGACGGCGAGCCGGCGTCCGTGGGCGCCGCGCGTCTCCAGCTCGGCGAGCAGGGACCGCGGGTCGTCCGAATCGCCCGCGCGCACGACGAGTTCGCGCGTGCGGGCCGGGTGGGCGAGCGGGTCGAGGGCGTGCAGCAGACTGTCGGCCTCGTACTGGACCGCGGTTCGTGCCATGCCGGGATTCTGCCTGCCGGAGCGGGCGCGGCACAGCGAATTACCGGTGCGGGCGGCCGGACCGGGGGCCGCGCTCAGTGGGTGGCGCGGCGCAGTTCCAGGCGTTCCTTCTCCGACAGTCCGCCCCAGACGCCGAAGCGCTCGTCATTGCTCAGCGCGAAGTCCAGGCAGGCCGAGCGGATCGGGCAGAGGGCGCAGATCCGCTTCGCGTCCCGCACGGAACTGCCGGGCTCGGGGAAGAAGAACTCGGCTCCGGTCTGTGCGCACAGCGCCTCCTCCTGCCAGTCGAGGTCCGGCGTGGCGATCGTCTCGATGTGCATGGACAGGAGCGTGCCGGGAGGCGAAAAACATTTCATCAACGCCGGATCAACGACGTCGGCGGGACCGCGCCCGCTCCGATGGTCCTCCGCCGCGTGCGGCGGCGCACGGCGGCGCGCGGAAGCGGGGGCCGGTGGTCGGTGGAAGACTCGGCCGTACAGGCAACGGGACCCTTCCGAGGAGGGCGATCATGCTCACCACCCGTTTCGTCACCGGCGCCCCGAACTGGGTCGACGTCGGCACGACCGACTTCGACGCCTCCGCCGCCTTCTACGGCGGCCTCTTCGGCTGGCGGTTCAGGTCGGCGGGCCCGGAGGCCGGCGGCTACGGCTTCTTCGAACTGGACGGCCGGATCGCGGCCGGCGGCATGGAGACCGCGTCCGAGCAGGGCCCGCCGTCCTGGACGGTGTACTTCCGGACTCCGGACGCCCGGGCCACCGCCAAGACCTCCGAGCAGGCCCGCGGGGGCGTCCTCGCGCAACCGATGGAGGTGATGGACCAGGGCACCATGGCGATCCTCGCCGACCGGGCCGGGCTGCCGTTCGGCGTCTGGCAGCCGGGGCGGCTTCCGGGTCTGGGCGTGGTCGGCGAGAGCGGCGCGCTGTGCTGGGTCGAGCTGCACACGGCGGACGTCGCGGCCGCCGCCGCGTACTACCGGAGCGTCCTGGGGCTGGAGACCTCGGCGGTGTCCTTCCCGGGTGGCTCCTACACCTCGGTCAACCCGGGCGGTCAGGGCGAGGACGCCATGTTCGGCGGTGTCGTCCCACTCGCCGACGACCCGGAGCCGACGGAGACCGGCTGGCTGCCGTACTTCGCGGTGGAGGACACGGACGCCGCGGTCGCCCGGGCCCGGGAGCTGGGCGGCACGGTGCCGATGGCCGCGACGGACATCGAGGACGTCGGCCGCGTCGCCCGGATCGCCGACCCGTCGGGCGCCCGCTTCGCGATCCTGAGGCCGCTGCCGCGGCAGGCTTAGGGACGCGCGGTCCCCGGTGCCGACGGGGGCTCGGGATGCGAGGCGGGGCGCCCGGGCCGCGTGCTCATGCGCTGGCGCGGTGGACCAGCGTGGTCGGCAGGATGACGCCGGAGGTGCCGGGCTCCGGGGCGGCGGTCTCCGGGCCGTCGGCGGCCGTGCGGGGGGCCGGGCCGCGCAGGAGGAGACGGGCCATCAGGCGGCCCATCTCCTCGATGTCCTGGCGGACGGTGGTCAGGGGCGGGTCGGTCTGTTCGGCGACGGGCAGCATGTCGTCGAAGCCCACCACCGCCACGTCGTCCGGCACCCGCCGTCCGCGCTCGCGCAGCACCCGCAGGGCACCGGCGGCGGTGAGGTCGTTGGCCGCGAACACCGCGTCCAGGTCCGGGCAGCGGTCGAGCAGCTCCCGCATCGCCCGTTCGCCGCCGCCCGGGGTGAAGTCGCCGTGCGCGACCAGCCCCGGGCCGGCGGCGGCCCGGACGTCGCGGAAGCCGGCAAGCCGGTCGGCGGCGGAGGTCTGGTCGAGCGGGCCGGTGATGTGCGCGATCCGGGTGCGGCCGAGGGCGGCCAGGTGGCGGACGGCCGCGCGGGCACCGCCGCGGTTGTCGCTGTCGACGTACACCACGTCGTCCCCGTCGTCCTCCCAGTCGGGGCGCCCGCCGAACACCGTCGGCACCCCGGCCCTGCGTACGAGGCCGGGCAGCGGGTCGTGGAGGTGCAGGGAGAAGACGAGGGCGCCGTCGACGTGGCCGCCGGCCAGGTAGCGGCCGACGCGGGCGTGGTCCTCGCGGCCCTCGATGAGCAGCAGCACCAACTGGTTGTCGTGGGCCGTCAGTTCCTTGCTGATGCCGCGCAGCTGCTGGGCGAAGTAGGGGTCGGCGAAGACCCGGGTCTCCGGCTCGGCGGCGACGACGGCGACGGCGTCGTGCCGTCGGGTCACCAGGCTGCGGGCAGCCTGGTTGGGCACGTACCCGAGTTCCTCCACCGCGCGCCGGACCCGCTCGGCGAGCGCGTCGCGCACCCCGTGCGCCCCGTTGACCACGCGGGACACGGTGGCCCGCGAGACCCCGGCCCGCTCGGCCACGGCCTCCAGCGTGGGGCGGGGCACTGTCTCGCTCACTTGAGGGCTCCTCGTCGGCGGCTGCGGCTCAGGATAGCCGCAGCCGCCGGACGGGAAGAGGGCGCTCGGGGCCGCCCTCAGTGGTGGTGCTCGGGGGCCTTCGCGGCCTGCTCGGGGGCCTTCGCGGTCTGCTCGCCGCCCCCGTGGGCGTGCTCGTGCGGGTCGTACCCCGGGATGGTGCCGTCGGTCTTCTTCACCAGGAACAGCCCCACCATCCCCATGTCGGAGTGGCTCTGCACGTGGCAGTGGTACATCCACGCGCCGGCGCCCACCCCCTCCCCCGCGATGATCTGGAAGCCGAAGGAGTCCGCCGGGCCGGTGATCTTGTTGTCGATGACCTGGGTGGGGTCCTCGGGGCCGGTGAGCATGCCGGTGCGGTTGTCGGCCCAGCGGTGACCGTGCATGTGGAAGGTGTGGTAGTACTCGCCGTGCGTGATCATGACGATCTCGACGCGATCGCCCACGGTGGCCTCGAAGTTGGGACCGGTGTGGGGCTTCTGGTTGTTGATGAGCATGTCGTTGAAGACGATGGTGTGCGTGGCGTCCGGCAGCACGTCGCCCTTGCGGCGCACGATCACCGGGCCGTAGAGGCCGTTGCGGATGCCGCCCGTGCCGTGCTCGGTGCCGACCACGTGGTCGTGGTAGTGCCAGTAGCCGGCGCTGCCCGAGCGCCAGGTGCCGTCCGCGCGGCGGCCCGGCTTGTGGGTGCGCCAGGTGTAGGTGCGGGTGCCGCCGGGCTCGACGTCGCTCTTGTTCATCGCGGTGCCGTCGCTGGAGATCTCGTAGTCCAGGCCGTGCACGTGCAGGCTGGCCCGCACGTCCATGGTGTTGGTGAACTCGATGTGCAGCGTGTCGCCCTCGTTCAGCTCGATCAGGGGCCCGGGGACGGACGCCTTGCCCTTCTCGAAGCCGTAGCCCATCTGACCGTCCGGCAGCTTCTCGGCGTACATCTTGATGTGTCTCACCTCGCCCCCGGCCAGCGCCGTCTTCGCGGAGACGGCCTTGGCATCACCGGCGGCGCCCGCGGTCTCCGGAGCGATGGACAACGATGTCGCGACGGCCGCGCCGCCCAGCAGTACCCGTCGGTTGAAGCCTCGCCTGTCCATGCCGAACTCCCCACGCTGATCCGGAATTTGCGGAGCCGTATTTCTGATTGGCTGTGATGAGCCTGTGGGACCGTACCGGTTGGCGCCGCGTTTATCCACACTCAGGACAAAGTTCGTTGGATCCCGGTCATACCTATTGGCGAACCACGCAAAGAGGTCTAGCTTCCTTGGCGCTGCTGCCGTGACCGAGGAGGTGCCCATGCCCTTGAGAGGGTTGAGCGCGAGAAGAAGAGGATGGGCGGCGTTCGCCACCGCCGGCTTCGTCGCCGCGGGACTGCTGGCTGGCCCGACGGCCAGCGCGCGTCCGGCGCCGGACCCGTCCCTGACAACGATGTCGATCAAGTCGCCCCCGGGCGGCTCCAACGTGCGTGTGCTGGTGTTCTACGGTTCCGCCGCGTCCGGCGAGGAGTCGCCGGTCGTGAACGCGGGAATCGCGGCCATCGAGCGGATCGGGCAGTCCGGCCCGGCGAACGAGCGCTTCACGGTCGAGGCCACGGACAACGCCTCGGTCTTCACCAACGAGAAGAGGCTGGGCCGCTTCAACGCGATCGTGTTCCTGACCGGGGGCGGCGACGTCCTCGATCCGGCGCAGGAGGCGGGCCTGGAGGCGTACATGGAGGCCGGCGGCGGATTCGTCGGCGTCCACGACGCGGCCCGCGCGGAGCCGTACTCGGACTGGTTCACCGGTCTGGTCGGCGCCCGCCCGGCGGCCTCCAGCCCCACCAAGGTCCAGCGGGCCACCGTCGAGGTCGGCGACCGGCGTCATCCGGCCACCAAGGACCTGCCGGCGGAGTGGAAGCGGCCCGACGAGTGGCTCAACTGGCAGCAGAACCCGTCCGGTGACGTGCACACCGTCGCCCGGGTGCGCGAGTCGACGTACGCGCCCGGGGAGAGCGCCAACGGCTGGGACCACCCGGTCAGCTGGTGCCGGGACTACGACGGCGGCCGGTCCTTCTACACGGGCATGGGCGGCACCGAGTCGTCGTACGACGAGACGGAGTTCCGCACGCACCTGCGCGGCGCCCTGCTGTGGACGTCGCGGCTGTCGCAGGCCGACTGCAAGGCCACCATCAACGGCAACTACAAGGCCGAGCGGCTGACCCAGCCCAACCAGGCGGGCCAGAACGACCAGATCGGCGAACCGCACGGCCTGGTCACCGCGCCCGACGGGCGGGTGTTCTACATCGGCCGCGGCGGCGCCGACTCCTCCCAGCCGGTGATCACCGACTGGAACAACCCCGACATCGGCAAGGGCAAGGGCGAGATCCACGTCTACGACCCGAAGACCAAGAAGGTCACCCTGGCCGGGGCCCTGACCGTCTTCGGCAACAAGGGCGGCGGCGACGAGCTGGTCAAGGTCGAGGAGGGCCTGCTCGGCATCGAGCTGGACCCGAGGTTCACCGAGAACGGCTGGGTGTACCTGCACTACACGCCGCACTCCCAGATCAACCGCGACACCCACATGGCCGAGCGGCGCGTCTCGCGCTTCACCCTCGACCAGGCGACCAACAAGCTGGACCTGGGCAGTGAGAAGGTGCTGCTGAAGTGGCCGGTGCAGATCCACAGCTGCTGCCACGCGGGCGGCGGGCTGGCCTGGGACTCCAAGGGGAACCTGTACATCGCCACCGGTGACAACAACTCCAGTGGTTTCAGCGACGGTTACTCCGGCAACAACCCGCAGCCCAACTTCAAGGGCGTGTCCTTCGCCGACGCGCGCCGCACCGCGGGCAACACCAACAACCTCAACGGCAAGATCCTGCGCATCCACCCGGAGCCGGACGGGACCTACACGCTCCCCGAGGGCAACCTCTTCACCGGCAAGGAGACCGCCGAGGGCGGCGGCAAGACGCGGGGCGAGATCTACGTGATGGGCGTCCGCAACCCGGCACGCATCTCCGTCGACAAGGCCACCGACACCCTCTACGCCGGCTGGGTCGGCCCGGACGCCGGCGCCCCCTCGACCACGTGGGGCCCGGCGAAGTACGACACGTTCGCCACCATCACCAAGGCGAGCAACCGGGGCTGGCCGTACTGCATGGGCAACAAGCAGCCGTACCGGGACCGGAACCTGCCGGACCCGTCGAAGCCGCTGGGCTGGTACGACTGCGACGCCCCGAAGAACGAGTCGCCTAACAACGACGGCCTGGTCAACCTGCCGCCGGTGACCGGCAACAACATCTGGTACTCGCCGCAGGGCGGCGGCCCCGACTTCCCGCGCGACGAGAACGGGATCCCGTCGTACAAGCAGGACGAGGCCACGTACAAGCTGCCCTGGCTCAAGGGCGGCGGCCAGGCCGCGATGAACGGCCCAGTCTACCGCTACGACGCGGACAGCACCAGTGCGACCAAGTGGCCCGCGTACTGGGACGGCAAGTGGTTCGTCGGTGACTTCTACGACTCCGACCAGCCGCGCAACGCGGTGCTGATGGACCCGAAGACCCAGGGCGACGGCGGTCTGCCGGTGCACTCGGAGTCCCTGAAGAAGATCGTGCCGATCGGCAACGACGGCATCAAGAACCTGATGGGCTGGAAGTTCGGCCCGGACGGCGCGCTGTACGTCCTGGACTACGGCCGCGGCTTCTTCACCTCCGACGCCAAGTCGGCGCTGTGGCGGGTCACCTACGAGGGCGGCGGTCCGACGCCGGCCGCCGGACAACTGGCCAGGGGGACCGAGTGATACGCCAACGAAGAATGTGGGCCGCGCTGCTGGCCGGGCTGCTGATGATGCTCGGACTGCAGACGGCGTCCGCCCAGGACGGGCGGCCGGCTCCGCGCGCCGAGGCGGCCGACCAGGTCCTGACCTGGACCGCCGGCGACGACATCACCAAGTACACGTCCGCGCCGGAGACGGCGGTGGCCGGACCGGCCACGATCGTCTTCGAGAACAGTGAGGCCACCGGCAACACCACCGGCATGCCGCACACGCTGACGTTCGTCACCAGCGACCCGGAGTACAACAGCGACGTCCAGCTGAACATCCTCGCCAACCCGGGCGACGCCCAGGGCGGCAAGCACACCGCCGAGGTCACCCTGACCCCGGGCACGTACAAGTACCACTGCACGATCCCCGGGCACGGCCAGATGACGGGCGTGCTCACCGTGACCGAGGGCGGCGGTGGCGACGACACCACCGCGCCCGAGACCTCGGCCGAGGTCGGCGGCACGCAGAACGCCGACGGGCAGTACGTCGGTTCGGCGAGCGTGACCGTCGCCGCCACCGACGAGGCCGGCGGCTCCGGCGTCGACCGGGTCGAGTACGCGATCGGCGCCGACGGCGCCTGGCAGCCGTACACCACGCCGGTCGTGGTCGACCAGGTCGGCGACCACACGGTGCGCTACCGGGCGTTCGACAAGGCGGGCAACGCGGCCGCCGAGAAGAGCGTCGACTTCACGGTGGTCGCGCCCGACACCGACGACACGACGCCGCCGGAGACCTCGGCGACGGTCAGCGGTGAGAAGAACCCCGACGGCGCCTACATCGACATGGCGACGGTGACCGTCACCGCCTCCGACACCGGTTCCGGCGTCAACACCATCGAGTACGCCGTCGGCGACGGCGCCTGGCAGGCGTACACCGCGCCCGTCATGGTGCACGAGGTCGGCGAGCACACGGTCCGCTACCGGGCCACCGACAAGGCGGGCAACGTCGCCGCCGAGAAGAGCGTCGACTTCACCGTGGCCGCCGCTCCCCCGCAGGACACCACCCCGCCGGTGACCGGCGCGACCGTGGACGGCACCAAGAACTCCGACGGCGCGTACGTCGGCAGCGCGAAGGTGACCGTCAGCGCCACGGACGAGGGCGGCTCCGGCGTCGCCGGTGTCGAGTACTCGCTGGACGCCGGGCCCTACCTGGCGTACTCCGCTCCCGTGGTCGTCGACCGCGTCGGACGGCACACCGTGGCGTACCGGGCGAGCGACGAGGCCGGCAACACCTCCGAGCCGGTGAGCGTGAGCTTCACCGTGGTGGCGGGCCAGGTTCCGGGGCCGCCCTGCCCGGAGTTCGACGAGCGCCAGACGGTGATCGTCGGCACGGTGGACACCGGTGTGCCGAACCGGGTCACCAACAACCGGTGCCGGATCAACGAGATGATCGAGGACGAGAAGGAGTGGTCGTCCCAGCAGCTCTTCCTCAAGCACGTGCGTGAGGTGCTGGACACCCTCCGGGACGAGGGGGTCGTCGACGGCCGGGAGGTCAAGGCGATCAACAAGGCCGCCCGCCAGTCCGGGATCGGCACGCCCGGCCAGACCGAGGGCTACCGCACGATCCTCGACGGCACCCAGGCGTCCTTCGCCAAGTGGCAGCAGGTGGGCGGCGGTTCGTTCGGGCTGAACGCGGACGGGTCGATCACGTCCAGCACCACCACGCCCGGCATGGGCATGCTGTGGTTCCCCGAGCGCAAGTACGGCGACTTCTCGCTGAAGCTCCAGTGGCGGGACGACGCGGCGGGGACCGCCAACACCAACGGCGGCGTGTTCGTGCGCTTCCCGCAGGTGCACGACCACCCGGAGGAGTCCCGGCCGGAGTGGGTCGCCATCAAGTACGGCCACGAGGTGCAGGTCTTCGACGGCCCCACCGGCGACATGTACAAGACCGGCTCGCTCTACGGCTTCGACCGGGTGGGTCTGGCCGGCGCCGGGGTGACGGAGAAGGGCACCTGGAACGACTACGAGATCCGCGTGGTCGACCAGCACTACTCCGTCTTCCGCAACGGCGTGCTGATCAACGAGTTCGACAACACCGGCGGCCAGGACTTCACGCCGCCGCGCTCGGACGACCCGGGCACGGACGGGCGACGGTTCGCCTCCGGTTACGTCGGACTCCAGGTGCACGGCACGACGGACGTCGTCTCGTACCGGGACGTCCGGATCAAGGAGCTGTAGGCCCGTCCGGGCCGGGAGCGTGCTTCCTGGCCCGGCTCGGCTGTACCCGGCTGGGCTCCCCCGGCATCTTCGGATACTCGGGCGGGTACGGCAGGTCGCCGAGTCCGTGTTCGTGCTCGTCCTTCGTCGCCAGTTCCAGCAGGGCGTCGAGGGAGTACCGATGGTCGTCCATGCCCGCGTGCACGTCGCCGAGTTCGGCGAAGCGCGCGGGCATGGTCGTGATGTCGAAGTCCTGCGGGTGCGCGACGCCCACCTCGTCCCAGGTCAGCGGCGCGGAGACCGGGGCGTTCGGGCGGGGGCGCACCGAGTAGGCGGAGGCGATGGTGCGGTCCCGGGCGGTCTGGTTGTAGTCGATGAAGATGCGCTCGCCGCGCTCCTCCTTCCACCACTTGATGGTCACCCGGTCCGGCATCCGCCTCTCCATCTCGCGGCCGACGGCGATGGCGGCGCGCCGCACCTGGGTGAAGGTCCAGCGCGGCTCGATCGGCACGAAGACGTGGATGCCGCGCCCGCCCGAGGTCTTGGGCCAGCCGCGCAGTCCGCCGAACTCCTCCAGTACCGCGCGCAGTTCGTGGGCGGCGCGGGCGGCGTCGTCGTAGTCGGTGCCGGGCTGCGGGTCCAGGTCGATGCGCAGTTCGTCGGGGTGGTCGACGTCGGCGCGCCGCACCGGCCAGGGGTGGAAGGTGAGGGTGCCGTACTGGGCGGCCCACAGGACCGCCGCCTCCTCGGTGGGGCACATCTCGTCGGCGCTGCGCCCGCTGGGGAAGGTGATGTGCGCGGTCGGGATCCAGTCGGGCATGCCCTTGGGCGCGCGCTTCTGGTAGAACCACTCGCCGCCGACCCCGTCCGGGTAGCGCTGCAGGGTGGTGGGGCGGTCGCGCAGGGCGCGCAGGATGCCGGGGGCCACCGCCTGGTAGTACCGGGCCACGTCGAGCTTGGTGTAGCCGCGCTCCGGGAAGAACACCTTCCCCGGGCTGGACAGCCGCACGGTCCGGCCGCCCGCCTCCAGTTCCACCGCTTCCGCCATGCGAGCCACGGTAGGCGCACGGTCTCGGCTTCGCATATCAGGCGGGGACGACACCGCGCTCATACAGTCGGACCATGCGCCTTCCCGTCATGCCGCCCGTGAAGCCGATGCTCGCCAAGTCCGTGGCGAAGATTCCGCCGGGGATGCACTACGAGGCCAAGTGGGACGGGTTCCGGGCGATCGTGTTCCGGGACGGGGACGAGGTGGAACTGGGGAGCCGTACCGGCAAGCCGTTGACCAGGTATTTTCCGGAGCTGGTGGCGGCGGTGCGGGAGCGGTTGCCCCAGCGGTGCGTGGTGGACGGGGAGGTCGTGATCGCGCGGGAGGGGCATCTGGACTTCGACGCGCTGACGGAGCGGATCCATCCGGCGGACTCCCGGGTGCGGATGCTGGCCGAGCGGACGCCTGCTTCGCTGATCGCCTTCGACCTGCTCGCCCTGGACGACGAGTCCCTGCTCGACGTGGGGCTGGCCGACCGGCGGGCGCTGCTGACGCGGGCGCTGTCCGGGGTGACGCCGCCCGTGCACGTGGCTCCGGCGACGGACGACATCGAGGTGGCCCGGCAGTGGTTCGAGCGGTACGAGGGCGCGGGGCTCGACGGAGTGGTCGCCAAGCCGCTCGACCTGGGGTACCGGCAGGACGAACGGGCCATGTACAAGATCAAGCACGAGCGGACGGCGGACGTGGTCGTCGCCGGATACCGCCTGCACAAGAGCGGTCCCGTGGTCGGCTCGCTGCTGCTCGGGCTCCACGACGACCGGGGCGTCCTCCAGCACGTGGGGGTGAGCGCGGCCTTCACGATGAAGCGCCGGGCCGAGCTGGTGGAGGAGCTGGAGCCGCTGCGCATGGACGACGCGGCGGGCCATCCGTGGGCCGCCTGGGCCGAGGAGTCGGCGCACGAGGGGGCGCGGCTGCCGGGCGCACCGAGCCGGTGGTCGGGCAAGAAGGACCTGTCCTGGGTGCCGCTGAGACCGGAGCGGGTCGTCGAGGTGGCGTACGACCACATGGAGAACGGGGCGCGCTTTCGGCACACGGCCCGCTTCCGCCGCTGGCGCCCGGACCGGACGCCGGAGAGCTGCACCTACGCCCAGCTGGAGGAGCCGGTCCGCTACGACCTCGCGGAGATCCTGGGCGGACCGTGAGGGCTCCTCCCCGCCGGCCGGGGCTCACGGCTTCATGAGCACCTTGACCGCGCCGTCCTGCTTCTTCTGGAACATCTCGTACGCGTGCGGCGCGTCCGCCAGCGGCACCCGGTGGGTGGCGAAGTCGTCGACGCCGAGGGGGTCCTCGTCGGTCAGGTGGGGGAGGATCTCGTCGCTCCAGCGGCGGACGTTGGCCTGTCCCATGCGCAGCTGGAGCTGCTTGTCGAACATGGTCAGCAGGGGCATCGGGTCGGCCATGCCGCCGTACACGCCGGACAGCGAGATGGTGCCGCCGCGGCGGACCAGGTCGATCGCGGTGTACAGGGCGCTGAGCCGGTCGATGCTGAACCGCTCCGCGAGCGGGCCGCCGATGGACCGGGGCATCACCGCGGCGGCCTGCTGGACCAGCTTGGCCACGGTCCCGCCGTGCGCCTCGGTGCCGACCGCGTCGATCACGGCGTCGGGACCGCGGCCGCCGGTCTCCTCGTGCACCGCGGCGACCAGTTCCTTCTCGTTGTCGAAGGCCCGCAGGTCGAAGGTCTCCACGCCCCGTTCCCGGGCGCGCCGCAGCCGCTCCGGCACGAGGTCCACGCCGAACACCCGGCCGGCGCCCTTGAGCAGCGCGATCCGGCAGGCCATGTCGCCGATCGGGCCGAGGCCGAGCACGGCGATGCTGCCGCCCTTCGGTATGTCGGCGTAGGCGACCGCCTGCCAGGCGGTGGGCAGCACGTCGGAGAGGTAGACGAAGCGGTCGTCGGCCGGGCCCTCGGGCACCTTGATCGGTCCGAACTGGGCCTGCGGTACGCGCAGGTACTCGGCCTGACCACCGGGTACCGCCCCGTACAGCCGGGTGTAGCCGAACAGCGGGGCGCCCATGCCCTCGCCGGTGACCTGGGTGGTCTCGCACTGGGTCGGCAGGCCGCTGCCGCACATGTAGCAGTGCCCGCACGCGATCTGGAACGGCACCACGACCCGGTCGCCCGGCTTCAGGCCGGTCACCTCGGAGCCGACCTCCTCGACGATGCCCATCGGCTCGTGGCCGAGGATGTCGCCCGGTGTCATGAACGGCGTGAGTACTTCGTAGAGGTGCAGGTCGGAGCCGCACAGCCCCGAGGAGGTGACGCGGATGACCGCGTCGGTCGGTTCCTCGATCCGCGGGTCGGGCACCTCCTCGACCCGGACGTCCCGCTTGCCCTGCCATGTCACTGCCTTCATCGCCCGCGCTCCCTCTGTCGCCTTTCGCGTCAGTCCGTGTGGCGGCCGGGTACCCGGGGCTCCACCGCCGAACCGGGCGGGCGTTTCGACCGAACAGCGGATTATCTGCCCCGTTCCGCGTGCCCTATCGGAATCAGTCATGTATGGCACTGAATGCTGCACAAGGCGCACAATCAATGACACGGGACGGGCGGACGGATGACCGGCATGCGACAACAGACGCGCGGACGGGGCACACGGGTGGCACGACGGGCGCGCGGCGCGGCGCTGGTGACCATGGCGGCGGCCGTCGCGCTGGCCGCGGGCTGCACGGCCGGGTCGGGCGGGACGGGCGGCAAGGACAACGGACGGGCGCCGGAGCCGGAGCGTTCGCACACCTCGGCACCCGCCACCGGCCCGGTGCTCGCCGTGAAGGTCGACAACGCGCCCGAGGCCCGGCCCCAGACCGGCCTGGACGCCGCGGACGTCGTCTACGCGGAGCCGGTGGAGGGCGGGCTGAGCCGCCTGATGGCGCTCTACGCGACCCGGCTGCCCGAGGAGGTCGGGCCGGTGCGCAGCGCCCGGGAGTCGGACCTGGAGCTGCTGCGCCAGTTCGACCGGCCGACGCTGGCGTTCTCCGGCGCCCAGAGCAAGCTGCTGCCGCTCATCGAGGAGGCTCCGCTGCGCGCCGTCACACCGGGCGACGCACCCGACGCCTACGTCCGCGACGACGACCGGCAGGCCCCGCACAACCTCTACCTGCGGCCCGGCGAGCTGCCGGCCGAGCCCGCGGGCGCCGGGGCCCTCACCACGGGGTTCACCTTCGGCCAGGCACCCGAGGGCGGCCGGGCGGAGCCCTCCCGCACCGTGCGCTACCCGGCGACGAGCTTCACCTTCACCTGGTCGGAGAGCCGGGACCGGTGGCTGGTCTCCCTGGACGGCTCACCGGCCGCCGCGGCCGACGGCGAAGGCCCGGCGCCGGCCACGGTCGTCGTGCAGCACGTGACGGTGCGCGACTCCGCCTTCCGCGACTTCCGCGGCAGCAACTCCCCCTACGTCGAGTCGGTGGGCTCGGGCCGCGCGGAGGTGCTGCGCGACGGCCGGACGTACGACGCCACCTGGACGCGCGGCACGGCCGCCGACGGCACGACGTTCACCACCCGCGACGGCGCCGCGCTGAACTTCGCCGAGGGCCAGGTGTGGGTGGTCTTCGCGGGCGGCTCCTGAGCCGTCGGCCCCGCGTCAACCCGGCACCCCGGACGACTCCGGGTTGCGCAGCCCCTCGGCGGCGTCCGCGACCCGGCGGACCAGGTCGAAGAACGCGGTCCGCTCGTCGGGCGAGAGCGGGGCGAGGAACACCTGGTTCATCCGGGCGACCCGCACGCTCAGCCTGCGGTGGACGCGCAGCCCCTCGTCGGTCAGCCGGAGCAGGAAGCGGCGGCCGTCCTGCTGGTCGCGGACCTTGTCGAGCAGTCCGCGGCGGCCCAGCCGGCTGATCACCTCGGCGATGGTGGAGCGGTCCAGGCCCACCCGCTCCCCCACCGTGCGCTGGTCCAGGCCGGGCTCGGCGACGAGGGCGTTCAGGACGGCGAACTGCGGCGAGGTGGTCTCCTCGGAGACCATCGTGTTCCAGAGCAGGTAGTGCGCCTGCTGGAGCCGCCGGGCCAGGTGTCCGGGATGGGTGGTCAGATCGACCGCTGCCATGCGCTCTCCCGTGATTACTTCGTAGGTGCACTGACGATACCCCGGCCAGCCGCGAACCGCCGGACCCCTCCGCAAGCGATGTACCGGGCACTTTCCCGGGCCTTGACGCCTCGGCCGGTCGATGGCAGCGTGTTGAACACCTCGCTGAAATACTCAGTGCCCTGATTAATTCGCGGCAGAGATGGGGCTTCTCGGATGGACAAGGTGGTGGCCACGGCCGGTGGGGCGGTGGCCGACGTGCCCGACGGCGCGTCGCTCGCGGTGGGCGGCTTCGGGCTGAGCGGTGTGCCGAACGTACTGATCCAGGCGCTGTACGAGCGCGGCACCGACGGCCTGTCGGTGGTCTCCAACAACTGCGGGGCGATGGAGTCCGGTCTCGCCGTGCTGCTGGGCGCCGGCCGGATCGCCCGCGTGACCGGGTCCTACATCGGCGCGAACAAGGAGTTCGCGCGCCAGTACCTCGGCGGGGAGCTGGAGGTGGAGATGATCCCGCAGGGCACGCTGGCCGAGCGGCTGCGGGCCGGCGGCGCCGGGATCCCCGCGTTCTACACCCCGGCCGGCGTCGGCACCCAGGTGGCCGACGGCGGTCTGCCCTGGCGCTACGACGGCGACGGCGGGGTCGCGCTGGCCTCCCCGCCCAAGGAGGTCCGCGAGTTCGACGGGACCGAGTACGTGCTGGAGCGCGGCATCCGCACCGACTTCGCGCTGGTGCGGGCGGCCAGGGGCGACCGGCACGGGAACCTGGTGTTCGCCAAGTCGTCCCGGAACTTCAACCCGCTGGCCGCGATGGCCGGGCGGGTGACGATCGCGGAGGTGGAGGAGCTGGTGGAGCCCGGCGGGATCGACCCGGACGACGTGCATCTGCCCGGCATCTTCGTGCAGCGCGTGGTGGCGCTGACGGCGGAGCAGGCGGCGGAGAAGAAGATCGAGCGGCGGACGGTGAGTTCCTGATGGCCTGGACGCGTGAGGAGATGGCCGCGCGGGCGGCGCGGGAGCTGAGGGACGGCCAGTACGTCAACCTCGGCATCGGCCTGCCGACACTGATCCCCAACCACCTCCCCGTGGGCGTCGAGGTCACCCTGGAGTCGGAGAACGGGATCCTCGGCACCGGCCGCTACCCGACCGAGGCCGAGGTGGACCCCGATCTGATCAACGCGGGCAAGGAGACGGTGACGGTGCTGGCGGGCGCCGCCTTCTTCGACTCCGCGCTGTCCTTCGGCATGATCCGGGGCGGGCACATCGACGTCGCCGTGCTGGGCGCCATGCAGGTGTCGGCGGGCGGGGACCTGGCCAACTGGGCCGTCCCGGGCAAGATGATCACCGGGATAGGCGGGGCGATGGACCTGGTCCACGGGGCCCGCACCGTGATCGTGGTGATGACCCACACCGCCAAGGACGGCTCGCCCAAGATCCTCCGGGAGTGCGCGCTGCCCCTCACCGGGAAGGCGTGCGTGGACCGGATCATCACCGACCTCGGCGTCCTCGACGTCACCGCCGACGGCCTGGTCCTGGTCGAGACCGCGCCGGGCGTGAGCGTCGAGGAGATCACCGCCCGGACCGACGCCCCGCTCGTCGTCGCGGAGGAACCGGAGACCGCGGAGCAGCCGAGGATCGCGGAGGAGGCGAAGTGAAGGACGTCTACGTCGTCGACGCGGTCCGCACCCCGTTCGGCAAGTACAACGGCGGCCTGGCGGGCGTACGCCCCGACGACCTGGCCGCGCACGCGATCAGCGGACTCCTCGCCCGCACCCCGGCCCTGGACCCGTCCCGGATCGAGGACGTCTACCTGGGCAACGCCAACGGCGCGGGCGAGGAGAACCGCAACGTCGCGCGGATGGCCGCCCTCCTGGCCGGCCTGCCCACCTCCGTCCCCGGCGTCACCGTGAACCGCCTGTGCGCCTCCGGGCTCGAGGCCGTCGTCCAGGCCGCGCGCGCCATCGCCGTCGGCGACGCCTCGATCGCCCTCGCGGGCGGGGTGGAGTCGATGACCCGGGCGCCGTACGTCCTGCCCAAGTCGGACCGGCCCTTCCCCGCCGGGCACACCGAGCTGTACTCGACCACCCTGGGCTGGCGCATGGTCAACCCGAGGATGGACCCGCAGTGGACGGTCCCGCTCGGGGAGTCGGCGGAGCTGATCGCCGACAAGCACCGGATCACGCGCGAGCGGCAGGACGAGTACGCGCTCGCCTCCCACCACAAGGCCGCCCGCGCCCAGGCGGACGGCCTGTTCGACGCCGAACTCGTGCCCGTCCCGGTGGAGCGGCGCAAGGGCGACCCGGTGGACTTCGCCGCCGACGAGTGCGTACGCCCGACCGCCTCGCTGGAGGCGATGGCCAAGCTCAGGCCGTCGTTCCGGAAGACCGACGGCAGGGTCACCGCGGGCAACGCCTCGCCGCTCAACGACGGCGCGGCGGCCCTGCTCCTCACCGACGAGGAGGGCCTGAAGGCCACCGGCCGCGAACCGCTCGCCCGGATCGCCGCCACCGGCGTCTCGGCGACCGACCCGCACTACTTCGGTCTCGCCCCCGTCGAAGCCGTGCACCGTGCCCTGGCCAAGGCCGGGCGGACCTTCGCCGACCTGGACGTCCTCGAACTCAACGAGGCCTTCGCCGCCCAGGTGCTCGGCTGCGCGGCCGAGTGGCCCGAGTTCGACCCCGCGATCCTCAACCCCCAGGGCGGCGCCATCGCACTGGGCCACCCGCTGGGCGCCTCCGGTGCCCGCCTCGCCGGCACCGTCGCCCACCAGCTGGCCCGCAAGGGCGGCGGCACCGGTGTCGCCACCCTCTGCATCGGTGTCGGCCAGGGCCTGGCCCTCGTCCTCGACCGCTAGCCAAGCCCCCTGTCACCCACGGGAATCCCCATGCCTCTCACCCAGCACGACATCGACGCGGAGATCGCGGCCGAGCACGCCGCGTACGAGAAGCGGGTCGCCGACGGCGCGCCCGTCGAGCACCACCCGCGCCGCGACTACGCCCCGTACCGCTCCTCGGTGCTGCGCCACCCGAAGCAGCCGCCGATCGCCATCGACGTCCGCCAGGACCCGGAGCTGGTGGAGCTGTCCTCCCCGGCCTTCGGGGAGCGGGACCTCACCGGCATCGACAACGACCTGACCCGGCAGCACACCGGCGAGCCGGTCGGCGAGCGCATCACCGTCTCCGGCCGCCTCCTCGACCGGAACGGCAGGCCGGTGCGCGGGCAGCTCGTGGAGATCTGGCAGGCCAACTCGGCCGGGCGGTACGCGCACCAGCGCGAGCAGCACGACGCGCCGCTGGACCCGAACTTCACCGGGGTGGGCCGCACCCTCTCCGACGACGACGGCCGCTACCGCTTCACCACCGTGCAGCCCGGCCCCTACCCGTGGCGCAACCACGTCAACGCCTGGCGTCCGGCGCACATCCACTTCTCGGTGTTCGGGTCGGCGTTCACCCAGCGGCTCGTGACGCAGATGTACTTCCCGAACGACCCGCTGTTCCGGTACGACCCGATCCTCCAGTCCGTGACCGACGACGCCGCCCGGCAGCGGCTGATCGCGACGTACGACCACGGCCTGTCCGTGCCCGAGTTCTCGCTCGGCTACCACTGGGACATCGTGCTCGACGGCCCGAACGCCACCTGGATCGAAGAAGGACGCTGACCCGCATGACGAAGATCGACACCAGCGAGCCGGGGCAGGTCCTGCCCACTCCGTCGCACACGGTCGGCCCGTTCTACGGGTACGCGCTGCCCTTCCCCGGCGGCGAGGACATCGCGCCGGCCGGTCATCCGGACACGATCACCGTGCACGGGTACGTGTACGACGGGGAGGGCGCCCCGCTGCCGGACGCGCTCGTGGAGCTGTGGGGGCCGGACACCGAGGGCAGGACGCCGACCGCCGACGGCTCCATGCGGCGCGACCCCGCATCCGGCGGCTTCCTGGGCCGCAACGGGGTGGAGTTCACCGGCTTCGGCCGGATCCAGACCGACGCGAACGGCCACTGGTACGCGCGGACACTGCGGCCCGGGGCCCGCGGGCGGAGCGCGCCCTGCGTCAGCGTGTGCGTCTTCGCGCGCGGACTCCTCGTGCACCTGTACACCCGGATCTACCTGCCGGACGACCAGGCGCTGCTCGCCGCCGACCCGCTGCTGGCCCGGGTGCCGGCGGAGCGCCGCGACACGCTGGTCGCGGCGGACGAGGGCCGTGGGACGTACCGTTTCGACATCCGCCTTCAGGGCGAGGGCGAGACGGTCTTCCTGGAGTTCCAGTGACATCACCCGCGGATCCCGGCGACGCCGGCACGAGCCTGCTCGCCCCCGGCCGGGCGGGCTCGCCGGCCGGGCCGGCCACCGGCGACCACGCGTACCTGCGGGCCCTGCTGGACGCCGAGGCGGCCCTGACCCGCGCCCAGGCCGCGCTGGGACTGGCGCCCGCCGGGGCGGCGGCCGCGGTGACGGAGGCCGCCGGCGATCCGGCCCGGTTCGACCTGCGCTCCCTGGCCGAACGCGCCCGCGGCGGCGGAAACCCGGTCATCCCCCTGGTGGCCGACCTGACCGGGGCGGTCGGCGAGGAGTACGGGCCGTACGTCCACCGGGGTGCGACCAGCCAGGACATCATGGACACGGCGACGATGCTGGTCGCCGCCCGCACCCTGGACCTGTTCCTCCCCGATCTCACGCGTACGGAACGCGCGCTGGCCGCGCTGGCCGCCGAGCACCGGGACACGGCGATGCCGGGCCGGACGCTCACCCAGCACGCCGTGCCGACGACCTTCGGGCTGAAGGCGGCCGGATGGCGCGCGCTGGTCCTGGACGCGCGGGACCGCGTCGCCGCCGTACGCGACACCCTGCCCGCGCAGCTCGGCGGCGCGGCGGGCACCTTGGCCGCCTTCGGGGCGTACGGCGCACCGGACCCGATGGCACTTCCTGCCGCGTACGCCCGCGAACTGGGCCTGCGGGCGCCGCTGTTGCCGTGGCACACGCTGCGCACCCCGGTCGCCGACCTGGCCGGGGCCCTCGCCTTCGCCGCGGGGGCCCTCGGGAAGATCGCCGCCGACGTGCTGACGCTCTCCCGCACCGAGATCGGCGAGGTCGCCGAGGGCGGGGGCGGCGGCTCCTCGGCGATGCCGCACAAGGCCAACCCCGTACGGTCCACGCTGATCGCGGCGGCGGCCCGGCGCGCGCCGCAGCTCGCGTCGGTGCTGTACGGCTCGCTGACCGCCGAGGACGAGCGTCCGGCGGGCGCCTGGCACGCCGAGTGGGAGCCGCTGCGCGACCTGCTGCGGCTGGCCGGCGGCGCGGCCCGGGACGCCGCCGAGCTGGCCGAGGGGCTGCGGGTGCGGCCGGACGTGATGCGCGCGCACCTCGGCCTCACCCACGGGCTGATCGTGTCCGAGCGCCTCGCCGCCGAACTGACGCCGGTGCTCGGGCGGTCCCGCGCCGGGGCGCTGCTCACCGAGCTGGCGGCGCGCACGTATGCCGAGGACCGGCCCCTGGGTGAACTGCTCGCGGAGGTACCGGAGTTGCGGGGCCTGGACCTCGACGCCCTCACCGACCCCGTCCGTTACACCGGCTCCGCGGGAGCCCTGACCGACCGTGCCCTGGAGCGACGTTGACCATGCTCGATCACCTGGCCGAAGGCCCCGCCTCCGCACCCCCGCTGCTGCTCGGGCCCTCGCTGGGCACCTCGTACGCCCTGTGGGACGCGGTGGCACCCGAGCTGTCCGCGGGGCACCGGGTGATCCGCTGGGACCTGCCCGGGCACGGCGGTTCGGCGGCCGACCTCATCGGGCCGGGCGCCACCGTCGGTGACCTCGCCGGGCTGGTGCTGGCCCTCGCCGACTCGCTCGGCGTGGAGCGGTTCGCCTACGCCGGGGTGTCGTTGGGCGGGGCGGTGGGCCTGCACCTGGCCGTGCACCATCCGGAGCGGGTGTCGTCGCTGGCGGTCGTCTGCTCGTCGGCGCACTTCAACGGCGCGAAGCCGTGGGAGGAGCGGGCCGCGCAGGTGCGGGCGGAGGGGCTGGCGCGGCTGGCGGACGGCGCGGACGCCCGGTGGTTCACCCCCGGGTTCACCGTGCCGCGGCTGGTCCGCGACCACCGGGGCGCCGACCCCGGCGCCTACGCCGCCTGCTGCGACGCGCTGGCCTCCTTCGACCTGCGGGACCGGCTCGGCGACATCACCGCGCCGACGCTGCTGATCGCCGGGCGCGAGGATCCGGCCACGCCGCCCGCGCATCTGCGGGAGATCGCCGACGCGGTGCCGGGCGCGACGCTCACGGAGATCCCCGGCGCCTCGCACCTGGCGCCGGCCGAGCGTCCGGAGGCGGTACTGACCGCCCTGCGGGCGCATCTCGGCGGCGACGCCCGGCGGGGCATGGCGGTACGGCGCGAGGTGCTGGGCGACGCGCACGTGGACCGGGCGCAGGCCCGCCAGTCCCCGTTCACCGCCCGCTTCCAGGACTTCATCTCGCGCTACGCGTGGGGCGAGATCTGGACCGACGAGACGCTGTCCCGGCGCGAGCGCAGCCTGGTCACGCTGACCGCGCTGGTCGCGCACGGCCACTACGAGGAGCTGGCCATGCACGTGCGGGCGGCCCGGCGCAACGGGCTGACGCCGGACGAGATCGGCGCGGTGCTGCTCCAGACGGCGGTGTACTGCGGGGTGCCGGCGGCGAACTCGGCCTTCGCGACGGCCCAGCGGGTGCTGGCCGAGGAGGACGGCACCCCGGGATGAGGTGCCCCGGCGGGGCGGGCCGTCAGCCCGCGTGCACCACCGCCAGCGCCTCGCGGGCCCGGGCCACCAGCCCGTCGGCGCCGCACGATTCGGCCAGCGCCAGGCCCCGGTCCAGCTCGGCCGCCGAGCGGGCCGCGATGCCGTACTCCACGCGGGCGGCGGCGTGTTCGTACTGGCAGGGCGAGGCCTCCAGGTAGGTGACGGCCTGGGCGGCGAGCCGGACCGCGCGCTGGCCGGTCTCCAGCGCGGCGGCGCAGCGCAGGGCCTCTCCTATGGCGGTGTCGGTGCCGAAGCGCTCGGCCTGGCGGCGGGCGTCACTGGCCAGCCGGGCGGCGCGGCCGGGGTCCTCGGTGGCGAGGGCGCGGGCCAGTTCGGTCGCCCAGGGCACCACCACGGGGTTGTGCCGGCCGCGGGCGGCGGCGGCCTTCTCGGCGGCCTCCAGTTCGTTCACGCCCTCCTCGGTGCGGCCGGTCGCCAGCAGCAGCCGGCCGCGTACGGAGCGGGGGTCGGGGAGCACGATCGTCGACGGGTAGGGCGGGGCGAAGCCGTACTGGTCGGCGAGGATGCGGGCCTCGGCGACATGGCCGCGGGCGAGCAGGGTGTCGATCAGATTGCAGATCGCCGACCAGTACAACGGCAGGCCGCGGCCGACGCGTTCGGCGATGCGCAGGGATTCGCGCAGCGACGTCTCGGCCTCCTTGAGGCGTCCTCGCCTGCGGTGGCCGAGGCCGACGTAGGCGTGCGCGAGGGAGAGGTGGCCGCCGCTCCAGCCCGCCGTCTCGTAGGCGCGCAGGGCCTCGGTGAACAGTGCCTCGGCGCGGTCGAGCCGGTCGGCGTAGGCGTAGGAGCTGGCCAGCATCATGGGCAGTTCCAGGCCCCACTCGGTGTCGGTCCAGCCGAGCCCGGGTGCGAGGCGGCCGTTGACCAGGGCCCGGTCGCAGAGTTCGACGACCTCCTCGGCGCTCTCGCCGTGCGTCATCGCGTCGAAGCCGCGCAGGATGAGCAGGGCGCGTTCGGCGTTGTCGCGGCCGGTGCAGGTGGCGGCGAGTTCGGCCAGGCGGGCGGAGCGGCGGGGCGAGGACGTCTCGCCCGCATGGATGCCCTCCCACATGTACTGGACGGCCTGGAGCCGCAGCCGCGCGGACGGGTCCGGGTTGCGGGCCGCCTCCGCCTCGACGGTGCGGACGGCCTCCTCCAGCTGGTCGTTGTGGAGCAGGGCCTGGGAGAGCCGGAAGACGGCGTCGACGCGCTGCTCGCCGTCGAGTCCCGGCATGGCGAGCGCGGTGCGCAGGTGGCCGATGGTGGTGGCGGGTGCGGTGAGGAGGGTGGCGCAGCCCAGCTCGAAGAGCACGCGCGCGTGGGTGTCGGGCAACGGCGGTTCCTGCAGGGCGCGCTCCAGGCAGCGGCGGGCCGCGTCCGGGGCGCCGACGGCCAGGTGCTCCCGGGCGGCTTCGCGCAGTTGCCCGACGACTTCCTGGTCGTCGTCGGGATAGACCTGGAGCAGGTGGCGGGAGGCGGCCGCGGCGCCGAGGCCGGAGTCGGTGACCAGTTGGGCCGCTATGCCGTGCATCGCCGTGCGCAGCGCGTCCGGGATGGAGTTGTAGACGGCGGTGGCGATCAGCGGATGGACGAACTCCAGGTCGCCGTCGCCGGGTTGGCCGGGCGCGGGGCCGGCCGCGGCGAGGATGCGGGCGTCGGACAGCAGCTCGGCGCAGCGGACGGCGTCGGCGCGGTCGAGCGTGGCGAGGCGGGCCACCATGTCGACGGTGATGCCGCTGCCGAGGATGGCCGCGGCCCAGGCGAACCGGGTGGAGTCGACGCCGAGTTGTTCCAGGCGGGCGACGAGCCCGCCGCCCCTCGCGGAGCGGTTCAGTGCGCGCAGCTCGGCGGCCTCCGCCTCGACCGGCTGCAGCTCGCTGTCCTGGACCTTGGCGAGGAGTTCGACGGTCTCGTAGGGGTTGCCGCCGGTGACGGCCCACACCTCGCGGCAGAACGCGGCGTCGGCGTGGGCTCCCAGCGTGGCGCGGGTGAGTCCGGCCGTCGCGTCGGGGGTGAGGGCGTTCAGCGGGGTGAGGGGCCGGCCCACGGCGGCGGCCTCGTCGAGGTGGCGGGCACTGTCGCCGCTCACGTCTCCGGGGCGGCGGGCGAGGACGATCAGCACCGAGGTCTCGTCGAGCCGGCCGGCGAGCGCGGCGAGCCAGCGCAGGGTCTCCTGGTCGGCCCAGTGGGCGTCGTCGATGAGCAGCACCAGCGGCCACTCCCGGCGGGCGAGGCGGCGCACGGCGGCGACGAGTCCGTCGCACACACCCTGCGGGTCGGCCTGCCGCTCGCCGGGGTCCGCTATGCCGAGGGCGGGACCCGCGATGTCGTACCAGTCGCCGAGGTACTCGCGGGCCTCCTCGGGCAGCATCGACACCAGCGCGGGCTGGAGGAGTTGGCGTACGACGTTGAAGGGGACCGACCTGAGGGTCTCGCCGCCGCGTGCCGACCAGACGGTGCAGCCGAGCGCCTCGGCGATGCGGCGGGTCTCGGCGAGCAGCGCGCTCTTGCCCACTCCGGCCTCGCCGCGCGCCTCCAGCAGCAGGCCGGGGGAAGAGCGGTCGGCACGGAGGGTGTGGACCGCCCGCGTGATGGTGGCGACTTCCTCGTCGCGCTCCCAGAGGGAGGCCGAGGCGGCGACCGCCCGCCGTACCTCCGTCATCCCGCTACCTCCCCAAGTCGCCCGAATGACGTACGAGCACTGAGCCTAGCCCTCCGGCCGGGCACGTGGTGCGTGGTCCGGCGAGCAGTTGCCGTGACGGGTGACTTGGGGTAAAGCCGGGACGACGCGCCGGGCCCGTCATCTGCGGTGGCATCTGGCGGGCGGCGTCAACTCGTTGCTGCCGCCGGACGTGGCGGGTCGGCGGCGGACATCGTCGCGGGGCCTCTCATCCGGCTTTCACCGACGCCTCATACGGTGGGCACATGACGCAGGTGACTCCTCCCGGGTGGTACCCGGACCCCGGACAGAAGCAGGACGGTCCCACCACCGAACGCTGGTGGGACGGCAAGGCGTGGACGGACCAGGTCCGCCCCGCCGGGCAGGACGCCGCGTGGGCCCCTCCCGCGCAGCCGCCGGCGCCGGGCGCGGCGCCGGGGCCGTACCCCGTGCACCAGGGCTATCCGGGCATGCCCGTGCAGCCGCCCTCCGCGCGGCGGCGCCGGCTGACCACCGGCATAGCCGTCGCGGCGGCGGTGGCGGTGCTGGCCGGCATCGGAGTCGGTGTGTACGCGCTGGCCGGCGACGGCTCGGACGGCGACAGCGCGGGACCCTCGCAGCAGGACCGGCGCGGCCCCGGCGGCGAGGAGGCCCCCTTCGGCGACCCGCGCGGGGGCGACGGCGGAGGTGACGGCGGGGGCGGCGAGTCGCCCGCGCCGGACTCGCCGGGCGAGTCGGAGCCGCCGACGATCGACAGCGGGTCGGTGCCGGACCGGCTGAGCGGGATCACCCTGCCCATCCCGGACGGCTGGTCCGGGCAGCAGCTGGAGGTCGGCGCGTCGGTGACGTCCGACGACAGCTACAAGTGCCCCGGCGACTCCTCCGCCACCTGCACCAAGGGCGGCGCCTACTCGGCCCCGGCGATGGTGCTGCGCACCAAGGGCGACACCGCGGAGGAGGTCGCGAAGGCCGACATCGAGGCGAACGCCGAGGAATCCTACGGCGGCAAGTCCTACGGCGGGATCACCTCGCACGAGGAACTGGCGTCCAAGGCGGTCACGGTCGCCGGGCAGAAGGGGTACCTGGTCCGCTGGCAGGCGGTCACGGCCAAGGGCGCCGACGGGTACGTCCAGTCGCTCGCCTTCCCCTCGCCGGCCGATCCCGAGCGCATCGTCGTCGTCCGCTTCGGCGTCGACGTCGGGGAGAAGCAGGCCGTGCTCGACGAGATCACCAAGGGCATCGAGGCGGGCGCCGCGGGGGGCGGCAACGGGCAGGACGTCTGACCGGACCCGGCCCCGCACGTCGATCGGCCGGGCGGGGCGCCCCTCCGCTCAGAGGGCGCCCCGGCCCGGCCGGGGGTGCGCGCCGCCCCCGTCCCCACGGTGCGGCGCGGGCAGACCACCGTCCAGTCATCCCATGGACGGCGGCCTGGGTCTCAGGGGAGGCCGAGCGCCGGGAGCACGACGGCCTCCACGAACCGGACGAGGTACTCCGCGTCGGCGTACTCGCCCTCGACGACGGGCCGCATCCGCAGCACGCCGAACATCTGCGCCGGCACGTACTCCAGGGCCGGATGGTCCGCGTCGACCTCGCCGCGCTCGACCCCGCGCCGCAGGATCTCCCGGAGCGCGGCGATCTCCGGTTCCACCAGCGCCTCGCGCAGCGCGCGCTGGAGCTCCGGGTCCTGCATGACCGCGTGCCCGAGCGCCTGGAGCAGGGTGTCCTTGCCGGACCACTCCCCCGCGATGCGGGCCGCCTGGCGCAGGTCCTCGGCGAGCGACCCGCTGTCGATGCCGGCGAAGCGCACCCGCCGGTGGGAGCGCAGGGCGGCGGCCACGAACTGGGGCTTGGTCTTCCACTGCCGGTAGAGCGTGGACTTGCTGCATTTGGTACTGGCGGCGATGCCCTCCATCGTGACGGCGTCGTACCCGCAGGCCCGGATCTGTTCGAGCACGGCGTCGAAGAACTCCTGCTCACGCTCGGGCGTGATCTTGGAGCGGCGCGAGGTGCCGACCGCTTCCGGTCGGTCCGCGGCCTGCGACGTCATGGTCCCTGCTCCTCGTCCGGTGCGTCTCGAGTGCACCTCGAGTGTCTATCGATACGCCAGTGTACCGATACGCCAGTGTACCGGTACCCGAGCGTATCGGTACACTGGCGTATCGGAACGAGGTCGTATCGATGAGAGGCCCGGGGATGAAAGCCCGCAGCGAGCCCGCCGGAGCGGAGCCCCCACAGGCGGGGCCGGGCACGCCCGCACGCCCGCCGCTCGTCCGCGAGCTGCTGCTCGTGGCCGGGCTCTTCCTCGTGTACAAGCTCGGCCGGCAGCTGGCGACGGGGCACACGGCGGAGGCCTTCCGCAACGCCCGACGGGTGTGGGACGGGGAACGGGCGCTGCGACTGCCCGACGAGGGCTCCGTGCAGTCCCTGCTCCTGCACGGCGACGCGCTGGTCCACTCGGCGAACACCTATTACGCCGCCGTGCACTTCCCGGCCACCGTGGCCTTCCTGGTCTGGCTCTACCTGCGACGGCCCGCGCACTACGTGTGGGCGCGCCGGGTGCTGGCCGCCGTGACCGGCGCGGCGCTGGTGCTGCACCTGCTGTTCCCGCTCGCGCCGCCGCGCATGCTGGGCGCCGCCGGGATGGTCGACACGGCCCGCGTGTACGGCCCCTCGGTGTACGGGCCGCCCGCCACGGACGAGTTGTCGAACCAGTTCGCGGCGATGCCGTCGCTGCATCTCGGCTGGGCGCTGATGGTGGCGGTCGGCCTGGTCGTCGCGACCCGGTCCCGGCTGCGGTGGCTGTGGCTGCTGCATCCGCTGCTGACCCTGCTGGTGATCGTGGGCACCGCGAACCACTACTGGCTGGACGCGGTCGCGGCCACGGCGCTGCTCGGTCTGGCGCTCGCGGTGCTGCGCCCGCCGCACCGGCGGCGGTGCGCGCTGCCGTCGCGCCGGGTGCAGCCGCGGCGCCGGGCGGCGGCCGGGCCCGAGCTGGTCGGGGCGGCCCGGTGAACGCCGCTCTCGTCGCCGTCCTGCTGTCCCTGGTCTCCGCGTGCGCCTACGCCGCCGCGGCCGTCGCCCAGGAGCGGCTGGCCAGGCGCGGCGCCGGGGCGGGGGCGCTCCGGCTGCTGGCGTCCGGTGCCTGGTGGTGGTCGGTCGCGCTCAACGCGTCGGCCGCCCTGCTGCACGTCGTGGCGCTGCGGTACGGGCCCCTCACCGTGGTGCAACCGCTCGGGGCGCTCACCCTGGTCGCGGCGGTGCCCCTCGGGGCGCGGCTGGCGGGCCGGCGAGTGAGCGCCGTGGAGTGGCGGGGCACCGGGCTGACCCTGCTGGGACTGGGCGCGCTGCTGCTCACGGCGTCGGGGCCGGCGCCCGACGACTCCCTGAGCGTGGCCGAGGCGCTGGCGGTGTCCGGCGCGACGGCGGCGCTGATCGGCGTGCTGGCCTGGCCCGGCACCCGGCCGGGGCTGCGGCACGCGACGGGGTCCGGCATCGCCTCCGGCGTCGCCTCGGCGCTCACCCAGACGGTCACGGTCGCCGTCACGGACCGCTCTGATCCCCTGCTCAGCGTGCAGGTCATCGGGGTGGCGGTGCTGGTGGCGGCCTTCGCGGCGGGCGGCCTGCTGCTGTCGCAGACCGCCTACCGGGGCGGCCTGGGCGCCCCCCTCGCCGTGGTGACGCTGGCCAATCCGGTGGCCGCCGCGGTGATCGGGCTCTCCCTGCTCGGCGAGCGGCTGCGCGGCGGGCCGGGCGGCATAGTCCTCGCCCTGACCGGCGCGGCGCTGGCCGCCTGGGGCGTGATCCACCTGAGCCGCGCGGCGCCACACCCGCCCGACACCCGTGCCGCGGCCCCCGTGCCGGAGGCGGCGGCGACACTGGTGCCCCGGCAGCCGGGGCCGGGGCACCTCAGCCGGCTCTGAGGCCGGCCGTCGTCAGTCCGTGACGAGGGCCGGGTCGCTCACCCCGGGGCGGCCGTTCTCCACGTGCCCGCAGAAGCGGCGCAGGAACGCCGGGTCGGAGTCGGAGGTGACGGTCAGGTCGTACCAGCGCCCGCTCCGCTCCAGGTCGACGGTGTGGCGCGCGGTGGTGCCGGGACGCACGGTGAGGGTCTTGCTCCGGCCGCCGTACGCGTTCTCGACCTTCAGCCGGACCACCGAGGTCCCGCCGTTGGTGAGGGTCAGCCGGACGTCGTCGCCGGTGTGCCGGGCGGTGACCTCGGGTCCCGCGGTCTTGTTGGGGCCCTTGAAGACGCGCAGGAAGCCGTTGGGGCCGTGCACGGTCAGGTCGTAGGAGCCCTTCGAGTACGCCGAGTTCCAGGTGTCCGCGAGGGACTTGCCGGCCTCGGTGGTGTACGTCCAGGGGCCGTCGGTGCGGTTGCCGGAGGTGATGAGGAAGGCGGCACCGGCCGCGGCGCCGGAGGCGAAGGTGAGCGTGAACTTCCCGGCCGCGGCGTCCACGGCGCCGTCCACGTGCGGGGCGTAGCGCAGCGGGCGGGTGGGGCGCCGGCCGCGCTCCTGCCGGGGCATGTCCGGGTCCGCGGGCGGCGTCGGGCGGTAGTCGGGGTGGCGTTCGCGGTCCGGCGGCTCGTAGGCGTCGGTGTCCGGCAGGGCGGCCGGGCGGCTGTCCTTGCGCGAGAAGTCGAAGGCGCTGGTCAGGTCACCGCAGATGGCGCGCCGCCACGGCGAGATCTGGGGTTCGCGCACACCGAAGCGGCGTTCCATGAACCGGATGACCGAGGTGTGGTCGAAGGTCTCGGAGCAGACGTATCCCCCCTTGCTCCAGGGCGAGACGACCAGCATGGGCACGCGCGGGCCGAGCCCGTAGAAGCCCTCGCGGTGGCCGGCGCTGCCCTGGAAGACGTCGAGGGAGACGTCGACGGTGGACCGGCCCTGCGCGGCGGACTTCGGCGGCAGCGGCGGCACCAGGTGGTCGAAGAAGCCGTCGTTCTCGTCGTACGTGATGAACAGCGCGGTCTTCGCCCAGACCGCCGGGTTGGCGGTGAGCGCGTCCAGGACCTGGGAGATGTACCAGGCGCCGTAGTTCGACGGCCAGTTGGAGTGCTCGGAGAACGCCTCGGGCGCGGCGATCCAGGAGACCTTCGGCAGCCGGTCGGCCTTGGCGTCGGCGCGGAGCCGGTCGAAGTACCCCTCGCCGCTCTTCGCGTCGGTGCCGGTGCGCGCCTTGTCGTACAGGGGGTCGCCGGGCTTCGCGTTGCGGTACTTGTTGAAGTAGAGCAGCGAGTTGTCGCCGTAGTTGCCGCGGTAGGCGTCGTCGATCCAGCCCCAGTGGCCGGCCGCGTCCAGGCCGTCGCCGATGTCCTGGTAGATCTTCCAGGAGATCCCGGCCGCCTCCAGCCGCTCGGGGTACGTGGTCCAGTCGTAGCCCAGTTCGTCGTTGCCGAGGACCGGGCCGCCGCCGGTGCCGTCGTTGCCCGTGTGGCCCGACCACAGGTAGTAGCGGTTGGGGTCGGTGGAGCCGATGAAGGAGCAGTGGTAGGCGTCGCACACGGTGAAGGTGTCGGCGAGCGCGTAGTGGAAGGGGATGTCCTCGCGGGTCAGGTACGCCATGGTGGTGGTGCCCTTGGCCGGCAGCCACCGGTCGTACTTCGCGTCGTGGTAGGCGTCCTGGCCGTCGGACCAGCCGTGCGGGAGCCCTTCGAGGAACTGCATGCCGAGGTCGTCGGCCTCCGGGTGGAAAGGCAGCACCTCCTTGCCGTCGCTGCCCGGCTGGTGCCACACCGACCGGCCGCTGCCCAGCGTCACCGGATGCGGGTCGCCGAAGCCGCGGACACCGCGCAGCTTGCCGAAGTAGTGGTCGAAGGAACGGTTCTCCTGCATCAGGACGACGATGTGCTCGACATCCTCGATCGTCCCCGAACGGTGGTTCGCCGGGAGCGCCGCGGCCCGCTCGATGCTCGCGGACAGCGCACTGAACGCGGAGGTGGCGCCCGCGAGTTGGAGGAACCTGCGGCGGTTGACGTCTGGCATGGGGGTGGGAGACCTCTCGCCTCGGGGGGGCAACCGGCCGGGACGGTGCCGGATGATGACGGATTGCGCGCGAAAGGAGTGTTCCAGGAGCAGCAAACGTCAGGGAAGGGTCCGGTGGCGCTGGTGTGAAAGTCGCCGGTACGCGAGGTGTGCCGGGCCGGTCACCCGGGGATGGTCGCGATCATGACAGGCATGCACACGGAAGCACCCCCGGCCCGACGGCCCGTCCGCCAGCTCCTCGCCGCCTCGGTGGGCAACGCCGTGGAGTGGTACGACTGGTACGCGTACACCTTCCTGGCCACCTACATCGCCGACCAGGTCTTTCCCGAGAGCGCGGACAACTCGCTGGTGCCGCTGCTGTCGACGTTCGCGGTGTTCGCCGTGGGCTTCTTCATGCGGCCCGTGGGCGGGCTGCTGATGGGCGCGATCGCCGACCGGCGCGGACGGCGGGCCGCGCTGACCGTCACCATCCTGCTGATGGGCGGCAGCAGCCTGCTGGTCGGCCTGACTCCGACCTACGCGGCGGCCGGTGTGCTGGCCCCGGTGGTGCTGGTGGTCGCACGGCTGCTCCAGGGGCTCTCGGTGGGCGGCGAGTTCGCGGCCTCGACGACCTTCCTGGTGGAGTCGGCGGGACCGGGGCGGCGCGGCCTGTTCTCCAGCTTCCAGTACGTCTCGACGACGGCCGGGCAGCTCGTCGCCTCCGGTGTCGCGACGGTGCTGGTGAACTCGCTGAGCGAGGAGCGGATGAACGGCTGGGGCTGGCGCGTCCCCTTCGTCCTCGGGGCGGCGCTCAGTCTGGTCGGCTTCTGGATCCGGCAGGGCGCGCGGGAGACCCGCAGCGAGGAGCAGCGGCAGGCCCCGCGCCCCGGCCTGTTCGAGGCGCTGCGCCGCCATCCGCGCGAGTCGCTGCTGATCTGCGGCATCACGGCGGGCGGCACCATCGCCTACTACACCTGGACGTCGTACCTGCCGACCTACGCCGAACTCAACACGGGACTCGCCAAGTCGGACGCGCTGCTCGCGGGCACCATCTCACTGGCCTTCTTCGCGCTGCTCCAGCCGGTGGGCGGCATGCTCTCCGACCGCTTCGGACGCCGCCCCCTGCTGCTCTTCTTCGGCCTGGGGTTCGCCCTGCTGAGCGTGGGGCTGCTGCACGCCCTGCGGGACTCCTTCGCCGTCCTGCTGCTGGTGCAGTGCGCCGGGATGATCCTGCTGACCGGCTTCACCTCCATCAGCGCCGCGGTCAACGCCGAGATCTTCCCGCCCCGGGTGCGGGCGGCCGGGATCGGCTTCCCCTACTCGCTCACGGTCGCCCTCTTCGGCGGCACGGCACCCTACGTGGGCACGCTCTTCAAGGACCTGGGCCATTCCGGTCTGTTCCCCTGGTACGTCGCCGTCCTGTGCCTGCTCTCCTCGCTGGTGTACCTGCGGCTGCCGGAGACGGCGCACAAGGAGCTGGAGCGCTGACGCCGGTCGGCGGCAGCGCCCCGGCTCACCTCAGCGCCGGCGCCCGCGCGGTCGCGGCACCTCCATGTCCTCCGGCCGCGGTCCCTGCCCGGCCACGACCCGCCGCCACGCCTCGCGGTACACGTCGGCCACGGGCCGGGCGGGGACGACGACGCCCAGGACGGGCGACTCGCCGTCGAGCAGGCCGTACAGCGGCAGCTTCCACCGCTCCAGCGGGAGGTGCGGACCGGCGAGCCGGGTCCACCCGCCGGGCAGGAACAGCGAGCGTCCGGCCTTGGCGCGGCTGCCCTCCAGTACGAGGTCGGTGGCCGCGAGTTCGGCGCGGGCGGCCCGCAGCCGGGCGGTGCCGCCCCGCCGGGCGCCCCAGCCGGTCCAGCGCGCGGTGTTGCGGTCGGTGGGGTCCGGCATGGCGAGCAGCATCAGGTAGAGGACGGCGGCGTCCTCGCCGATGCCGTGCCGTGCGGCCACCTCGGCGACCAGATCGGGCACGGACCGGGCCGGGTCCTGCGGCCACCAGAGGCCGTCCTGGTCGCGCTCGCCGGCCACCGGGTCCCCGGGGTCGGCGAGCAGTTCGGCGAACGGGCCGTCGTGGACCAGACGCAGGGCGGTCTCCTGCGCGTTGGGTCGTCCGCCGCCTGACAGTGCCGCCAGGTGCGCGTCGTGTCCGGCCGCGTCGAGCAGCGCCGGGCGGAGGGCGGGCACGGGCGCGGACTCCAGCCGCTCGGTGCCCAGCACGACGGCGCCGTAGCGGACGAAGTCCGGTCCGGTCTCCGCCGGTTGGCCCGCGGCTCGCCGGAACGCCTGCCAGTCGGCCTTCCGGTCCAGGCCGATCAGCAGCCCGGGAGCGGCCAGCCTGGCGCGCAGCGCGGTCAGTACGCCGGGCAGGACGGCGCGGACCGGGTCGCCGGACGGGAGCCGGTGGGCGAGCCACGCGGCCATCGCCACCGCGCCCTTGAGGACCTCTCCGTCGAAACCGGGTGTCCGTTCGGCCGATTGCAGGTAGTAGCGGCCGAAGCTCCAGGTCAGGTCCTGGGTCAGCCGGGGTTCGGTGGCCGGGTCGACGAAGCCGCGCAGCGCGGCGGCCGGCGCCCAGCCCACCGCCTCCACGGTGCGGGCCGCGTCGTGCACCACCTCCTCGGGGACGGGGGTGCGGCTGCCCAGCCGCTCGTTCCAGACCCCGGCCGCGCGGACGGCGTCCGGGCCGTGGGTCCACAGCCGGGACGGGTCGGTGGGCAGCAGCGCCGCCACGACGGCCTGTCGGGCGCCCGCGTCGAGGCCCCTCAGCTCCTCCTTGGCCACGCGGGCGTCGGCCGATCTCACTCCGATGGCCTTCAGCGTCGCGGAGGGCACGGCCTGCCGTACGTCGTCGATCAGGGGCAGGCCGGCGACCACCAGCCGGGCCATGGTCGGGGTGACGCCGGTGAGCCGGGCGAACTCCTCGGCGGCCGCCGGGTACCAGGGCGCGGGACCGCGTTCCGCGAGCGTGGCGCGGAAGGCGGCGGCCCAGCCCGACGCCCGGGCCGGCTCCGGCACGAACGGTTCCTGGGCGACCGGGATGTACGGCGCGGGTGTCTCGAACCTGCCGGCCGGGTCGTGGTGGAGGGCGCCGTAGTGCCGGCCCGGGATCTCGTGCGCGCCGTACTCCTGGACGAACTGGTACCAGCGGTCGGGGAAGACGAGGAACGCGCCGTCGGCCAGGTCGAGCACGGTGGCCCTGATGGGTCCCCGCACGGCGTCGGGCCCGGTGAGCAGGCCGCCGTCCAGGCACAGGCGGACACGGCGCCAGTGGTCCGGGTCCAGTTCCGTGAGGTGCCGCGCGTCCAGTTCCGCGAGGAACGCCTCCAGTGCCTCCCGGTGTTCCGGCACGGTGACCTCGGTGCCGGCCCGCAGGGCGACGACGGCCGGGAGGTGGGGCAGGGCCAGTGCGTTGAGGCGCTCGAGCGACGGCTGCCGGGCCGGGTCGGGACGGACCCGGCCCTCGGGTACCGGTTCGGCCTTGCCCCGCGTGGACGGGCCGAGCAGGCCCGGCAGTCCGAAGAGGTGGTGGTCGAAGTCGAAGTACCAGCGGCGCTCGCCGTCGGTGAGGCCGACGCCGTTCAACGCGGATGCCAGCAGCAGGTCGCCGACGGGGGCCGGCTCCTCCCGCGGGGTGTCGCCCGCCACGGCGGCGTCGAGCCGGGCGCGCGCCTCGTCCAGGACGCGCTGCAACTCGGCGGCGTACCGCGTCACTCCGGCGATGCCCGCGCGCAGCGCCTCGTGGCCGACTCGCGGCAGCAGGCCGCGGACCAGGCCGGGCAGCACGTCCCGGTCGTCGGACTCGTCCCCGGGTGTCTCCGCGAGGGCCGCCGCGAGCAGTTCGGCAGCGGTGTCCTCGCGGACCTGGCGCAGTGCGGCGGAGCCCTGCGGGTCGCGGGGCTGGAGCAGATGCCAGTAGCGCAGGGGCGGCAGCAGGGCGGTGCCCGCGCTGAACGGGCCGGCCGTGTGGCCGCGCGTGACCTCGGCGAGGACCTTGCCGTCGCCGTCGAGCAGCCGGATGTCGGTGCCCGACCACCGCAGCACGGTCACCGGCCGGTCGGCGCCGGGGAAGACCAGCGCGTGCTCCGGGTCCTTGCCCACGCCGGGCGGTACGACGACCGACCGCCCGGCCAGGTCCTCGCCCCGCCGCGAACCGTCGGGCAGCATGATCACCCGCCAGCCGAGCAGTCCGTCCACCGGGGCGCCCACCGGGCCCGGCACCGCGCTGGGGGCGGGCAGCAGCCAGGCGGTGCCGAGGGTGCTGCCCGCCGGCGCGGCACGCAGCCCCTGGGCGAACCAGTCCGGCACGGCGCGCTCACCCGCCGCGTCGGCGTACGGGTCGTACGCGTGCCAGGCGCTGTTTGTCTCGTCGGACCAGTCCTTGTTCCACACCCAGTACGAGGTGCCGTCGCCGATCACCGGCCGCCCGAACGGGACGTGGGTGTCGCCGCGCCGCAGGATGCCGTGGCCGGTGGTCCGGCCGCCCTCCGGGAGCGGGAGGGAGGCGGGCGGCATGCCGTTGCCCCCGCCGCTCCCGCCGCTCCCGTCGGCCTGGCAGGCCTGGGAGTAGCGGGCGTCGCCGTCCACCGCCGTCGGTGCCGAGGGGTCGCCGTCGTGCCAGTAGCCGTGCGAGCTGGACGTGGAGAACGAGTACCAGGTGACGAGCAGGCCGCCGTCCACGTAGCGGACGTCGGGATGCCAGCGGTCGCCGTTGTCCGGGAGGCGCAGTTCGTGGCTGAGTACCGTGCCCTCCGCGTCGATCACCCGGGCGTGGTCGCCCTTGAGGACGATCAGCTGGGGCCACGCCTCACCCACCATCGTCTTGCGCGCCGCCTCCGGGGATTCGGGCGAGCCGACCGCCTCGTCCCAGGCGGGCCAGCCCAGTTCGTCCAGGATGCCGGTGCGCAGGGTGCGCGCGAGGGCCGGGGCCATGCCGGTGGCCAGCGCTTCGCGTACGGACTGCTCGGCGGTGGCCAGGACCTCGCCGGGCAGCCATCTCAGGGTCGTGAGGGGCTCCAGGTAGCCGGTGAATCCACCCAGTTCGGCCGTGAGGTAGCGGCGGCTGGCCCCGGCCACCCACTCGGCCAGCATGGGGCGGCCGCCGGGCGACTCGGCGAGGGTGGTGACGGTGCGCCGGTCCTTGTCCGTCAGCTCGTGGTCGGGACAGCCCGCCCGGAAGGCCGCGCGGAAACGCGGGTCGGCCGCCAGGGCGCGCAGGTCACGGCGCTCGTCGCGGGCCGCCCAGCCCTTCAGGCCGAGGCCCGGGTGGTCGTCGGGGGCCGCGACGGGTATCCGCAGGGCGAGGAGCTGGTCGAGGAGGTCTACGTCGCCGACCGGAGGCGGCAACATGGCGCCGGAGGCCCGGAGTTCGGAGCGGAGTGGGTCGGCGATGCGGTCGACGAGCGGATACAGCTCCGCCGGGGCCAGGGACCGGCTGTCGGCGCCGCACAGTGCGAGGAACCTGCGCACCCAGCCGGCCGTGCCGTCGGGGGAACGCTCCTCGGCGGGCCGTGCGGCGTCGCAGAGCCCGGCGGTGGCGCCGGACTTCTCCAGCAGCTCCAGCCACTGGGGCAGGTCCTCCTGCTCCCACCCCACGGGCAGCAGTCCCAGCAGGGTGCCGCGGACGGCGGGCTCCCGCCCGGCCAGTTCAAGGAGCGCGGCCCGGTGGGCCTTCCACCAGCCGGGCGGTGCCTTGACGGTGCCGGGCAGCGACAGCATCTCGCGCAGGTAGGCCATCTCCTCCGCCCGCGCCTTCCCGCCGGCGGCCGCTTTCGCCAGGCGGCGCAGGTCGGCCGCGCCCGGGCTGGACGGCGGCAGACCGTGCGCCGCGAGCCGCGTGAACAGAGCGCGCAGGTGCCGGAACGCCGTCGCGGCCGGCACCCGGGAGGACAGGCCCTTGGCGTAACCGGAGAGGACCTTGGTCGGCACGGCGTCGGCCAGGGCGAACTCCAGGAACACCGCGTCCATGCGGGCCTCGTCGAACGGCAGCGCGTGTGCCGTCTCGGCCTTGCGCGCGTTGACGAACATCTGGGCGGCGTACGACCGCTCCCCGGCGGCCAGGAACACCCGGCCGGCCTCCTCGTAGAAGGTCGGCAGGAAGTGCGGCACGGAACCGGCGAGGCGCTCGCCGATCGACTCGTACGTGGCGCGTGCCCTCTTGGCGCGGGAGCGCACCGTCCGCGCGACCCTGTTCATCTCCTCGACCAGGGACATGGCCAGCTGGCCGTCCGAGGGGTGCCGGACCAGGATCCATTCGGGGAAGCCCATGGCCCGGTGCTGCCCGACGCCGACCTCAACCGGTTCGCCCTCGGGCCTGAGTCCGAGGAAGGGTGCGCCGGTCTCGCCGGACGGGTCCTCGGCGATCAGCCGCACGACGGTCCGGCCGTCGAGGCCCGGATGCCGGTAGGCCCGCGTGAACACGGGTACCGCCCGGTCGCCGCCCCCGGTGGTGCCCGGCGGCAGGACGGCGCCGGCCCGGAGCAGTTCCGCCACCTCCTGCGCCGTCGTCCCGACCTCAGTGGTGCCGTCACTCATGCTCGTGTGCCTTTCTCGGAGGTGCGTACCGCCGTGCCGTTCACCGGGCGCCGCCCGTGGGCGTGGTGCGGCCGGCGTGCAGGGCGGCGGCCATGCGCATGCCTTCGGACCAGGCCACGGGGCCGATCTCGGCGAGTGGGAGGAACCGTCGGCCGTCTTCGAGGCTCCAGGCCAGGTCGCCGGTCCAGGCCTTTTCCTCGGTGAAGGGGTCGCTCATGCCGACGGAGGCGGTGACGACCCGTCCGGCGTCGCGGATCCGGTCCACGACGCTGCTGCCGGAGATCTGGTAGCCGAGGGAGGTGGCGCGGGAGGAGAGATGGAACCACGAGCGGTACTCGGCGCCGGCGAACTCGGTGACCGTGTGGGCCGTGGTACCGCTCCCGCCGGGCCTGCGCCAGGTGCGGCGGTGGATCTGCTCGACGCCCTGGACCACGCCCGACTCGGCCGCGAACCGGCGCAGTTCCTCCAGCCGGGGCAGGAGGACGGGGTGGGGCATCGTCACCGTGCGCGGTGCCAGGCGGACCGTCGCGCCGTCCAGGCCGGCCAGCCGCAGCTCGCCCGACTCGGCCGCCTCGCGCAGGAAACCGGTCTCGTCGGGGTGGTCGCCGACGACAACGATGTCCCGCAGGGCCGCCCGCCACGCCTCGTCGGGCCAGACCCGCCCCAGCAGCCCCGTCGGTACCGGCAGCGAGGACACCATCCACCGGTCGACCTGGGCGGCGCACTCGGCGGCGTGCCGGTCGAGCCATTCGGCGAACCGCTGGAGTTCGAGCACCTCGGGCCGGTCCCGAATCCCCTCCGGCAGGGACCTCTCCCGCTTCCCCTCCCGTCCGTCCGCGGACTGCGCCCCCGTCGACCGGGCCACCACCCGGCCCTCCACCAGGGCGACTTCGTACTCGTCGCCCGCTGCCAGCCACCCCATGGATCCTTCGCCTCTCCGCTGCCGGGAACACGGCACAGCGCGTTAGGCGGCCCGGATCGGCGCGCCCCGCTGTGACGTTGGCGAAAGACTAGGGGCACCCACCGACAGCCCCCGGGGCGCACCGCTCAGTCCGAGCGGTCAAGGGAACCGTCCGCACGGGGCGGTGGATTTCGCGCCAGATTGCGAGACGACGTTTTCCGGCCGACTCCCACCCGAACGGACGTCCGTTCGCCCTGGCCGGTTTCGCGGGCGGGGCGGTTCCGAGGGGCCGTTGTGCCGCCGTGGCCAGGATGACAGGGCCGACGACGCGCACAAGAGGGCGGACGGCCGGATTCCCTACGGAGTGGGACCCGGTGCGGATGGGTGTGTTCTCCGCCTTGTTGGCCAGGACGGAGGCCGCTGTTCCGCCCCTGACGGGGCGCCGACAACGGCGGATTGACTCGGGTGCCGTTCGCACGTGCGTACGCTCCGTGTTCCACCCGCACGGATCAGGGCAGATGGCCTCGTGGCGCGGGGACGAGTGACTATCGGCTGTCCGATCCGGACGGGCCGAGACAAGGGGTGGGGGAGATGGTCCGTACGGTCGTGGTGCACGACGAGGCACTACTGCGGTCGGCGTTGGCACAACTGCTCAGATCCGACGACACACTGGAGGTCTCGGCGCTGTGTCCGGACAACGAGGCACCGGACACCGAGGCGTTGCCGGCGGACGTGTGCGTCGTGGACGGCGAGTGCCTCCAGGGACCGGACGAAGCCCGGGGCGAGCGCCTGCGGGGCCGGTACGGGGACCGGCTCGTCGTCCTGACGACCGCCAAGCGGCCGGGGGTGCTGCGCCGGGCGTTCGAAGGGGGCGCGCTCGGGCTGGTGGACAAGAACGCCCCGGCGCACCGGCTGATCACGGCGGTGCACACCGTGGCCAAGGGGGAGCGCTTCCTGGACGAAACCCTCACCGTGGCCCTGCTGAAGGGCGCGGAGATGCCGCTGACCACCCGCGAACTGGGCGTGCTGTCCCTGGCCTCCCAGGGAGCGCCGATCGCCGAGATCGCCGCCCGGCTGCACCTGTCGCGGGGAACGGTCCGCAACTACATGGCGACGGCCATCCGGAAGGTGGGCGCCCGCAACCGGGTCGACGCGATACGCATCGTCCAGAGCGCCGGCTGGACGTGACGCGGCCGCGCCGTTGGCCGGCCGCGTCCCGCACGGACGTCCGCGGTCACGGCCGCCGCGACGGCTCTCCGTGCCAGTGGCCCGTCAGGTCGCGGTAGAGCGGCGACCGGTCCAGCACCTCCTCGTGGGTGCCGCAGACCGCGGCCACGCCGTCCAGCACCAGCACCCGGTCGGCCCGGACCGCCGACGACAGACGGTGCGCCACCACCACCAGCGTGCCCGGCCGCCGGGCCAGGGCCTCCTCCGCGTGGGCCTCCGCGGCCGGGTCGAGGTGGCAGGTGGCCTCGTCGAGCAGCAGCAGGGGGGCGGGCGACAGGTACGCGCGGGCCAGCGCGACGAGTTGCCGCTCCGCATGGGTCAGTTCGGCGGGCCGCACCGGACCGTCGAGCCCGCCCAGGCGCTCGACCAGCGGCCGCAGCCCGAGTTCCCGGACGGCGGCGTCGAGGTCCGCCCTGTCCGCGTCCGGGCGGAGATAGGCGAGGTTGTCGCCGACGGTGCCGGTGAAGACGTACGCCTCCTGCGGGACCAGCGTGCGCAGGGCGGCGAGTTCGGCGGCGGCGCGTCCGGTCACCGCCTGGCCGGCCACCCGGACCTCGCCGGCGCTCGGCGCGAGCGTTCCCGCGACGAGGCGGGTGAGGGTCGACTTGCCGATGCCGCTCGGTCCGACGACGGCGAGGTGTTCGCCCCGGGCGACGCGGAGGTCGAGCGAGTCGAGCACCGGCTCCGCGCGGACGCCGTAGGCGAGGGTGACGGACCGCAGTTCCACCGCCGGGACCGGCCGGGCGCCGGGCGCCCGGGGTCCGCCGGGTGCGGGTGCGCGGGCGGGGGACGCGGGTGCGGCCTCCCGCACCGGCACGGGGCCGAGGATCCGGTCGAGGACGACGAGGAGCCGGGCGCCCGCCGCGCCCAGGGCGGTCATCAGCGTGTGCAGGGCGGGCAGCAGCGACTGCACGAGATAGGTGAACGCGCCGAGCAGCGCGCCCGCCGTCACGCCCCGCCCGCGCAGCCACGGCACCGCCACCAGCAACGCGAGCACGGGCAGGTTGCCCGCGACGCCGAGCGCCGTCGTGCGCACCGCCGCCCAGCGGGCCAGGACCCGGGCCGTCGCGGCGGCCTCGGCGACGAGTTCCGCGCCGCGCCGCTCCGTCTCGGGCCCGGTCCCGCAGGCGGTGAGGTCCCGCAGGGCGGCACGTGAGCGGGTCGCGTGGTCGCCGAGCGCCTCGTCGGCGGCCAGGGCCCGGCGCTGGGCCGCCGCCATGGGCCGCAGGGTCGCCAGGAAGAGAGCGAGGCCGACCGCCAGTGGCGGCAGGACCACCACGAGCAGCGCCGGGTGCAGGGACAGCAGGCCGATCAGGGCTCCCGCGGCGGTGAAGACGAACGAGCGCAGGGTGAGGACCAGACCGGCGAAGCTGTCCCGGGCGATCTCGACCTGGTTGGTCAGCCGGGAGACGGCCGCCCGGTCCGTTCCGCCGGGCCCGCCGAGGGCCGCCAGGGCCATGGACCGGTCGACCGCGCGCCGCACCAGACCGTCCCGCAGCGGCTCCGTCAACCCGGCGAGCTGCGCGAACACGCCTCGCACGACCGGAGCGCCGGACAGTACGGCGACCAGGGCGACCGCGAGCCACAGCAGCCCCCGGCGCGTGTCTGCGGCGAGAAAGCCCTCGTCGACGGCGTGGGCGACCGCGAAACCCACCAGGAACGCCTGCGCCGACTCCACCAGTGACCAGAGCCCGAGCCGGGCCAGCACGCCCTTGCGCCGGGCGAGGAAGCGGCGCGCCGGCGGGACGACGCGCCGCAGCGCCCCCGCCCCGTCGTCGGCCGGTGCGGGCGCGTGGCGGTCTCCTGCGGGCGCGGACGTCACGGCCGTGCCTCCTCGGGCTCGAAGGCGGGGTCGGCGGACTCGGAGGTGGGCTCGGGGGCGAGTTCGGACCCGGGCTTCGACGCGGGATTCGACGCGGGCTCCGGCACTGGCTCCGACGCGGGTCGGCGGGCGGATCCCGCGCGCGGCACCGCGGCCGCGGTGCCCGCGGCGCCGAAGACGGCCCGGTAGCCCTCCGTCCGCCACAGGTCGTGGTGCGTCCCGACGGCCCGCACGCTCCCCTCCTCCAGCCACAGCACCAGATCCGCCCGGGCCGCCACCGAGGGGCGGTGCGCGATCACGAGTCTGGTCCCGGGCCGCACCGAGCGGCGCAGGGCGAGGTTCACCTCGTGTTCCGTCGCGGTGTCCAGACTGGACGTCGCGTCGTCCATCACCAGGAGCCGTCCGGCCTGCGCGAACGCCCGTGCCAGGCCGAGCCGCTGGTGCTCCCCGCCGGAGAGCGGCGCCCCCGGCAGCGGGGTGTCGTAGCCGTCCGGCAACCGGCGCACGAAGCCGTCGGCCCCCGCAGCCCGGGCCGCTCGCCGTACCTCCTCGGGGGAGGCCCGCCGCGCCCCGGAGGCGACCGCTTCGGCGACCGTGCCCTCCCCCAGTGCCGGGCGTTCGAAGGCGAACGCCACCTCGGTGCGCAGCGCCTCGCGCGTCAGCCGGTCGAGGCGGACACCGTCCAGCAGCACCTGGCCCTCGTCGGGGTCGATCAGCCGCCCGGCCACGGCCGCCAGGACGGTCTTGCCCGCGCCGCTGCGGCCGACCACCGCGACCGTGGTGCCGCCCGGCACGCGCACGTGGTCGGCGCGCAGCACCTCCCTGCCGTCGCGCACCACGCGCACACCGCGCAGTTCGAGTTCGCCGGTGCCGGTCGGGGGCAGGTGACCCGTCCCGTGGGACAGGGCTGGCAGCCGTTCCAGCTCCAGGGTCCTCTTGCGTGCCTCGCGGCCCCGCACGATGGCGCCCAGCAGGGAGGCCGCGCCGCCGACGCCGGCCGTGAGCTGTGCGTACCGGCCGGCGGCGAGCAGCTCCCCCACGCTCAGGTCCCCGGCGGCCAGGCGCAGTCCGCCGACCCCCGTGGCGACCAGGACCAGCAGCGGCACCAGGACGCCGCTCCTGGCCAGCGCCCGTCCGTGCAGGGCCCACATGTCCCTTCCCTGGGCGGCGAGTTCCGCCAACGGCGCCAGCACCCGGGCGCGTTCCCGGTCAGCGGTCCCCGCGGCGCCGATCGTCGCCGTGCCCTCCAGGGCCTCCAGCAACCCCGACGCGATCCTGGACTGGGTGCGCTGGTAGGCGGCGACCGAGGCGCCGGTGTCGCGCGCGAAGGTCCGCAGCACCAGGGCCAGGGCGGGCAGCCCGGCGCACACGCAGGCCGCCACCCACACGTCGACGAAGGCCAGCGCCACCAGGGCGCCCAGCGGGGTGACCAGCGAGGCCGCCAGTGCCGCCCGGGCCGCGGGGGCGCCGCCCGCGTCGGCGGCGTTGAGGGTCAGGCGGGTGCCGACGTCCCCCGCCGGAAAGGGCCGGACCCGGTCCGGTACGGCGCCCAGCAGACCGGTGAGGGCCCGGGAGCGGACGGAGGCCGTCCATGCGGCGTTGCAGCCTCCGGTGAACAGCGCGGTCAGGCTGTCGAGGAGCAGTTCCCCCAGGAGGAGCCCGGCGCTCAGCGCGAGCCAGGGGCCGGCGTCGCCGGCGCCGGCGCGCAGCGTCAAGTCGAGTGTGCGGCCGAGGACGACCGGCTGGGCCACCGCCGTCAGTGCAGCCGCGACGGAGCACAGCAGCACCAGCACCTCCGGCGCGCGCCCCGGACTCGCGGCGTCGGTCCCGTCCCGCGCCTCGGGCGCCCGCCGCGCCCGGGACCTGCTCGTTCGCACCAGCCAAGACCTTCCGTCCGTCCCACCGTGCCGGGACGCCGATCGCGCACCCCGTGGGGCCGTACGGCCGTGGGCGCGCGGACAGGCGTCGGCGCCCCGGGAGAGACCCGGGGCGCCAGGGCCGGGCGACACGGCTCACCATGTCGCCGCGGCGGTCAACTCCGGCGTCAGTTACAGGTCGTGACGCTCAGGCTGCTGTCGCCGCAGAGCAGCAGGCTGGCGCGGCTGCCTCCGGTCTCGACGTCGCCCATGGCCTCGTCCTTGGGGGTCTCCATCGACTGCAGGTCGAAAAGGTTCATGACTCTTCCCTTCGTACGGCAACAGGTGTGCTTTTTCACGACCCCGGGCGGGGCCGAGTCTCAGGGCCGCTGCTCGTGCGCAGCGGCGGCAGGAACGGCAGCCCGACGGGCTCGTCGCCGAGGACGGAGGCGACGGCCAGCAGGCATCCGGCCGTTCCGGTGGAGAGGTCCATGGACAGCCGCATCATCTGCTCACCGGGGAAGGCGAGCCGGTCGCGGTAGGACATGGCGTGCCAGGACAGCGCGTCGAGCTGGCGCCGCACGGCCTCGGGGCCGGTGCCGGGGGCCGTGGCCGTGGTGCGGCCGAGGTGCAGCACCATTCCGGCGACGCCGCGGTAGAGGCCCGGCTGGGCGTAGAACATGGCCTGTGCGGCGGCCACGATCTCGCCTCGCGCCCGCTCGAACTCCTCGTCCTCGCGGTGTGCCAGGTAGTCGTCGAGGACCATGCCGATGCCCACGCTGCCCGCGCCCAGGTAGGGCATGGTGCGCCAGCCCTCGTCGACCTGGAGCGCGCCACCCGCGCCGCGGACGCATCGGGCGAGGTCCTGGCGCAGCGCGTCACGGGCGAGGTCGAGCAGGGCGCCGTCCCGGGTGCGTTCGTGGAGCCGCAGGAAGAGCAGGGCGCGTCCCGAGGCGCCGTACAGCAGCCCGGCGCGGGTCCGGCCGGACTTCTCCGCCGTGGTCCGCGCGCCGCCGGCCGCCAGGTCGGCGCAGCGCAGGGCGACCGTGCGCAGCGCGCTCTCCCCGGTGGTGGCGGCGAGCGAGTCCAGGGCCAGGCCCAGTCCCGCGGTGCCGCTGTGCAGGTCGGGAGCCAGGGCGTCGAGGGGCTGGTCGAGGAGGAGTTCGGCGAGGTCGAGGGCGCGGTCGCGGTGTCCGAGGCGGTCGAGGGTCCAGGCGATGCCGGCGAGCCCGTCGTGGAAGCCGAGCGGCATGCCCGAGGGCGGTTGCTTGGTCCGCTCCAGCAGCCACTGCTCCCCGTCCTCGTCCCGGCCCGCCCCGCTCTCGGCCAGGGCGTACAGCACCCCCGCCGCTCCGTGGCCGAAGGCGAGGCCGCCGCCGGCGGTGGCGAACTGCGCGATGTCGCCGGGGTAGAGGCGGTCCGTGCGGGACGGCGTCGCGGAGGCGCGGACGGCCTCGGCCATCGAGTCCCGGCTGCGGGGCCAGTCGTCCGGGCGGACCGGCGCCACCGGCCCGGCCGGCCGTGGCACGGCGGGGACGCCGTCGGCGCCGGCCGTGATCTCGTCGACCGCCGCGTCCAGGAAGGCCCGGTCCACGGGGAACTGTTCGGCCACCACGTCGGCGAGGTGGGCGGCCTTGCGCCGGTCGAGCGCCAGCAGGCTGGTGAGCGGGAGGAACAGCGCGAGCCGCAGACACGCCAGCGCGTACCGGTCCACGGCCACGCCCCGCCGGCCGGCGGGGGCCACGAACCCCGGGTTGGCCACGATCTGCCGGCCCGGTTCGTCGACGGGGTGGGCGGCCTCGAAGTCCAGCAGGGCGATGCTGTCGTCCTCGCGGATCATGATGTTGAACAGGTGCAGGTCGTTGAAGACCACGCCCCGGGCGTGCACGTCCTGGACGGCGCGTTCCACCCGCGCGTGGACGTCCAGGGCCCAGGCGGTGTACTCGGCCAGTCTTCGCTCGTCCGGGTCGGCCTCGATGAGCGGATGGCGGCGGGCGAAGAAGGTGTTGAGCGGCTTGCCGTCGAGGTACTCCAGGACGAGGAAGTGGTGCTCCCCGATCGTGAGGTGGTCGCGCACCTCGGGCGTGCAGCCGAGGCCCGACAGCATCTCCAGCGCCCGGCGTTCGCGGTGCAGCCGGGTCACGGCGTCCGCCCCGTCGGCCGCGAGACCGGCGTGCGGACGGGCCTCCTTGAGGACGACCTGCTCGCCGGTGCGGCTGTCCCGGGCGAGGTAGACACCGCCGCCGTTGGAGAAGTGCAGCGCCGACTCGATGGTGTAGGGCAGCTCGGCCAGGGTCACCGCGGAGCGGGCTTCGAGGTGCGGGCCCAGGAAGGCGGGCGGGGTGACCCAGTCCGGTATCCGGAAGACCGGGCCGCGCAGGTCGGGCACCAGGACGCCGTCGGGGCCGGTGACGGCCGGCCGCAGCTCGCCGTCCGCGTCGTAGCAGTTGCGGCGGGTGAAGCCGCCGTACCGGACGTGCACGGGGCCGTCGCCGATCCGGAGGTCGCTCAGGATGTGCGGTCCGGGTTCCCCCGCCAGCAGGTCGGACAGCTCCCCCACGAGCCGTTCGAAGTCCGCCTCGTCCGCCGGGTACACGGTGATGAACTTGCCGCTGCCGGCGCGGTCCGCGTACTTCGCGTTGCGCTGGTGCAGCAGGTAGCGGCTGGGCACGAACTTGAAGGCGGTGCCGCCGTCGACGCAGTGCCGCAGGACGCGCTCCAGCACGGACTCGGCGTTGTCGAGGCAGGCGGAGACGTGGATCTTCCACCCCTGGTCGGGCAGGTCGGTCTCGACCGGGCGCAGGGCGAGCCAGTCCCCGCTCTCGTTGCGCTGCCACCCGGCCGGCACGGGGGCCAGGGCGGCGGCGTACCGGGCGTGCCGGGTGCCGCCGCGCAGGGCCGTGCGGTGCGGAGCGTCGTAGAACGACGGATCCGCGTCGCAGTAGACGGCATAGCCCTTGTTCACGCCTTCTCCCTCCGCCGGTCGCTGACGGGGATGACGCTGTCACGCGGCGTACCGCTCCGGACAGTTACCGCTGTCATGACTCCGACGTGCGGAACGCACGGGTAACTTCGCGGGACCGGCGGCCGGGCGGAAGGTTTCCGCCGGACGGAAGGATCCGTGCCGGGGTGGAGGCACGTCGCCTGCGGGAGCTGGGCGTCGGCTGGGCATGGCGCCGAGGCCGGGGAACACCGCCCTCGACGCCGTACGGCGCGACCGCCTCTCCGGACAACACGCACGCCCCACCCGTATCCGCTGACGTGCGATCCTCGTCGGTGACTCGCCGACGAGCACGACCGCGGTCGGGAGCGTCCCCGGGCTCCCGGCAGGCATCCAGTGCCCCGAGTTCTCACCGGTCACGGAGATCGATGAGGCGTTCATCGAGTCCTGCCGGGACGGCTCCTTCCTGAACCGTCCTTATCGCAGCCGACCTGATCCAGGCGCGCGGTGACGGCGCGGGGCCCTCCTCCACGACCGGCCTCGGCCGCCCCGTCCGGCGCGGTTCGAAAGTCTCCGGTTCTCAGGTTGCCGCCGCGGTCTCCGCGAGCTTCTGGAACTCGCCCAGGTCGTAGTTGGCGAGCGTGGAGTCCAGGTTCGTCAGCGCGCCCAGGTGCTCGATGAACCCCTTGGGGTCGTACTCGATCTGGAGGGTGACCCTGCTCGTCGTGTCGCTGAGCCGGTGGAAGGTGACGACGCCCGCGTGGTCCACCCCCTCCGTGGTCCGCCAGGCGATCCGGTTCTCCTCCACCACCTCGGTGAGCTCGGCGACGAAGTTCCTGTCCGCGCCGGGCAGGGCGAGCTGCCAGGCGAAGCGGCGCTCGTCCAAGGGCTGAACCAGGCGGACGTGGCTCAGGAACGACGGCCACCTCGTCACGTCGCTCCACAGGGACCAGGTCACGGACACGGGCGCATTGATGTCGACTGTCTCCACCAGGGAAGCGGACACGCGGTACCCTCCTCGCTCGCTCGGGCCTGGGCTTCGGTCTACCGCAGGCGGTACACGGATGGGTCCCTGTTACCCGTAAGGGGTGGACGCACACGGCGACGACCGGAACGGCTACCGGCCCACAGGGTCCTCGAGCCGCGCGGCGGCGTGGGCCCTCGTGTACACGTCGAGGCGGTCGCACATGCCGCGAGGCCGTACTCCGCCAGTGCGGGGAGGCAGCGGACGCCGGCCAACGCGCGCGGAGTGAGCACGGTGTCGGCCGTCTCGCCGGGCCGGGCAGAACGGGCACCGCGAGGGAGGCGACCTTGCGCTCGCCGGGCGCATCCGCAGCGCGCGGCCGACGGTCTGGACAAGGCCGGGCATGGAGCCGCGCACGTCCTGTATCCGCCGCACGGCGACAGCACGAGCGCCTGCGGTCGCATGCGCCCCGGACGGGGTCAGTCGCGAGGTGACGGACCCAACGCGCGCGAGGCCCCCTACCAGCACGCCTGCACCTGACCGCAGACCATGTCCCGGAGGGCTCATGTGGCGCGCGGAGACTTCCGGGGCGCCTTCTTCTCCGGCCGCCACGAGGCAACCGTGCTGGCCCCGGCGACCAACGAGTGGCTGTGACAGGCCCGATGGCAGCCCCCGCGAACGGCCTCGCCTCACGATTCGCTTGGATGTCGTCTGGATGTCGTCGACGGCTTCGCGCGATGCGGGGACGCCATGAACGCGAAGGAGTGCTGCTCGGTGAACGGGTTGAAGAACGCACTGGCGGACAACCACTACCCCGGACGCGGGGTGCTGTGGTGCCGAACCGGCGACGGGGACTCGCTTGGCGGGTACTTCCTCACGGGACGAAGCCCGGCCTCCAAGGCCCGCGCTCTGCACCGCACTCCGGAGGGAACGCTGCTCGTCGCCCCGTCGGAATCGAGCGCACACGATCATCTGCGTCACTACGTCGCCGCCCGCCAGAGCGGTCAGTGGCTGGTCTTCGGCAATGGCGAACAAGTCGCCACCGTCGCCGACCGGCTCGACTCCGGGGGGCTTCCTGCCCAGGCCCTGGACGGCTTGGACTACGAACCGGACCCGCCGATCTTTACTCCCCGGCTGACCGTCGTCGCTGACGGCCAGGTCGGCGGGCGAGCCTGGTTCGGCGCCGCGCGACACAGCAGCGGGGGGCGCACGGCCACGAACCGGTTGACTTTGGAGGTCAGTCACCTGAAGCCCGGTGAGGGGGTGCTCATGACTACGTATCGCTCGGACGGGCACGAGATCGCGACCGGGGACCCGTTCACCGAGGTCCGCGTCGCCGCCGGAAACCGCCGCGGTCTTCTCGACGAGCTGTGGGCCTCTCTGCCGCCTCGGCTTCGGATCGCTGCCGCGGTCTTCTCGCCCGGCGGTCTCGCGGAGGCAGACGTTCGACAGGCAGCGCCGGCCCAGAGCTGACATCGGTCGGGCCGCCGGGGAGCACCGTTCGCCTGGCGTGACCTGCCCGCCGCCAATCGACGAGGGCGCTTGTGGTGGCGGATGACGGTCATCTGGTCTTCCGCATCACGCGCTTGAGACGCGCCCACCGAAGGCATGGCCGCGAGCGAGGTCGACCTGCCGGCCGAGCGCGACCAGGCGCACACCCGGGTGCCCCCCGCTTCGCCGAGCTGCGCACTCGGGTGTACGAGCGGATCCAGGCGGCGAAACGGGGGGGCGCTCTCTCCCGTGGGACCGACGCGCCGCCGTCTCACCGACCCGGGGCCGCCCACAGCCCTCGTACGTGTCCCAGGTGCCGTGTCATCACTGCTCGCACGGCCTCCTCGTCGCGGGCGAGCAGCGCGTCGAGGATCTCCAGGTGCTCCTCCGCAGACGCCTGGAGCCGCCCCTGTTCCGCCAGAGCCGTCAGCCCGTAGAGCCGGGAGCGGCGGCGCAGGTCCCGTACGACCTCCACCAGGTGGGCGTTGCCCGCGAGTTCCAGCAGGCCCAGGTGGAAGCGGAGGTCGGCGTCGACGTACGCGATGAGGTCGCCGGCCAGCGCGGAGGTGACGATCTCCTCGGCGACGGGGCGCAGCGCCTGGAGGGCGACGGTGTCGGCGGTGGTGGCGAGCCCGGTCGTGGTGGGGATCTCGATCAGCGAGCGGACGTGGGTGTACTCGTCGAGCTGCCGTTCGGAGACGGCGGTGACCCGGAACCCCTTGTTGGGCACGGTGTCGACCAGGCCCTCCCTGACCAGGTCGAGCATCGCCTCGCGGACGGGGGTGGCGGAGACACCGAAGCGGGCGGCGAGGCCGGGCGCCGAGTAGACCTCGCCGGGGCGCAGTTCGCCCGCGATCAGGGCGGCGCGCAGCGCCTCGACGACCCGCTCGCGGTGGCTGGGCTTGCGGCCGCCGAGGACCGGCAGCGCGGGACCGGAGGCGCTCACAGTACGAACCCCGCCGGGAAGGGGTCCTCGGGGTCCAGCAGGTACTGGGCGGTTCCGGTGATCCAGGCGCGGCCGGTGAAGCTGGGCAGGACGGCCGGGTGCCCGGCGACCTCGGTGGTGCCGAGCAGCCGGCCGGTGAACCGGGTGCCGATGAAGGACTCGTTCACGAACTCGGTGTGCGGCGGGAGTTCGCCCCGGGCGTGCAGCTGTGCCATGCGGGCGCTGGTGCCGGTGCCGCAGGGCGAGCGGTCGAACCAGCCGGGGTGGATCACCATGGCGTGCCGGGAGTGGCGGGCGGTGGAGTCGGGTGCGGTCACCTGGACATGGTGGCAGCCGTGGATGGACGGGTCTTCGGGGTGTACCGGTTCGCCCTCGGCGTTGATCGCGGCCATCAGGGACAGACCGGCGGCGAGGATGTCGTCCTTGCGGGACCGGTCGAAGGGCAGCCCGAGCCGCTCCAGCGGCAGGATCGCGTAGAAGTTCCCGCCGTAGGCGAGGTCGTACGTCACCGTCCGGCCGTCGGGCAGGGTCGCCTCTCGGTCGAGGCCGACGGCGAAGGACGGTACGTTCCGCAGGGTCACGGCCCTGGCGGCGCCGCCCTCCACCGCGACCTCGGCGACGACTACCCCGGCGGGGGTGTCGAGGCGGATGGCGGTGACGGGTTCGACGACCTCGACCATGCCGGTCTCCACCAGGACGGTCGCCACACCGATGGTGCCGTGGCCGCACATGGCGAGGTAGCCGGAGACCTCGATGTAGACGACGCCCCAGTCGCAGTCGCTCCGGGTGGGCGGCTGGAGGATCGCACCGCTCATGGCGGCGTGCCCGCGCGGCTCGTTCATCAGCAACCGCTTGACGTCGTCCCGGTGTTCGCGGAAGTACAGCCGCCGTTCGTTCATGGTCGCGCCCGGGATGGTGCCGATGCCGCCGGTGATCACCCGGGTGGGCATGCCCTCGGTGTGCGAGTCGACGGCGTGCAGGACGAGCTTGCTGCGCATGGTGCTCCCCTCCTCGCGCTTCCGCTACGCCAGTCCGGCCGCGAGTGCCTTCTCGGTGGCGGCGCGGACTGCGGCCTCCTGCGCGGGCAGCAGCGGCACGCGGGGTGGGCGGCAGGGACCGCCGCGGCGTCCGGCGAGGTCCATGGAGGCCTTGATGGCCTGGACGAACTCGACCTTCGAGTCCCAGCGCAGCAGGGGGTGCAGCTGCCGGTAGAGCGGCTCGGCCGTGGCCAGGTCGCCGGCGACGGCCGCGCGGTACAGCTCGACGCAGGCGGCGGGCAGCGCGTTGGGGTATCCGGCGATCCAGCCCTTCGCCCCGGCGATCGCCAGCTCCAGCAGGACGTCGTCGGCGCCGACCAGCAGGTCCAGGTCGGGGGCGAGTTCGGCGATGCGGTAGGCCCGGCGGACGTCGCCGGAGAACTCCTTCACCGCTTGGACGTGACCCTCGCCGTGCAGTCGGGCCAGCAGCTCGGGCACCAGGTCGACCTTGGTGTCGATGGGGTTGTTGTAGGCGACCACCGGCAGCCCGGTCCGGGCGACCTCGGCGTAGTGCGCGAGGACGGAACGCTCGTCGGCCCGGTAGGCGTTGGGCGGCAGCAGCATCACCGCCCCGCAGCCCGCCTCGCCCGCCTGCTCGGCCCAGCGGCGGGCCTCGGCGGACCCGTAGGCGGCGACGCCCGGCATGACGCGCTGTCCGCCGACCGCTGCGACGGCGGTCTCGACGACCCGGGCACGCTCCTCGGGGGTGAGCACCTGGTACTCGCCGAGGGAGCCGTTGGGGACCACGCCGTCGCAGCCGTTGGCCACGAGCCAGGCGCAGTGCTCGGCGTAGGCGTCGTGGTCGACGGAGAGGTCGTCGTGGAGCGGGAGCGCGGTGGCGACGAGGACGCCGCGCCAGGGACGGTGGTCGGTCATGAGGGTCCTCTCTCGGGCCGTCGGGGGGCTTCTTCACGTGGTTCGGGGCTCGCTGCTCGCGGTTCAGGACTCTCTGCTCGCGGGTCGGGGCCCGCTGCTCGCGGGTCGGGGCCCGCTGCTCGCGGTTCAGGACTCTCTGCTCGCGGGTCAGGACTCTCTGCCCGCGGGTCGGGGTTCTCTTCTCGCGGGTCGGGTTCCGGGCGGGCGAGGACGCCCAGCGGTACGGGGCGGGCGAAGACGCGCCGGGAGGGCGCCGGTTCGCATCCCGCGATGCCCGCGACGGCGGCGCCGCACATCCGGCCCTGGCACCAGCCCATCCCGGCCCGGGTCAGCAGCTTCACGGTGCGGACGTCGCCCGCGCCCAGTTCGTCGACGGCCTCGCGGACGGCACCGGCGGTGACCTCCTCGCAGCGGCAGACGAGGGTGTCGTCGGTGATCCGCCCGGTCCAGGCGGCGGGTGGCGTGAAGGCGGCGGCGAGGGCGTCCGCGGACCGCCGCAGCCGGTCCCGGGTCCTGGCGGCCGCTGCCCATCCGGCGGGGTCGGGCTCGGTGCCGCGCAGCCGGGCGGCGACCGAACGTCCGGCGATGTGCCCCTCGGCGAGCGCGAGCTGGGCGCCGCCGACACCGGTGGCCTCCCCCGCCGCCCACACGCCGGGGACGCTGGTGCGCTGTTCGGCGTCGACGGCCACCGTCGGTCCGTCCGGGCGGCAGCCGAGCCCGTCGGCGAGGTCGGTGTGCGGGAGCATGCCGTGGCCGACGGCCAGGGTGTCGCAGGGCAGGTACCTCCCGGTGCCGCGCCGCACGCGTCCGTCGGCGTCGAGGGCGGCGACGGTGACACCGGCGAGGCGGTCGTCGCCGTGGGCGCGGACGACGGTGTGCCGGGTGCGGGGGCGGACGCGGTGGCGCAGCAGCCGGGCCGCGTATCCGGCGGCCTCCGGGAACTTGCCGGCCAGGGCGCGGGCCTGCCGGGCGACGTGGCGCGGGTCGGCCGACTCCACGAGCGCCGCGACCCGCACCCCGGCCGCCGCGAGGCCGGTGGCCACGGGCAGCAGCAGCGGCCCGGTCCCGGCGACGACGGCGGTCCGTCCGGGCACCACGAGACCGCCCTTGAGCATGGCCTGGGCGCCGCCGGCCGTGACGACGCCGGGCAGGGTCCAGCCGGGGAAGGGCAGGACGTGTTCGTAGCCGCCGGTGGCGAGCAGCACCGCGTCGGCGTGCACGGCGGCCGGCTCCTCCTGCTCGGGGCCGAGCAGGGAGTGCACGGTGAAGGCACCGGACCTCGCCTCCACGTACCAGACGTGATGGTCCGGCAGGACGCGTACGCCGCTGGTGGCGAGTGCGTCCCGGAGCCGCTCCCAGGCGCGCCACCGGTGGTGCAGCGCCCGGGGCCGACGGGCGTCCAGTGCGGCGGCGGGCTGCCGGAAGTACTGCCCGCCCGGCCCGTCCGCGCCGTCCAGGACGGTGACCCGTACCCCTCGCGCGTCCGCCGCCAGCGCCGCCGCGAGCCCGGCCGGACCCGCACCGACGACCACGAGTTCAGTCCGCATGGCCCGTGCCCTCCTGGGTGCGGATCACGTCGCCGGGCCGCACCGGCACCAGGCAGGCCCGCTGGTTGGGGCGGTCGTTGACGGTGACCAGGCAGTCGAAGCACACCCCGATACCGCAGAAGACCCCGCGCGGGCGGCCCGACCCCCGCGTGGTGCGCCAGGAGGTGACGCCGGCCGCCCAGAGCACGGCGGCGACCGTCCGGCCGGGCAGCGCCTCGGTCCGCCTGCCGTCGACGGTGACCGTGAAGGGGGGCGCGGGCCGCGCCCGGACCAGCCGCAGCGGATTCACCGGACCTCCTCGGGAAAGCGGTCGGGGCGGAACGGGGCCGGGTCGAGGACGGGCCGCGCGCCGCTCAGCAGCCCGGCGACCAGCTGCCCGGTGCCGGTGGACAGGCCGATGCCGGCGCCCTCGTGCCCGCACGCGTGGTAGAGGCCGGGCACCCTGGGGTCCGCGCCGACGGCCGGCAGGTGGTCGGGCAGGTACGGCCGGAAGCCGGCGTACGCGCGCAGGGCCCGCACCCGTGCGAGGCAGGGGAAGAGCCGGGTCGCGCCGGAGGCCAGGGCCCGCAGTGCCGGGAGGGACACGGAGCGGTCGAAGCCGACCCGTTCCCGGCTGGCGCCGATGAGCACCGGCCCGGCGGCGGTGCCCTCGACCACCGGTGAGGTCTGCAGGGCCGCCGAGTCGCTGGCCACGTCGGCGACGTAGTCCGCCGCGTACACCTTGTGCCGCACCCGGGGCGGCAGCGGTTCGGTGACGAGGACGTAGCCGCGCCGGGGCAGGACCGGCAGCCGTACGCCCGCCAGCGCGGCCACTTCGCCGCCCCACGGCCCGGCCGCGTTCACGACCGCCGGGGCGTGGAGGGCGCCCCTGTCGGTGCGCACCCCGCGCACCGCGCCGTCCGGGGCGCGCAGGAAGCCGGTCACCGTGCGTCCGGTGTGCAGCCGGGCGCCGGACGCCCGCAGCAGGTGGGCGGCGGCCAGGGCGGGCATGACCTGGGCGTCCTGCGGATAGTGCACGGCGCCCGCCAGGCCGGGGGCGAGGTGGGGTTCGAGGTCGGGCAGCCGGTCGGCGGGCACGGACACCGCCTCCACCCCGGCCGCCCGCTGTCCCGCGGCGAACGTCTCCAGGCCGGTCAGCGCCTCGGGGGTGGTGGCGACGACGACTCCGCCCTTTTGCTCGTACTCGACCTCGCGGCCCAGTTCCCCGGCGAGCGCGGTCCACAGGCGGGCGGAGAGCAGGGCGAGGTCCAGCTCGGGGCCGGGCTCCTTGTCGGAGACGAGGAGGTTGCCCTCCCCCGCTCCGGTGGTGCCTCCGGCCACGTGGCCACGGTCCACCACGATTACGTCGAGCCCCTCGCGGGCGGCGTAGAAGGCACAGGCCGCGCCCACCATCCCGGCTCCGACCACTACGACATCGCAGGTCAGCGACTCCGTCACGCCAGTACTATGTCACATACCACAGTGGCTGGGAACAGTGCCGCGGGCGGCCGTACCGCCGTTCACTCGCCTGCGGGGACGACCCTCAGGTGGGAGGCGGCGGCGCGGCGGGCGCGCTGCGGGCGGTGCGGGGTGCGGCGCGGCTCGCGCAGGACGAGCGTCAGCCGGGTGTACCCCAACTCCTCCAGCGCGGGGGGCGTTTCGACCACGACCCGGCACTCGGTGGTGCCGCGGCGCGGGTCGGGGTGGCGCAGCGGCCGTACGGCACCGTCGTGTTCGACGGCCCGGGCGCCGACGGCACGGATCCAGTGGGGCAGGCCCTGGCGGTAGGCGGCTTCCATGATCGGGTCCTGGGCGATGTCGCGGCGCACCGCCTGGAGCCCCGGGTCGTGGCCGTACCGCTCCAGGGTGGCGGCGAAGTGCGCCAGCATGGGCAGGCACCAGCTCGACTCGTGCTCACCGAGCACCTCGGCTGCGTCCGGGTGGAACAGCACGAAGCGCAGGAAGTTGTCGTCCGGCATGGCCGTCGGGTGCGGTCCTGCGCCCCGGAAGAGTGTCCGGAAGGCGCCGTTGGCCAGGACCACGTCCCAGCGGTGGTCGACGACGAGAGAAGGGAAGGGCACGGCGTCCAGGAGGGCGGTGTAGTCCTGCAGATACGCCTGGGTCTCGGGGGTCGCGGGGCCGGGCGGCGGCGCCGGCCGCTGCCCTCCTGCCTGAAATGCCATCGGGAGGTCACCCCTCTTGCCTATGCGGCCTTCTCGCGGCGTCCCGATCCTGGTGCCCCGACGCGAGGCGTGTCAACTATCGTGGCATTTCGTGCCTGTTGACGGCTGAAATAGGCCACAGTTGTGGCGAGACCTGGATGTGAGTTCGAGCGGCAGGCTACTCTCCGGGAGTTCACGGCAACCGCTTGTGAGAAGCCTGTGAGGCCTGTGAGAGACATAGGGGAGCTGTCGGTGACGGGTGGCTTCGAGGATCCGGGCGCCATGCCGGCCACCGCGCCGGCCGCCGTAGTCGCCCGGGTCGCTGCGCTCGCGGACCGGCTCGGTGTGCCGCACGCCGAGGTCTTCGACGTCGGACGGCTGTCCGCGGCCTCCGGTGTCCCCGAGCCCGTGGTCGGCGCCCTGCTCGGCGGGCGGCCCGCGGGTGAGCCCGACGTGCAGACGCGTTTCCTGCAACGGCTCGACCTGCTGCGCCGCACCCGGCTGAAGCCCAACGGCCGCAAGTACACCCAGCAGGAGATCGCCGACGGCGCCGGCATGTCCCGGCAGCAGGCGGGCGCGCTCATCAACGGCGACCGGCGGCCGACCATGGAGCACTGCGACGCGCTGCAGCGCTTCTTCCGGGTGCACGCCGGATTCCTCACGGCCGAGGACCCCGAGGCGCTCGTGGGCGCCCTCCAGCACACCGAGCAGGAGTTGCTCCAGCAGCTCGCCGACCGGGAGCGGAGGGCGGCGGCCGTGGCCGACGACCCGCTGGAGCGGCTGCTGCAGGACCACGGGGTGCGCGGCATCGCCTGGCGCGCCGCCCAACTGCCCACCGACCAGCACCGCGACAAGGTCGCCGAGTGGCTGGACATGCTCCTGGAGAGCGTCAAGCGGCCCGAGTCGTGAGCGTGGGGAGAACCGTGGGCATCGGCAAGGACATGCGCCGCCTGTGCGGCGAGCTGGTCGAGGAGCTGTCCCTGACCGCACCGGCGCGGCCCACCGAGCTGTACGCGGCACTGTGCGAGGCGATGAGCCGGCGGCGGGGCCGTCCCGTGGTCTTCCGCATGGCCGCCTTTCCCCCCGGGACCGCCAGCGGACTGTGGCTCGACATGGCCGACCGGGACCTGGTCGTCGTCGAGGAACGCACCGCGCCGGAACACCAGTTGGTGATCCTCGGGCACGAGTTGTGGCACATGAAGGCCGGGCACGGCGGCCACCACGTCGAGGGCGCCACGGTGGCGGCCCGGCTGCTGGGCGGGGACGGCGCGGACCGGGACGAGGAGGCGCTGCGGGCCACCGTGCGCGCGGTCGCCGCCCGCTCCCACTTCGACCTCGCCGAGGAGAAGGAGGCGGAGGCCTTCGGTCTGCTGCTGGCCAGCAAGTGCCGCACGTGGCTCGCGGGTTCGGCCCTGCGCGGTCCGGTGCAGCGGGACCATCTGGCGGGGCGGATCGGCGCGTCGCTCGGCTACCTGGGCTGACGGCCCCCGGCGGGCGGTTGCGGCCGGTGCGCCGGGCGCGGTCCGGCGGGATTGTCAGTGGTGGACGGCAAGCTGGAAGGGTGCCACCGCCGTGCGGGGGCACGTGACCGCCGACGTCGTTGTGGGGAGAGCCGGGCGATGACCACCGCCACCGTACTGACCGACCACGAGCGCGCCGCCGTGCAGGCCTATCTGCGCCTGCTGCACACGGTGCGGGCCGGCTTCGACACCGCGTCGGGGCCGCCCGGCGCCGCCCGCCCGCCGATCGTCCCGCCCTCGGTACTCGCCGAGGCGGACCGGGCCCTTCAGGCGGCGGGCCTCACGGGGAACGAGGAGGAGTTCTTCCGGCTGCTGAGAAGCCGGTACCCCCGCCCCTGACGCCCCCTCAGGCGTGCGGCACCGTGACCGCCGAGGCGACCAGGCCGTCACGGGCGTTCCAGCGGCCGTCGAAGTGGGTCACGCGCCGCCCGCCCACGGTCGGGCCGGGCACGAGGAGGGCGGCGCGCAGGGTGCCGCGGCGCGGATCGACCGGGTCCACCGCCAACTCGATGTCCGCCTCCGCGAAGTCCAGCCACAGCCCGGTGAGGGGGAACCACGCCTTGTAGACGGACTCCTTGGCGCTGAACAGCAGCCGGTCCCAGTGGATGCCGGGCCGTCGCTCGGCCAGCAGCCGCAGCCGCTCCTTCTCGGCGGGCAGCGCCACGCCCTCCAGGACGCCCTCCGGGAGGGGCCCGTCGGGTTCGGCGTCGATGCCGAGGGAGGCCAGGTCGGTGAGGCGGACCAGGGCGGCGGCGCAGTAGCCGTCGCAGTGGGTCATGCTCCCGGTCAGCCCGTCCGGCCAGCGCGGCGCACCGCGTTCCCCGGTCAGCACGGGCTGCGGGGGCACGCCGAGCTTCTCCATGGCCCGGCGCGCGCAGGACCGGACCACGGTGTACTCACGCCGCCGCTTCGCGACCGCCCGTGCGATCAGCGGCTCCTCCTCCGGGAGGAGCGGGAGGTGCCCGGTGTCGTCGAGGCCGCGCGCCTCCACGGCCACGACCGTGTCGGGCAGCAGTTCCTCGAGCAGGGGAGCGGTCAAGGGGAGACCTCCTCGGACGCCGGCGACGGCAGGATGCGGCGCAGTTGTCCCGGCGGACCGGGCCGCCCGCGCCACTCGCGCGGATAGCCCACCGAGACCTCCTCGAAGCGGACACCCTCGTGCCAGGTGGTCCGCGGGATGTGCAGGTGCCCGTAGACCATCGTGGCGACCCGGAACCTGCGGTGCCAGTCGGCGGTCCGGTCGGTGCCGCACCACATGGCGAACTCGGGGTACCACAGGACCTCGGTGGGGTGACGGTCCAAGGGGTAGTGGTTGACGAGGACCGTCGGCAGTTCCGCAGGGAGCGCGGCCAGTCTGCGCTCGGTGTCCGCGACCCGCGCCCGGCACCAGGCCCCGCGGCTCGGGTACGGGTCGGGGTGCAGCAGGAACTCGTCGTTGCAGACCACGCCGGTGCCGTGCGCGTACGCCAGCCCCTCGTCCATGGTGGCGCACCCGTCGGGCAGGAACGAGTAGTCGTAGAGCAGGAACAGCGGTGCGACGACCGCCGGACCGCCCGCCCCCTCCCACACCGGGTAGGGGTCTTCGGGTGTGGTCACGCCCAGCTCACGGCAGACCTCGACCAGGTGCTCGTAGCGCGCGACGCCGCGCAGGGTGACCGGGTCCTCGGGATGCGTCCACAGTTCGTGGTTGCCGGGGGCCCAGACGACCCGGCGGAAGCGGTCCGCGAGGGTGCCGAGGGCCCAGCGGATGTCGGCGACGGTCTCGGCGACGTCGCCCGCGACCAGGAGCCAGTCGTCGTCGGAGCCGGGCCGCATCTTCTCGACCAGCGCCCGGTTCTCCGCGTATCCGACGTGCAGGTCGCTGACGGCCCACAGCTGCTCCCGGCCACCGGACGTCGACGTCATCCCCCACCCCTTCGGCGTGCTCGCTTCCACGCCACGAGATCACATCCCCCACCCCGTCACAAGAGCGGCCCGCCCCGGCCCGGAGCATCGGTGTGACGCTCGTTGCGCTCGGGGGCGCGGGTACCCCTATGATCGCCCCAACACCACCGCCACGACTCTCCCTTCGCGCAGAGCGGCCCTGGTGTCCCTCCAACCCCCTGGCCGGGCACGGCCCGCTTCGCCCTGCCCGCGAACCCCGAAAGGCGGCTTGCATGGTTTCTCCCGTACGCGTCTGGCTCAACCGTACGTACGCGGAGAACGTCTTCTTCATGGATCAGCTGCGCAGAAATCCCGCCGACCGGGCCGTCGAGATCCATGCCACGCACGGCGACCCGGACTCCCCGGTGCTGGCCGCCGCGGACACCGCCGAGCTGGAGCCGGAGGGTCTGTCCCCGGCCGGATACGTCGAGTACGCCCTGGACCAGTGCGCGCGACGCGGCATCGACGTGTTCGTGCCCCGGCTGCACCAGTCCGCGGTCGTGGCCCACCGCGCCGAGTTCGAGGCGTCCGGTACGGCGCTGCTCGCGCCGCCCCCGGAAGCGGTGGCGGTCTTCCAGGACAAGGTGATCGCCTACGAGGCGGTGCGCGCGATCGGCGTGCCGGTGCCGCCGTGGTGGCGGGTCCGCACGGCCGACGAACTCGTCCTCGCGGTGGAGGAGCTGGAGGCGCACGGTCACCGGGCGTGCTTCAAGCCGGCCTCCGGCGCGGGCGGCGTGGGCTTCCGGATGGTCACCCGGGACTCCTTCTCCCTCGCGCACCTGAACGGGTTTCCGAGCCCGTCCGTTCCGCTGCCGCTGGTCGTCGAGGCGCTGCGGGCGGCCGAGGAGCCGGTCGACTGGCTGGTGATGCCGCGGCTCGAACAGCCGGAGGTGTCGGTGGACTGCCTCACCGGACCCGACAACCGGGTGCGGCTCGCGGTCGGCCGGACCAAGAACGGCCGCCGCCGCGGGTTCACGCTGCACGAGCAGTGGCTGGCGCCGGCCCGGCGGATCGCGGAGGCCTTCGGGCTGCACCACCTGTCCAACGTGCAGTTCCGGATGTACGGGGACCGGCCGGTCCTGATGGACGTCAACACCCGGCCGGCCGGCGGGCTGCACCAGCTGGCGCTGTGCGGGGTCAACGCGCCGTGGGCTGCCGTCCGGCTGGCCCTTGGCGACGACCCGGGCCAACTGGAGCCGCCGTTCCTGGGCCAGGACTACTCGGTGGTGTCCGGCCCGCGTCCCCTGCGGCCGGTGTCGCTGCCCCCGCAGCGCACGGACCTCGCCGCCGGGCCGGTCCAGGCGCCCGCCCCGGTGGCCCCGGCCCCGCTCGCGGCGCGGTCCGCCCGCCCGCTGGACGTCTCCGCACCGGACCCGGCCGCGGGGGCTCCGGCGTAGGCGGCCTGCCTCCGGGAAGGTGACCGCTGCCGTCTCGGCCGTCGTACCGCACGCCCGGGGTGCCGGCGCTCGTCCCGGCGGCGCGGGTGGCGGCGGGGGGATCTCC
>NZ_QHJH01000059.1 GCF_003947455.1 Streptomyces sp. WAC 04229 | reverse complement strand
CCCCCCCCCGGGGGGCCCCCCGGGGCCGCCGGCCCCGCCCCCGCCTCACCCCCCCCCGCCCGCCCCCGCCCCCCGCCCCCTGCCGCGTCCCCCCCGCCAGGCCCGCAGCCGCGTGTACGCCGACAGACCGTCCGGCACCCACTCCCACTCCCCGAGCCGCCGTTCCAGCTCCGCTTCCGGCAGGAACCCGTGCCAGGCCACCTCCTCCACCTGGGGAGAGACCGGGCCCTCGCAGCGCACCTCGTACACCGCCGACCACCAGGCCCGCCCGGCGCCGTCGTCGTACAGGAACTTGAAGAGGAACCGAGGGCGCGGCAGCCCGGTGACCCCCAGTTCCTCCTCCGCCTCCCGCAGCGCCGCGTCGTCGTAGGACTCGCCCGCGCCCACCACCCCGCCGACGAACATGTCGTACTGGGAGGGGAACACCAGCTTCGTCGCCGTGCGGCGGTGCACGAAGACCCGGCCCTCCGCGTCCCGGGCCCACACGAACACGCAGCGATGGCGCAGTCCACGTGCGTACGCGTCGCCCCGCCGGGCCTGTCCGACGACGTGGTCGTGCTCGTCGACGATGTCGAGGATCTCGTCAGCAGCGCTCATGCCGACCATCCAAGCAGCGGCGGGTCAGCGCCGCTGCAGGGCCCGTTCGCGCCCGCTCTCGCCCGTGCCCTGCGGCATCGCCGGATGCATGCCCAGCAGCACGATGCCGGCCACCACGGCCGTGAGCCCGCCCGCCTCCCAGGCCAGCGCCGCGGTGTCGGTGCGCAGGCGGTCGCCGAGGAAACCGACCCCGCAGGCGATGCCCGCGAGCGGCTGGGCGGCCGTCAGCGCGGGCAGTGACCTGCGCAGCGGCGCCGTCTCGAAGGCGCTCTGGACCAGGACCAGGCCGGTGACGCCGAGGATTACGACCACGTACGGCTGCCAGCCCGTCAGCAGTTCCGCGAGGCCGCCCGCGGAGAAGCGGCGTCCGCTGACCCGCGTCAGCGCGTCCTGCACCCCGTAGAGCAGCCCGGCGGCCAGGGCCAGCAGGGTCGGGCCCCAGGTCAGCCGGAAGCGTCCGGCGCACGCCGTGAGCACGAGGGCCGCGCCCAGCATCACGCCGATGATCAGCCAGTGCCGCAACGGGTCGCTCACCGCGCTGCCGCCGCGCACCTCGCCCGCCAGGATGAACGCCGTCACCCCGCCCGCGAGCAGCGCCAGGCCGGCCCAGCCCTGCGGGCCCAGCGGCTGCCGGGTCTGGAGGCGGGACAGCGCGAGGGCGAAGAGGAGGTTGGTCGCCAGGAGGGGCTCGACGAGGGTGAGTTCGCCGCCGCCCAGCGCGATCGCGCCCAGCACCATGCCGGCCGCCATCAGCCCCATGCCCGCCAGCCAGCGAGGTACCCGGACCAGGTCGAGCAGCAGGCGGGGCGAGAGGAAGTCGCCCAGTGGAGCGCGCTGCGCGGCGTTCTGCTGGAGGACGAAACCGAAGCCCAGGCAGCACGCGGCGCTCACGGCGAGAACCAGAACCAGAACCGACACGCTGCGTACCTCGATCGTCAGTCGGGTCACGGGTGCGTCGACGCCGACTCTAGTGTCGGCGGCGGCCGGTCGCCGGGCGAGCGCGGCATTCGGGGTGCGGTCCGGTCAAGTTGCCCTGCCCGCACCTGAGTTGACGCGTGTAACGAACGGAATCCTCTTGACGTCAAGCCTTGGCGGCCGGTTTGCTGTGCGTGATCGGTTCATGGCAGTCCGGCTACGACGACCCCCCGCGTCGCGTGAGGAAGTTTCCCGCGGTGTCCCCACCCCCGCCTCCCCTCGGCCGCGGCCGCAGACGCGCGGCCCAGACGTTCGACGAGGCCCTCGACGACGCCGAACTCGTAGCCGCCCGCGCCGCGTTGGCCCAGGGGCGCTGGCAGTCCGTCCGGTCCCTGCTGGTCCACACGGGTGACGACTGGGACCGCCGGGGACATCGGGTGGCCGTCCTGGCCAAGGAGCCCTACTGCGCCCCCTGGGCCCGCGAGTGGCTGCTCGCCGAACCCGACTCCGCCGACGCGTCGGTGCTGCTCGCCCTCGCCCTGGTCCATCGCGCCCTGCGGGGCGAGGAGAAGGCTTCCCGGGCCCGGGAAGCCTGCCGGGACGCCGCCGCGCTGGTGCCGGGCGACCCCACGCCCTGGCTCGGGCTCCTCATGCTGGAGCGCTCGCTGGGCGCCGAGGAGGACGTCGTCCGGGTCTTCGACGAGGTCCGCGTGCGGTACGCCGACCACCACCACGCCCACCACCTGATGGTCGCCCGGCTCGCCGAGCGCGGCGGCGACGGCGGCCTCGACCCGCTGCACGAGGTGTACGACTTCGCCAACTGGGCCGCCGAGCAGGCCCCCGCCGACTCCCCGCTGGCCATCCTCCCGGTCGTCGCGCACGCCGAGCGCTACCGCGTGCTCGCCGCCGCCGGGCACGAGCCCCGCGAACCGCACGCGGCCGGCCACTGGGCGGGGCGCCGCGCCCGCCTGGTGATGAAGGCGGCCTTCGACTGGTGGCTCGAGTGGGAGCAGGACGGCCATCCGCGCCGGCTGATCGACCTCAACTTCCTCGCCCACGCGAAGTACTGCGAGGGCCGGGGCGCCGAGGCCGCCGCCCTCTTCCACCGCATCGGCGAGCACGTCACGCCCGCCCCCTGGTCGTATCCCGACCGCGACCCGTTACCCGCCTTCCGCGCGGCCCGCGCGAGCGCGCTCGGTACGGCCTGACCACCCCCGCAGACGAGAGAAGGACGTCCCCCGATGACCACGGGCAGTTCGAGCACGACCCAGACCGCGAACGGTGGCGCCATCAGCACCTTCAAGGGCGAGGAGCGCGCGCTGCGCGCCGACCGGCTGGGCACGGGCGGGCTGCTGCTGTCCGTGCTCGCCGCCACGGCCCCGCTCATGGTGGTCGCGGGCGTCATGCCCACCACCTTCGCCGTGATGGGCATCGTGGGACAGCCGCTGCTCTTCGTGCTGCTCGGCGTGGTGCTGATCCTCTTCAGCGTCGGGTACGCCGAGATGAGCCGGCACGTCCACAACGCGGGCGCCTTCTACGCGTACATCTCCCGCGGCCTCGGCGGCACCGCCGGCGCGGGTGCCGCCCTGGTCGCGCTGGTCGCCTACAACGCGCTCCAGGTCGGCATCTACGGCATCTTCGGCTTCGAGGTCTCCGGGCTCCTGGCCACCTACGCCGACCTGGACGTCGCCTGGTGGATCCCGGCGCTGCTGGCCGTGCTCGCGGTCGGCACGCTGGGCTGGCTGAAGATCGACGTCAACGCGCGCGTCCTGGGCGTCCTGCTGCTCATCGAAGTGGTCCTGGTGGTCGTCTTCGACATCGCCGCCGTCGCCGACCCGGGACCGCAGGGGCTCTCGCTGCACGCCTTCAACCCGGACACCCTGACCGGCGCCGGGGTCGGCACCGCCCTGTGCTTCTGCATCGCCGCCTTCCTCGGCTTCGAGCAGGCGCCGGTGTACGCCGAGGAGACCAGCCGGCCGCACGTGCTGGTCCCGCGTGTCATGTTCCTGGCGGTCGGCGGGGTCGCCGTCTTCTTCGCGCTCAGCAGCTGGGCGCTGACCGTCGCCACCGGGCCGGACAGGATCGTCGGTACCGCCCAGGAGCAGAGCGCCGGACTGCTCTTCTTCCTGACCGAGTCGCGGCTCGGCTCCACCTTCACCGACGTGCTGCACGTGCTCTTCGTGACCGGCATGTTCGCCGCCCTGCTCAGCTTCCACAACGTCGTCGCCCGGTACGCCTTCGCCATGGGCCGCGAGGGACTGCTGCCCGCCGCCTTCGGGCGGACCAGCGGCTCCAGCGGCGCCCCGGGCACCGGCTCGCTGCTCCAGACCGCCGTGTCCCTGGTCGTCGTGGCCGGGTTCGCCCTCGCCGACGACAAGCCGAACGGCGACCCCACCCAGCCCGTGCTGCACCTGTTCACCTGGGGCGGCAACATCGGCGCCCTCGGCGTGATCCTGCTGATGGCCACCGCCTCGTTCTCCGTGGTCGCCTTCTTCGTACGCCGCGGAGCCGCCGGCGCCCAGGGCGTGCGGCTGGCCACCTCCGCCGTCGCGGGCGTCGCCCTGCTGGTGATCGCCGGGTACACGGTCAAGGACTTCGACGTCCTGGTCGGCGCCGGTCCCGACTCCGCCCTGAGCTGGGTGCTGCCCGGCATCATCGGCCTCGCGGCCGTCGCCGGAGTGGTGCAGGGACTGCTGCTGCGCTCGCGGGCGCCCGAGCGGCACGCCCGCATCGGGCAGGGAAACGAGGCGTTCCAGCTGGACAAGGCGGCGTCCTCCTGACCCGGGCGAGGGCGTAGGAGACGGGCGGATCCCGGGGCCTCAGAGCGCCGGGTCCGCCCCGAAGTCGAGGAGCACCTTGCAGGACCGGCTCCGGTCCGCGGCCAGTTCGAACGCCGACTCCGCGTCGCGCACCGGGACCACCGCGCCGACCAGCGCGTCGAACGCGGGCTCGGCGGCGAGCAGGTCCAGCGCCGCGTCGAACTCACCGTCGAAGCGGAAGGCCCCGCGCAGCTCGATCTCCCGGCTCACCACCAGGTTGCCCGCGAAGAGGCTCCGGCCCGGCGGCAGCATGCCGAGCTGGACCACCACCCCGCCGCGCCGGACCAGCCGCAGACAGGCGTCCAGGCCCGCGGCCGCTCCGGACGCCTCGATCGCCGCGTCCACCTCGGCCGGCCACCCGGCGTGGTCCGGGTCGTCGGCCCGTACCAGCACGTCGGCGCCCGCGGCCCGCGCGTACTCCAGGGCCGCCGGCAGCAGGTCCGACACCGTCACGCGGGCCGCGCCCGCCGCCCTGGCCGCCGCGACCACCAGGCAGCCGATGGGCCCGGCGCCGGTCACCAGGACGTGCCGGCCGGTCAGGTCCCCGGCCCGGCCCACGGCGTGCAGGGCGACGGCGAGGGGTTCGGCGAGGGCGGCGCGCCGGGGGTCGAGGCCGGACGGGAGGGCCCGGAGCTGGGCGGCCGGGACGGCGATCCGGGACGCGAAGCCGCCCTGCACGTGCGGAAAGCGGGCCGCGCTGCCCAGATAGCGGGTGTCCCGGCAGACGTTGCGCCGCCCGTCCACGCACTCCGGGCACACCCCGCACGGGGTCGCCGGGTGCACGGCGACAGGCGTACCGACCCCGGGGCCCGGCGTGCCGGGGGAGCCGTACGCCACCACCGTGCCGACCACCTCGTGCCCGAGGAGCATCGGCTCGCGCAGCCGGAAGTCGCCGACCCCGCCGTGCCGCCAGTAGTGCAGATCGGAGCCGCACACGCCGCCGTATGCCACGGCGACCAGTGCCTCGCCCGGACCGGGACGGGGGACCGGCAGCTCCTCGACCCGGAGGTCACCGGCGCCGTGGACCACACAACCCCGCATGACGGCCTCCCCGGCGTTCACAGCACGCTCGTCATGCCGCCGTCGACGTACAGCACCTGTCCGCCGACGAAGTCCGCGGCGGGCGAGACGAGGAACAGCAGCCCGCCCACCAAATCCTCCGTGGTGCCCCAGCGCCCGGCGGGCGTGCGCCCGCGCACCCAGGCGCTGAACTCCTCGTCCTCGACCAGGGGCCGGGTCAGCTCGGTCTCGATGTAGCCGGGACCGAGCCCGTTGACCTGGACCCCGCGCGGGCCCCAGTCGGCGCACATGCCCTTGGTGAGCATCTTCAGCGCGCCCTTGGTTGCCGCGTAGGGCGCGATGCCCGGGCGGACCACCTCGCTCTGCAGCGAGCAGATGTTGACGATCTTGCCGTGGCCGCGTTCCGTCATCCGGCGCGCGGCCTCCCGGCCCACCAGGAAGGCGCTGGTGAGGTTGGTGTCCAGGATGCGGTGCCAGTCGGCGTCCGCGAACTCCAGCAGCGGCGCCCGCAGTTGCATGCCCGCGTTGTTGACCAGGATGTCGAGCTGGCCCACCCGCTCCTCGACCTGTGCGATCCCGGCGGCCACGGACGGGCCGTCGGTCACGTCGAAGGCGGCCGTGTGCACGTCGCCCGGGAGGCCGGCGGCCGCCTCGGTGAGGCGTTCGCCGTCGCGCCCGTTGAGGACCACGCGGCAGCCCGCCTCGGCCAGGCCCCGGGCCAGGGCCAGCCCGATGCCCCGGCTGGAGCCGGTCACCAGGGCCGTGCGCCCGCCGATGTCGAAGAGGGGGTGAGCCGTCATCTCGTACTCCTGCTTCCGACCTGCCGGTGTCGTGTGCGCCTAGATGGCCAGGGACAACAGCAGGACCAGGGCTCCGGCGACCACCGAGATGATCGTCTCCATGGCGGACCAGGTCTTGATGGTCTGGCCGACGCTCAGCCCGAAGTACTCCTTCACCAGCCAGAAGCCGGCGTCGTTGACGTGGCTGAAGAAGAGCGAGCCGGCGCCGATGGCGAGGACCAGCAGGGCGGCGTGCGTGGTCGACATGTCGGCCGCGAGCGGCGCGACCAGACCGGCCGCCGAGACCGTCGCCACCGTCGCCGAACCGGTCGCCAGCCGGATCGCCACCGCGATCAGCCAGGCCAGCAGCAGCGCCGGGATCGACCAGTCCTTGGAGATCTCCAGGATCATCTGGCCCACGTCGGAGTCGATCAGCGTCTGCTTGAAGCCGCCGCCCGCGCCGACGATGAGCAGGATGCCGGCGATGGGCGCCAGGCCCTTCTCGACCAGGCCCGACAGCCGGTCCTTGCCGAAGCCGGCGGGCCGCAGCAGCGTGAAGATACCGACGATCACGGAGACCAGCAGGGCGATCAGCGGGTTGCCGATGACGTCGAAGGTGCGCTGCACCAGGTTCTCCGGGTCGTCGACGATGATGTCGACGAGCGCCTTGAGCAGCATCAGCACGACCGGCAGCAGGATCGTGGCCAGCGTCGCGCCGAAGCCCGGGCGCTTCTCCAGGTCCTCGGATGCGCGCGTCGGGATCATCCGGTCGGGAGCGGGCACGTCCACCCAGCGGGCGGCGTACTTCGAGAACACCGGACCGGCGATGATCACCGTCGGGACGGCGATCAGCACGCCCAGCGCGAGGGTCACACCGAGGTTGGCGCCGAGCGCGTCGATCGCGACCAGCGGGCCGGGGTGCGGCGGGACCAGGCCGTGCATCACGGAGAGACCGGCGAGGGCCGGGATGCCGATCCGCATCAGCGAGTAGTTGCCGCGCTTGGCCACCATCAGCACGACCGGGATCAGCAGCACGATGCCGACCTCGAAGAAGAGCGGCAGTCCGATGACCGAGGCGATCAGCACCATCGTCCACGGCATCGAACGAGGCGTCGCCCTGGCGAGGATGGTGTCGACGATCTGGTCGGCGCCACCGGAGTCGGCGAGCATCTTGCCGAGGATCGCGCCGAGGGCGATCAGCACGCCCACGCCCGCGACGGTGGAGCCGAGCCCGGCGGTGAAGCTGGTGATGACCTTGTCCAGCGGCGCACCGGCGAACGCGCCGAGCGCGAGTGACCCGATGGTCAGCGACAGGAAGGCATGCAGCTTGAACTTGGTGATGAGCAGCACGATGACGGCGATGCCGAGGAGCACGGCGATGCCCAGCTGGGCGTGGCCGGCCGAGGTGATCGGCTCGACGGTGTCCGCTGCCAGCATCTCGACGCTGAGTCTGGTCACGGTGGGTTCCTTGCGGTGATGGGGGTTCGGGGGACGGTGCGGGGGGTTACTGGACCGGCTCGGGCAGGTCGCCCAGGGCGCTCGCCGCGCGTTCGGCGATCTCCTCGGGCGTACCGGCGACGTCCACCGCGACCCCGGCCTCGTCCGACTGGAGCGGCTGGAGGGTGGCGAACTGGGAGTCGAGCAGGGCCGTCGGCATGAAGTGGCCCTGCCGGTGCGCCATCCGGTCCTCGATCAGCTCACGGCTGCCCGTGAGATGCACGAAGACGACACCGGGAGCGGCGTCCCGCAGCCGGTCGCGGTACGACCGCTTGAGCGCCGAACTGCTCACCACCCCGCCGAGTCCCGCACGCCCGTGGGCCCAGTCGCCGATGGCGTCCAGCCACGGCCAGCGGTCCTCGTCCGTCAGGGGGGTGCCGGCCGTCATCTTGGCGATGTTGGCCGGCGGGTGGAAGTCGTCGCCCTCGGCGTAGGGGACGCCGAGCCGGGCCGCGAGCAGGGGGCCGATGGTGGTCTTCCCGGTGCCCGCTACGCCCATGACCACGACGACATGGGGGGTGTGCAGTCGCTGCATCGCACTCTCGCTGTCTGCTGTCTTCGTCGACACGTGATGTCGACGTAACTGAAACCCATTAGGTACGACTAATTCAAGAGGCTGTGACATATAAGTCTGACTTTTTGTTCCCGTGACGCGCCCCGTACGCTGAGTGCATGAGCACACCGGGCCGGGGGCTGCACGGCCGCGTACTGGACACCCTCGGTCCCGCGATCACAGCGGGCGAATACCCCGCGGGCAGCGTTTTGCGCACGGACGAACTCGCGCAGCGCTTCGAGGTGTCGCGCTCCGTGATGCGCGAGGCCGTCCGGGTCCTGGAGTCCATGCACCTGGTCGAGTCGCGCCGCCGCGTGGGCGTCACCGTCCTGCCCGAGTGCGAGTGGAACGTCTACGACCCGCAGGTCATCCGCTGGCGCCTGGCCGGTGCCGAACGCCCCCGGCAGCTGCGCTCACTGACCGTGCTGAGGTCGGCGGTCGAGCCGGTCGCGGCGGGCCTGACGGCACGGCTCGCCACGCCGGAGCAGTGCGCCGAGCTGACCGAGTGCGCGCTCGGCATGGTCGCCAACTCGCGCGGGCACCGGCTGGAGGAGTACCTCTTCCACGACGTGGCTTTCCACCGCGTCATCCTCACCGCCTCGGGCAACGAGATGTTCGCCCGCCTCGGCGGCGTCGTCGCCGAGGTCCTGGCCGGCCGCACCCATCACGACGTGATGTTCGAGGACCCCGACCCGGCCGCCGTCACCCTGCACGTCCAGGTCGCCGAGGCGGTACGGGCCCGGGACGCCGAGCGCGCCGAGCGGCTGACCCGGGAGATCACCGTCGGCGCGCTGCAGGAACTGGACATCCTGGCACCCTGAGTGCCGGACGGGCGTCAGTCGAGGAACTCCCCGTCCACGTACACCCATGCCCCGTCCACCCGCTCGAAGCGGCTCCGCTCGTGCAGCGAGCCGCCGCGGTGCGAGGCGCGGAAGGTGACCGTCCCGGTGGTGTGGAAGGCCGACCCGCCCGTCGCGTCCAGGATCTCCAGGCCGGTCCACCGCGTCCCCGGGCCCAGGTCCAGGCGCGCGGGCCGGGTCCTCGGGTGCCAGGTCCGCAGCAGGTACCCGGCGTCGCCCTTCACGAAGGCGCTGTAGCGCGAGCGCATCAGGGCCTCGGCGGTCGGGGCGGCGGCCCCGGCATGGAAACGCCCGCAGCACTTCTCGTACGCCTCGGACCGCCCGCAGGGGCAGGAAGGGGTGGTCATGGCGACCACTGTAGAGGAAAAGCAGAAAACCCCTGCTCAGCAGGGGTTTCAGCTGGTGTCCGAGGGGGGACTTGAACCCCCACGCCCGATAAAGGGCACTAGCACCTCAAGCTAGCGCGTCTGCCATTCCGCCACCCGGACAAGGTGTCTGCCGCGCGGGGCGTTGCCCGCGGCGACGACGTAAACATTACCAGGCTTTCCGGGGTGGCCGATCACCCCCCTTCTTGGGCACGGGCGTCCGGAGAGAGAGGATGAGAGCGACCCACCAGCAGGGACCCACCAGCAGCGACAGCGGGAGGAACCACGTGAGCGACTCGGGCACGGCCAGGAGCGTCACCGGCGAGGACGAGGTCGTCGACCTCTGCCGCGAGCTGATCCGGATCGACACCAGCAACTACGGCGACCACTCGGGGCCGGGCGAGCGCAAGGCCGCCGAGTACGTCGCGGAGAAGCTCGCGGAGGTGGGGCTCGAACCGCGGATCTTCGAATCCCACCCCGGACGAGCCTCCACGGTGGCCCGGATCGAGGGCGAGGACCCGTCCCGGCCCGCTCTGCTCATCCACGGGCACACCGACGTCGTTCCGGCCAACGCGGACGACTGGACCCACCACCCCTTCTCCGGCGAGGTCGCCGACGGCTGCGTGTGGGGCCGCGGTGCCGTCGACATGAAGGACATGGACGCGATGACCCTCGCGGTCGTCCGCGACCGGCTGCGCAGCGGACGCAAGCCGCCGCGCGACATCGTGCTGGCCTTCCTCGCCGACGAGGAGGCCGGCGGCACCTACGGCGCCCGGCACCTGGTCGACAACCACCCCGACCTCTTCGAGGGCGTCACCGAGGCGATCAGCGAGGTGGGCGGCTTCTCCTTCACAGTGAGCGAGCAGCGCCGCCTCTACCTGATCCAGACGGCCGAGAAGGGCATGCACTGGATGAAGCTGACCGTGGCCGGTACCGCCGGGCACGGGTCGATGATCCACCGCGACAACGCGATCACCGAGCTGTCGGAGGCCGTTGCGCGCCTCGGCCGGCACCAGTTCCCGATCCGCGTGACCAAGACGACCCGGGCGTTCCTCGACGAACTGGGCGACGCGATGGGCATCGAACTCGACGCGGACGACATGGAGGCCACGCTCGCCAGGCTCGGCGGCATCGCCAAGCTCATCGGCGCGACCCTGCGCAACACCGCCAACCCCACGCAGCTGGGGGCCGGCTACAAGGTCAACGTCATTCCGGGCGCGGCCACCGCGCACGTCGACGGGCGGTTCCTGCCCGGGCACGAGGAGGAGTTCCTCGCCGACCTCGACCGGATCCTCGGACCGAAGGTGCTGCGCGAGGACGTGCACGCCGACAAGGCCGTCGAGACGACCTTCGACGGAGCGCTCGTCGAGGCGATGCAGTCCGCGCTGGTGGCCGAGGACCCGGCCGCGAAGGCGATCCCCTACATGCTCTCCGGCGGCACGGACGCGAAGTCCTTCGACGACCTGGGCATCCGGGGGTTCGGTTTCGCGCCGCTCAAGCTGCCGCCGGAGCTGGACTTCGCGGGCATGTTCCACGGGGTGGACGAGCGGGTGCCGGTGGAGGGACTCCAGTTCGGCGTACGGGTGCTCGACCGCTTCATCGACGCCTCCTGAACCGCGCCCTCTCGGGTCAACGGGCTCCGCACGCGCCGGTATTCGTCCGCGCGTGCGGACGTCGACCGGGACGAGTGAATGCGCTCATAAGCTCGTAGCCTCATTACTTCCTCCTCGTTACAGGTGATGCGATCAGCAAGCTGGGATCGCGTTTTCCAACTAGGAGGAACAATGCTCAAGAAGGTCGTCGCCGCCGCGGCAGCCACCGGTGGTCTGGTTCTCGCGGGCGCGGGCATGGCCGTCGCCGACTCCGGTGCGCAGGGTGCCGCCGTGCACTCGCCCGGTGTCCTTTCCGGCAACGTCGTCCAGGTTCCCGTGCACGTCCCGGTGAACGTCTGCGGCAACACGGTTTCCGTGATCGGTCTGCTGAACCCCGCCTTCGGCAACGCCTGCGTCAACAAGTGACGTTGTGCCTCGCCCCATGAGGGTCTGAGTCCGCCGGCCCCGGAGCGCGCGCCATGCGCTCCGGGGCCGACGGACTTCTGATCGGCCTTCGAGGCGGGGGAGCGATGGCAACGCCGGATTTCCCGGCGTTCTCCGTACCACGGGACTAGGGCAAGGCAGGGATCCAGGAAATGCGACAGGTCACCCGCAAGGGCCTGATGACGATGGCGGCGGCCACCGGTGTGATCGCCGCCGCGGGCGGCGCCGCCCACGCCGACTCGGGGGCGCACGGCTCGAGTTCGGGTTCGCCCGGCGTACTGTCCGGCAACACCGTGCAGGTACCGGTGCACATTCCGGTCAACGTGTGCGGCAACACGGTCGACGTCGTCGGCGTCCTCAATCCGGCGATGGGCAACTCGTGCGCCAACCGGGGCGGCGGCGCCTCCGGGGGCTCGGGCGGATACGGCGACTCCCGCGACCGGGACGGCTCGCGCGGGGGCTCGCACGCCGGCGGTCACGCCAAGAAATCGCCGGGCGTCGCGTCCGGCAACCACGTCGAGGTGCCGGTGCACGTTCCGGTGAACGTGTGCGGCAACAGCGTCGACGTCGTCGGTGTCCTCAACCCGGCCACCGGCAACGACTGCGGCAACGGGGGCGGCGGCCACAAGACGCCCCCGGGCGACCCCGGTGACCCGGGCAACCCTGGTGACCCGGGTAACCCGGGCGATCCCGGCGATCCCGGTGACCCGGGCAACCCCGGTGACCCGGGCAACCCCGAGAACCCGGACACCCCGCCGGGCTCGGACGGCCCCGACGGTCCGGACGGCGGGACCCCGGGCGGCTCCCCGGACGAGGACGGTTCCGGTACCCGGAACGCCGCCCAGCCGCACGGCGACGCCCGCCTCGCCGAGACCGGCAGCGGCCTGCCGCTGGGCCTCACCCTGCCGGTGGGCGCGGGAGCGCTGCTCGCGGGCACGGTGCTCTACCGCAAGGCGCGCGCCTCGGCCTGACCCGGGCGGTGCGGTACGCGGAGCGGGCCCCGCGTCGGCGGGGCCCGTCTGCGGCTCACCAGGTGGCGCGTACCTGGCGGATGATCCGCCGCCGCAGCCGCACCTTGCGGCTGCCGTCGCGCAACAGGGTCAGTCGGTACAACTCCCAGTGTCCGTACTCGGCATGTTCCGTCAGCAGGCGTGTCGTCTCCTTGCGGGTGACCCCGCGCGGCACGTACACATCGACAAATTCGTATTCCGGCATCGAATCTATTGTGCGGGCTGGGGCCCGGTACGGATAGCGTCTGCACTATGTCTGATGCTGCGCAGCCCACCGCTGCCGAGGTACGCGCCGCCGCCGAGGCCGTCAAGACCGCGCTCGACCGCCACCTGGCCGCGGTCGAACGCCGGTCGGGGGAGGACGACCCGGCCGTCTACGACGCGTTCAACCAGCTGGCCGCGGCCGCGGAGGCGTACGACGAACTGCTCTACGACCGGTACGACGAGGTCACTCCCTTCGAGATCCCCGGCACCGGGGACTCGATGCCGCCGTACACGGGCCCCGAGGAGCCCAGCGCGCTCAGCGTGCTGATCCGCCGCGACTACTCGGTGGCCGAGCCGCAGCGTCTGATGGCCCAGGCCCGGCGGGTCGAGGCGGCGGACGAAGAGGGCGTGGGCGCGGAGGCCTCCGGCACGGTGCACGGAGCGCTGGGCCTGCTCTTCGGCGAGTTCGAGCCGGACGAGATCGCCTCCCGGCACAAGGAGTTCGGACTGGAGGAGGGCGACTCCACGCTCTGGGTGACGGCCGCGGACGAGACCGCCGACCCCGGCGAGTGGCTGGAGGCCCCGTTCGACCAGGCCGACCCGCAACTGGTCGTCTGCCGCTTCGACGTCAGCGCGGTCTTCGACGACGAATTCGACGACGGTCTCGACGATGACGATGACGATGACGAGGCGGACGCGGACGAGAGCGGCGACGTCGGGGCGGGGGAGCTGGACGAGGACCTCGACACGGACCTGGACGACGACCTCGGCCCGGACGAGGACACCGAACCGGCGCGTCCGACCGCGGGGCGCTGAGCGGCCGGTCCCCGGGAGCGCTCCAGGGGCCGGTGCCCGGGGTCAGCCGGCCGTCGGGACCTGCGGCGCGAGCAGCGCCGGCAGCCGGGTGGTGCGGGGCTTGGCCGGGACCTCGGCCACGGCGCGGGGCAGCGCCTGCTCCACGCCGTGCACCACGGAGAGGTGCCGGGCGGCCCGGCCGAAGGCCGTGTAGACCCAGGGGCGGCTGAGGGCCTGCGCGGCGTCGCCGGGCAGCACTACGACCACCGCGGGCCACCGGCCGCCCACCGCCTGGTGCGCGGTGAGGGCCCACCCGTGCCGCACGGATCCCTCGACCCGGTCCTTCGGGACGACCACGTCCCCGCCTCCGCACGACAGGTGCAGTCCGTCGGCGTCGGCCTTCACCACGCGGCCGGGCAGCGTACGGCCCGGCGCGGGGGAGTAGGCGACACGGTCGCCGGGGTCGAAGCCGCCGAAGCGGCCGGGGCCGGGATTCAGCCGTTCCTTCAGCGCCGCGTTGAGCGCCCGGGTACCCGCCGCGCCGCCGTGGCCCGGCGTGATCACCTGGGTCTCCTCGGCGGGCACGCCGATCGCGCGCGGCACCGAGTCCGCGACGAGCTGGACGGTGCGGTGCACGGCCTCGCCCGCCTCCCGCACCGGCACGATCACGACCTCCTTGCCGGGCGCCTCCACCTGGCCCAGCTCGCCGATGCCGATGCCGGAGACGAGTTCGCCCAGCGGGCCCGGGTCCGGGAGCCGTGAGGCGATCTGCGGGCAGATCCCCGCCGCCAGCAGGTCCGCGAAGACCCGGCCGGGCCCCACCGAGCCGAGCACCGACGGGTCCCCGGCGAGCACCAGCCGAGCCCCGTCCGGCAGTGACTCCGCCAGCAGCGCGCCCGCCTCGACGTCCAGCTGCGGTGCGTCGAGGACCACCAGCAGATCCAGGTCCACCGCACCGTCGGCGTCCCGCCCCGGCCCCTCGGCACCGGCCAGCAACCCGGCCAGGGTGACGACCGCCGGCCCCTCCGCGGCCGCGGAGTCCAGCAGCGCGGCGAAGCGGTCGCGGCCGAGCGAGCCCGGCGCGGCGGCCCAGGCACGCAGCCCCAGGGCCTGCGCGGCGTGCAGCAGGGCCGCCGGTTCGGCCAGGGAGGCCTCCCCGCCGGTGTGCAGGACCAGCCCGTGGCCCGCGACGGCGCGGATCAGCTCGGCGGCGGACCCCTGCGCCGAGTCGGCGGCCCGCTCCCAGTCCGCGGCCGAACCGTCCTGCTTCGGCGCCGCGTTGACGAGCCGGGCGAGACCGTCGGCCAGGCTCTCCTCGGCGAGCGCGTACCGCTCCAGACCGATCAGGACACGGACCGGGCGTTCGTCCGCCCCCTCGCCCCCCTCGCCCGAGCCCTCCGCGCCGCCCGCCGCGCGTTCCGGGCGGGCGCCGGGCTCGTCCAGGGCGTCCTGGAAGGCCAGCGCCTCGCCCTCGGCCAGCGTGCTCTGCACGGCCGCGTCGGGATCCGGCACGCCCCGCTGGGCCAGCGTGGCGGTGAGGCGCGCCGGCTCCAGGGCGGTGTGCCCGGCCAGCGCCGCCTGCTCCAGCAGCCAGACGGTGACGGCACGGCCGCGCCGCTCGTCCTCCGGGCCGCACTCCGCGCCGAGCAGCGCGCGGGCGAACCCGTCGGCCTGCTCGGGCCGCACCCCGCCGACCCGGAGCAGCTGCCAGGGGTCCGCGCGCAGGCCCTCCGCCGCCCCCTCGCCGAGGACGGCGGCGGTCTGCGGGGCGAGCGCCTCCGGGGCGCCGCCCTCGGCCAGCACGCGCCGGACCGCCTCGACGGTCTCCGGCGGGGGGCCCGCGAGCGCGGCGGACGGTTCGGCGGACACGGGCCGGGACGGCCGCACCGGCTCCGGGGCGGGGCGGCGGGCCGGACCGGGGTCGCCGAAGACGGTGGCCGCGGGCTTCTCGCCGCCCTCCACGGCCCGCACGGCGGCCAGCAGATCGGCCGCCGTGCCGCTGAGCTTCCCCCCGGCCTCGATCGGCCCCCGCTTCTCCGCCCTCCGCCGCTCGATCCGCTCCCGCTCGACCCGCTGAGCGGCCAGCTCGGCCTCGGTCTCGGACACCTGCGCCGCCGGGGTGGCCGCGTCGCCCCCCTCCCCGCCGGTCCCGGCGGCGTCCGCGGAGCCCGGCGTTCCCGGCCCGGGGTCCACTGATTCTGCGGTGTCCTCGGGGGCGGGCTCGGGCTCCGTGCTCACAGCGTGCTCCAGTCGTGATCGGGATAGCGGTGCACCGGCGCCGACACGTCGTCGAGCGCCCGGCAGATCTCGTCAGGAAGACTAAGGGCCTCCACTGACAACGCCGCCGTGAGCTGCTGCGCGTTGCGCGGTCCGATGATCGGCGCGACCACGCCCGGCCGGTCGCGGATCCAGGCCAGCGCCACCTGGAGCGGGGTCACCGCCAGCCCGTCGGCCGCCGTCGCCACCGCGTCCACGATGTGCCCGGCCGTGTCGTCGAGGTAGGGCGCGACGAACGGCGCCAGCTGCTCCGAGGCGCCCCGCGAGTCCGGGGGCGTGGCGTCCTTGCGGTACTTGCCGGTCAGGACCCCCCGGCCCAGCGGCGACGAGGGCAGCAGGCCGACGCCCATGTCCAGGGCGGCCGGCAGCACCTCACGCTCGACGCCCCGCTGCAGCAGGGAGTACTCCATCTGCGTGCTCGCCACCCGGCTCCGTACGCCGGGCGCCGCCAGCTGCCAGGTCGCGGCCTTGGCGAGCTGCCAGCCGCAGAAGTTGGAGACCCCCGCGTACCGGGCGCGGCCGCTGCTCACCGCCACGTCCAGTGCGTGCAGGGTCTCCTCCAGCGGGGTGTGCGGGTCGAAGGCGTGCAGGTGCCACACGTCGACGTGGTCGGTGCCGAGGCGGGCGAGCGAGGCGTCCAGCGCGGAGAGCAGGTGGCCGCGCGAACCGTCGAAGCGGCGGTCGGGATCGGGCACGCTGCCCGCCTTCGTCGAGATCACCAGGTCCCGGCGCGGCACCAGGCCCTCCATGAGACGGCCGAGCAGGTACTCCGACTCCCCGTCGCCGTACACGTCCGCCGTGTCGACGAGAGTGCCGCCCGCTTCCCAGAACGTCTTCAAGAGGTCCGCGGCGTCGTGCTCGTCCGTGCCCCGGCCCCAGGTCAGGGTGCCGAGACCGATGCGGGACACGCGCAGGCCGGTGCGGCCGAGATGCCTCTGCTCCATGAACGGCGACATTACTGGCCACGGCTTGCGCTGTGGGGGCCTGTGGACAACCGATTTCCGCGCGCTAAGGTCGGGACACCAGCGACGTTACTGATGGGTAAGGGGAATCGGCCATGCAGCTCGGGATCAACCTCGGCTACTGGGGTGCCGGAATGGACGCGGACAACCTGGCCGTGGCCAAGGAGGCCGACCGGCTCGGATACGCCGTGTGCTGGGCCGCCGAGGCCTACGGCTCCGACGCGGCCACCGTGCTCACCTGGGTCGCCGCCCAGACCGAGCGCATCGACGTGGGCTCGGCCATCTTCCAGATCCCGGCCCGCCAGCCCGCGATGACGGCGATGACCGCCGCCACCCTGGACTCCCTCTCCCAGGGCCGCTTCCGCCTCGGCCTCGGCGTCTCCGGACCGCAGGTCTCCGAGGGCTGGTACGGCGTCAAGTTCGACAAGCCGCTGGCCCGCACCCGCGAGTACGTGGAGATCGTGCGCAGGGCGATGACGCGCGAGCGGCTGTCGTACGAGGGGCAGCACTGGACGCTGCCGCTGCCCGGCGGCCCCGGCAAGCCGATCAAGCTGACCGTGCACCCGCAGCGCGAGCACATCCCGCTCTACATCGCCGCCATCGGCCCCAAGAACCTGGAGCAGACCGGCGAGATCGCCGACGGCGCCCTGCTCATCTTCCCCTCCGCCGACCACCTGGAGGAGACCGCCGTCAAGCACCTGCGCGCCGGGCGCGAGAAGGCAGGCCTGACCCTCGACGGCTTCGACGTCTGCCCGACCCTGCCGCTCGCCCTCGGCGAGGACAAGGACGTCACCACGCTCGCCGACACCTTCCGTCCCTACACCGCGCTCTACGTCGGCGGCATGGGCAGCCGCAAGCAGAACTTCTACAACCAGCTCGCCCAGCGCATGGGCTACGAGCGGGAGGCCGCCGAGATCCAGGACAAGTACCTGTCCGGCGACAAGCAGGGCGCCGCCGCGGCCGTGCCGCACGAGCTGATCGACCAGACGACCCTGCTCGGCTCCGTCGACCGGATCGCGGACCGGATGAAGGCCTACGCCGCGGCCGGTGTCACCACCCTGACGCTCGCCCCCGCGGGCTTCACCCTGGACGAGCGCCTCGCCGCGCTCCGCGCCGGCACCGAGGCCCTGGAGCGCGCCGGACTGGAGTGACCCTCGGGCAGGTTCTGCGGCCGTGGTGGGGGCTCGGGGGTCTTCCCCGCCACGGCCGTCACGGGGAACAACGCTTCCGCGCGCCGGTGGTTACGCGTCCCCGTGACCCCGCTGGTCCTTCTTTCGGCGGAGTTGCCCGCCGCACCTGTTGCCGAGTCCCCGCTTCCGCACTTGACTCGATTCGCGGAGTGTGCGGAACCTGCGGACCTTGCAGCGGCAGAAGGGTGCCACCGATGCTTTCGGCGAAGAGCCTGTTCCAGGAGATCCTCGACAACGACGAGTCGTTCCGTCTCTTCTGCTCCATCGCTGCCAGCGGTGAGTCGCAGGGCGGCTGGGAGAACGCGCGCATCGCCGCGCTGGTGCCGGAGAGCGAGCGCGGCCTCGCCCCCAAGATCACCCGGCACGGGGCCGACGAGGACAAGCACGGCCGGATCTTCAACGCCCTGCTGAAGAAGCGCGGCCTCGAACCCGTGGCGGTACCCCCCGAGACCGACTACACCATGCTGCTGGAGCGGCACGGCATTGGCCTCGCCCACGAGAAGCTCAAGGCCGACCAGCCCCTCACCGTGCGGGACGTCATCACCTACCTCGCGCACAGCAGGGTCACCGAGCAGCGCGCGGCCGAGCAGATGGCGATGCTCCTCAAGCACTTCGGCGACGACCCGGACCTGGGCCGGGCCGTCCGCATGATCTCCGCCGACGAGGACAATCACCTCGCCTACTCCCACGAGGAACTGCTGCGCTACACCGCCGACGGGCACGGCGCGTACATCCGGCGCGCCCTGCGCGAGTGCGCGCTGGCCGAGATCCGCGTCCACCGGGACGTCAGCCTCGCCGTGATGGCCCGCATGGGGCGCGTCCTGGGCTGGTCCCGCGGCAGGTCGGCGCTGCTCGCGGCCGGCATCCACGCGACGTACGCCTACGAGCGGCTGGCCGGCTGGCGCCGCATGGTGCGGCTGCGGACCCCCGACCGCCGCGACGCGCTCGGCGGCCCGGCCACCCCGGCCCCCGAGATCGCCTGAGCCACTGGGACACCCCCCTAGAGCCAGCCCCGGCGCTTGAACTGCCGGAACAGCAGCACCTCCAGGACGGCCATCAGCAGGATCACCGCCGGGTAGCCCCCGACCCAGTGCAGTTCCGGCATGTGGTCGAAGTTCATGCCGTAGATCCCCGCGATCATCGTGGGGACCGCGGCCATGGCGGCCCACGCGGAGATCTTCCGCATGTCGTCGTTCTGCCGGACGCTCATCTGCGCCAGATGCGCCGACAGGATGTCCGAGACGAGCCGGTCCAGGTTCTCCACCGACTCGTTCACGCGCGTGAGGTGGTCGCTCACGTCCCGGAAGAACGGCCGCGCCCGGTCGTTCACGAACGGCACCCCGGCGCCGAACGCGCCCGTCCCGGCCAGCCGGGCCAGCGGCGGTGCCAGCGGGCCGGTCGCCCGCCGGAACTCCAGGATCTGCCGCTTGAAGTTGTAGATCCTGGAAGCCGTGTGCCGCGAGCCGCCACCGTCCGGCGAGAAGACCTCGGCCTCCAGCTCCTCCAGGTCGTTCTGGAGCTCTACCGCCACGTCCAGGTAGTGGTCCACGGTCGCGTCCGCGATCGCGTACAGCACCGCCGTGGGCCCCTTGCCGAGCAGCTGGGGCTCGTGCTCCAGACGCTGCCGCACGGCCTTCAGCGGGGAACCCTCGCCGTGCCGGACCACGACCGCGAACGCGTCCCCGAGGAAGATCATCAGTTCGCCGCTGGAGACGGCGTCGCTGTCCGGCTCGTACACCACCGGCTTCAGGACGGCGAAGAGCGAGTCGTCGTACACCTCCAGCTTGGGCCGCTGGTGCGCCTTGAGCGCGTCCTCCACCGCCAGCGGGTGCAACCCGAACTCCTGGCTGACCAGCTCGAACTCGGCCTCCGTCGGCTCGTGCAGCCCGATCCAGACGAAGCCGCCCGCGGACCGCGCCTCGCCGAGCGCGTCGGACAGGTCCTCGGGCCCGTCCGTGCGGTGCCCGTCCCGGTAGATGGCACAGTCGACGATCACCGAACGCATTCTCCCTTCGCCCCGGCGCCCCTGCACGGCGCCGTACGCCTACCCTGGCCGCATGCCCACGCTGATCCTGGTTAGGCACGGACGTTCCACCGCCAACACCGAGGGGCTGCTCGCCGGGTGGACGCCCGGCGTGGCCCTCGACGAACGCGGCGCCGCACAGGCCGCCGCGCTGCCCGCGCGGATCGCCGGCCTGCCACTCTCCGAGATCGTCACCAGCCCGCTCCAGCGCTGCCAGGAAACGGTCCGGCCGCTGCTCGACGCCCGGCCCGGTCTGCGGGCGCACACCGACGAACGCATCGGCGAGTGCCACTACGGCGACTGGTCCGGCCGCAAGCTCGCCGAACTCAAGGACGAGCCCCTCATGGAGGTGGTGCAGTCGCACCCGTCCGCCGCGGCCTTCCCCGGCGGCGAGTCGATGCGCGCGATGCAGACCCGCGCCGCCGAGGCGGTACGCGAGTGGAACGCGCGCGTGGAGCGCGACCACGGCGCCGACGCCGTCTACCTCATGTGCTCGCACGGCGACATCATCAAGTCCCTGGTCGCCGAGGCGCTCGGCCTGCATCTCGACCTCTTCCAGCGGATCTCCGTCGAGCCCTGCTCCGTCACCGCGATCCGCTACACGCGCCTGCGGCCGTTCCTGGTCCGCCTCGGTGACACCGGCGACTTCGCCTCCCTGGCCCCGCAGCAGACGCCGCCGGACGACCAGGCCCCGGTCGGGGGTGGTGCGGGCGCACCGTGATCGTCCGCCGCAGTAGGGTGAACCGGTCGCGGCAGTGCCCCCGATCTTCCGCTTTCCCCGACTCCCATGGAGACAGGACGTGTCCCGTCAGGTGTTCCTCTACGACCAACCGGAACGTTTCGTGGCCGGCACGGTCGGGCTGCCCGGGCGCCGTACGTTCTTCCTCCAGGCCACCGCAGGCTCCCGGGTGACCAGCGTGGCGCTGGAGAAGACCCAGGTCGCCGCCCTCGCCGAGCGCATGGACGAACTGCTCGACGAGGTCGTGCGACGCAGCGGCGGCAGCACCGTCGTCCCCGCAGTGGCCCCCACCGAGCCGTCCGACACCGCGCCGCTCGACACCCCCGTCGAGGAGGAGTTCCGGGTCGGCACCATGGCGCTGGCCTGGGACGGCGAGGACCAGCGCATGATCGTCGAGGCGCAGGCCCTGGTGGAGCTGGAGGCCGAGTCCGAGGAGGACCTGGCGGAGGCCGAGGAACGGCTCCTCCAGGACGAGGAGAACGGCCCCCCGATGCTGCGGGTCCGCCTCACCGGCGCCCAGGCCAGGGCCTTCGCCAAGCGCGCCCTCGACGTCGTCAACGCCGGCCGCCCGCCGTGCCCCCTGTGCAGTCTCCCGCTCGACCCGGAAGGACACGTATGTCCGCGCCAGAACGGATACCGCCGCGGAGCGTGACCACCGACGCGGCCCCGGCCGAGCTGCTCGCCCTGGGTGAACTGACCGTGCGCGGGCGCATCCGTGAGGCCTCCAACGCCGCGCTGTACTGCACCGTGACGCACGAGGGGCGCGAGGCGGCCTGCATCTACAAGCCGGTCGCGGGCGAGCGGCCCCTGTGGGACTTCCCCGACGGCACCCTCGCCCAGCGCGAGGTCGCCGCCTACGAGGTGTCCGAGGCCACCGGCTGGGGCCTGGTCCCGCCCACCGTGCTGCGCGAGGGGCCCTACGGCGAGGGCATGGTCCAGCTGTGGATCGAGGCGGTGCCGGAGGCGGAACTGCTCGCCCTGGTGGACGAGGAGGACCCCGGCCCCGGCTGGAAGGGGATCGCCCTGGCCGAGGTCGGCGAGGGCCGCACCGCGCTGCTCGTGCACGCCGACGACGAGCGGTTGCGCAGGCTCGCCGTACTGGACGCCGTGATCAACAACGCCGACCGCAAGGGCGGGCACCTGCTGCCCGCCGACGGCGAGCGGCTGTACGGCATCGACCACGGGGTCACCTTCCACGCCGAGAACAAGCTGCGCACCCTGCTGTGGGGCTGGGCGGGCGACCCGCTCACCGGGGAGGCCCTGGCGGCCCTGGACGCCCTCAGAGAGGCCCTCAAGGACGGCGGCGCCCTGGCGCTCAGACTCGGCGGCCTCATCACCCCCGCCGAACTCGACGCCACGCGCGCGCGGGTCGACACCCTGCTGGCCTCCGGGAAACACCCCGAACCCGGCGGCGAGTGGCCGGCCATCCCCTGGCCGCCGGTCTAGGCAACCCGGTGCCGCGGAAGCACGAGGGCCGGTCCGGCGCAAGAGCGCCTTACCGGCCAACCGGCCCGGTCCGGTTCGTGTACGGAACATCCGTCCGGTTACGCTCATGACATGCATGCCTGGCCCGCTTCCGAGGTCCCCGTCCTGCCCGGTCAGGGCCGCGACCTGAGGATCCACGACACCGCGACCGGAGACCTGGTGACCCTCGCCCCCGGTCCCGTCGCCCGCATCTACGTCTGCGGCATCACGCCGTACGACGCGACCCATATGGGGCACGCGGCGACCTACAACGCGTTCGACCTCGTCCAGCGCGTGTGGCTCGACACCAAGCGACAGGTGCACTACGTCCAGAACGTCACCGACGTCGACGACCCGCTCCTGGAGCGTGCCGTGCGCGACGACGTCGACTGGACCGCCCTCGCCGAGAAGGAGACCGCCCTCTTCCGCGAGGACATGACGGCACTGCGGATGCTTCCGCCGCGGCATTACATAGGCGCCGTCGAGGCCATACCCGGCATCGTCCCGCTCGTCGAGCGGCTGCGCGACGCCGGCGCCGCCTACGAGCTGGAGGGCGACACCTACTTCTCCGTGGAGGCCGACCCGCACTTCGGCGGCGTCTCCCACCTCGACGCCGCCGCCATGCGGCTGCTCTCGGCCGAACGGGGCGGCGACCCGGACCGGCCGGGCAAGAAGAACCCGCTCGACCCGATGCTGTGGATGGCGGCGCGTGAAGGGGAGCCCAGCTGGGACGGCGCGTCCCTCGGCCGAGGGCGCCCCGGCTGGCACATCGAGTGCGTGGCCATCGCCCTCGACCACCTCGGCATGGGCTTCGACGTCCAGGGCGGCGGCTCCGACCTCGCCTTCCCGCACCACGAGATGGGCGCCTCGCACGCCCAGGCCCTCACCGGCGAGTTCCCCATGGCCAAGGCGTACGTCCACGCCGGCATGGTCGGTCTCGACGGCGAGAAGATGTCCAAGTCCAAGGGCAACCTGGTCTTCGTGTCGGCGCTGCGCCGCGACGGCGTCGACCCCGCCGCCATCCGGCTGTCGCTGCTCGCCCACCACTACCGGGCCGACTGGGAGTGGACCGACCAGGTGCTGCGGGACGCCGTCGCCCGGCTGGACCGCTGGCGCGCCGCCGTGTCCCGGCCCGACGGCCCGCCCGCCGAGGCGCTCGTCGAGGAGATCCGCGCCGCCCTCGCGAACGACCTGGACTCGCCGGCCGCGCTCGACGCCGTCGACCGCTGGGCCGCCCGTCAGCAGGAGAGCGGCGGCACGGACGAGGGCGCGCCCGGCGTCGTCTCCCGCGCGGTGGACGCCCTGATGGGCGTGGCCCTGTAGGCAGCCGCACAGCCGCAGCACACCCGCGCACGGACGCGGAACGGGGGCGCTTCCGCCGGGAAGCGCCCCCGTCCGACATCGGTGAACCCGCTCAGTCCTCCGACGACTCCTCATCGTCCCCGGTCGCCTTCGGCGGCCGCGGCGGGCGGGTCCGGCCGCTGGGGTTGTCCCGCAGGAACGGCGTGCCGGGCGGCCCGTCGCCGCCGTCCGCCGTGGCGTGCCCGCCCGGTCCGCCCGTCCCGGAGCCGTCCCGGCGCCGCAGATACCGCTCGAACTCGCGGGCGATGGCCTCGCCCGAGGCCTCCGGCAGCTCCGCGGTGTCCCGGGCCTCCTCCAGCGACTGCACGTACTCGGCGACCTCGCTGTCCTCGGCGGCCAGCTGGTCCACGCCGGTCTGCCAGGCGCGGGCGTCCTCGGCCAGCTCGCCCAGCGGGACGCGCACCCCGATCAGGTCCTCCAGCCGGTTCAGCAGGGCCAGCGTCGCCTTCGGGTTGGGCGGCTGCGACACGTAGTGCGGCACCGCGGCCCACAGCGACACGGCCGGTACGCCCGCGTGGGCGCACGCCTCCTGGAGGATGCCGACGATGCCGGTCGGCCCCTCGTACTTGGTCTCCTCCAGGTCCATGCGCCGGGCCAGGTCGGCGTCCGACGTGGTCCCGCTGATCGGCACCGGACGGGTGTGCGGGGTGTCGCCCAGCAGGGCGCCCAGGACGACCACCAGCTCGACGCCCAGTTCGTGGGCGAAGCCGAGCAGTTCGTTGCAGAACGAGCGCCAGCGCATGGACGGTTCGATGCCGCGGACGAGGACGAGGTCGCGCGGCTTGTCGCCGCCGATCCGCACCACCGAGAGTCTGGTCGTCGGCCAGGTGACCTTGCGGACGCCGTCCTCCATGAAGACGGTGGGACGGTTGACCTGGAAGTCGTAGTAGTCCTCGGCGTCCAGCGCCGCGAAGACCTCGCCCTTCCATTCCCTGTCGAGATGCGCGACCGCGGTGGAGGCGGCGTCGCCGGCATCGTTCCAGCCCTCGAACGCGGCCACCATGACCGGGTCGACCAGCTCGGGAACCCCCTCGAGCTCGATCACCCAGCGCCTCCTTCCGACGTGCCCTCGCGTACCCCCCAACCTTACGGCGTGCGGAGGGGCCGCCCGCAGCCCCCTCGCACGGGGCAGTGAACGGATCACTGCCCCGCGAGAGGGGGCCGGACACCCTCCTGGCCTGCCCGGAGAGCGTCGGCCTACTTCCCGTCGAGCAGGCCCTGGACCTTCGCGCGGACGTCGTCGGTGGCCAGGCCGCGGATGGTCAGCGTGGTCCGGCGGCGCAGTACGTCGTCCGCCGTCTCGGCCCACTCGTTGTCTCGGGCCCACACGACCTGCGCCCAGATCTCCGGGGCGTCCGGGTGGACCCGCCCGGCCAGTTCCGGGTTCTCGTTGGCCAGCCGGGCGATGTCGAAGGCCAGCGAACCGTAGTGGGTCGCCAGGTGCCGCGCGGTGTCCGCGGCCATACGCGGGCCGGGCGCCGGACCGTCGACCAGCAGCCGGTGGGCGACCGCGCGCGGGTTGGCGACACCGGGCAGCGGCAGCTTCTTCGGCAGCGAGGCGATGGGCTCGAAGTCCTCGCCCAGCGGGTGGCCCGGCAGCGCCTCCAGCTTCTTCATCACCGTGCGGCCGATGTGGCGGAAGGTGGTCCACTTGCCGCCGGCCACGGACAGCATGCCGCCCCGGCCCTCGGTGACGACCGTCTCGCGCTTGGCCTTGGCGGTGTCACCCGGACCGCCGGGCAGCACCCGCAGACCCGCGAAGGAGTACGTGATCAGGTCCCGGTCGAGCTGCTGGTCGCGGATGGAGAACGCGGCCTCGTCGAGGATCTGGGCTATGTCCTTGTCGTTGACCGCGACGTCCGCCGGGTCGCCCTCGAACTCCTCGTCGGTCGTGCCGAGCAGCAGCATGTCCTCCCAGGGGAGGGCGAAGGTGATCCGGTACTTGTCGATCGGGGTGGCCAGCGCGGCCTTCCAGGGCGCGGTGCGCTTGAGCACCAGGTGCGCGCCCTTGGACAGGCGGATGGACGGCGCGGCCGCCGGGTCCTCCATGCGGCGCAGGTGGTCGACCCAGGGCCCGGTGGCGTTGAGCACCAGGCGCGCGTTCACCCCGAACTCGTCGCCGGTCAGCCGGTCCTTCAGCTCCGCGCCGGTCACCCGGCCCTTGGTGAAGCGCAGGCCGGTGACCTCGGCGTGGTTGAGGACGACCGCGCCGGAGTCGACCGCCGCGCGGACGGTCATCAGCGCCATGCGGGCGTCGTTCATCTGGTCGTCGCCGTACACGGCCACGGCCTTGAGGTTGTCGGTGCGCAGCTCCGGCACGTCCTGCGCGGCCTTGGCCGGGGAGAGCAGGTGGCCGACGCCGTCACCGAAGGCGGACAGCGCCGAGTACGCGAAGACGCCGGCCCCGAGCTTCGCCGCGCCGTGCGGCCCGCCCTTGTACACGGGGAGGTAGAAGGTGAGCGGGTTCGCCAGGTGGGGGGCCACCTGGCGGGAGACCGCACGGCGCTCGAAGTGGTTCTCCGCCACCAGCTTCACCGCGCCGGTCTGCAGGTAGCGCAGTCCGCCGTGGAGCAGCTTGGAGGAGGCTGAGGAGGTGGCGCCGGCGAAGTCGCCGGCGTCGACCACGGCCACCCTGAGGCCGGACTGCGCGGCGTGCCAGGCGGTGGAGATGCCCAGGATGCCGCCGCCGATCACGAGAAGGTCGTACGACGCCTTGGAGAGCTGCTCCCGGGTCTCGGCCCGGCTCGGGTTGGAGCCGGAGGCCGGGTGCGTACCCAGGGCAGGCACGGACTGCAGGGTGGACTGAGTGGTCATTGCGGTTCTTACTCCTCGTCCTCGAGCCAGCCCATGGTCCGCTCGACGGCCTTGAGCCAGCTCTTGTACTCACGGTCGCGGGTCTCCGCGTCCATGCGGGGGGTCCACTCGGCGGCCCGCCGCCAGTTGGCGCGCAGGTCGTCGGTGCTGTTCCAGAAGCCGACGGCCAGGCCGGCGGCGTAGGCGGCGCCGAGGCAGGTGGTCTCGGCGACCATCGGGCGCACCACGGGGGCGTCCACGAAGTCGGCGAGGGTCTGCATCAGCAGGTTGTTGGAGGTCATGCCGCCGTCGACCTTGAGGGCGGTCAGCTCCACGCCGGAGTCCTTCGTCATGGCGTCCGCGATCTCCCGCGTCTGCCAGGCGGTGGCCTCCAGGACGGCGCGCGCGAGGTGCGCCTTGGTGACGTACCGGGTGAGGCCGGCGATCACACCGCGGGCGTCGGAGCGCCAGTACGGGGCGAACAGGCCGGAGAAGGCCGGGACGAAGTAGGCGCCGCCGTTGTCCTCGACCGTCAGGGCGAGGGTCTCGATCTCGGCGGCGGTGGAGATCAGGCCCATCTGGTCGCGCATCCACTGCACCAGCGAACCGGTGACGGCGATCGAGCCCTCCAGGGCGTAGACCGTGTCCTGGTCGCCGATCTTGTAGCCGACGGTGGTCAGCAGGCCCGAGTAGGAGTTGATGAGCTTGTCACCGGTGTTCATCACCATGAAGGTGCCGGTGCCGTACGTCGACTTGGTCTCGCCCTCGGAGAAGCAGGTCTGCCCGAACAGGGCCGCCTGCTGGTCGCCGAGCGCGGAGGCGACCGGGATGCCGCCCAGCAGGTCGCCGAGCCGGCCGCCGGTGATCTCGCCGTAGACCTCGGCGGAGGAGCGGATCTCGGGGAGCATCTGCATCGGCACGCCGATGGACTCGGCGATCTTCTCGTCCCACGCCATGGTGTGCAGGTTCATCAGCATGGTGCGGGAGGCGTTGGTGACGTCGGTGACGTGCCTGCCGCCGTTCACACCGCCCGTCAGGTTCCAGATGACCCAGGTGTCCATGGTGCCGAAGAGCAGGTCGCCCGCCTCGGCGCGCTCGCGCACCCCGTCGACGTTGTCGAGCAGCCAGCGGGCCTTGGGGCCGGCGAAGTAGGAGGCCAGCGGCAGGCCGGTCTCGCGGCGGAAGCGGTCCTGGCCGACGTTGCGGCCGAGTTCCTTGCACAGGGCGTCGGTGCGGGTGTCCTGCCAGACGATGGCGTTGTGGACGGGCTCACCGGTGTTCTTGTCCCAGACGAGGGTGGTCTCGCGCTGGTTGGTGATGCCGATGGCCTTGATGTCGTCGCGGGTGATGCCGGCCTTCTCGACGGCACCGGCGACGACCTCCTGGACGTTGGTCCAGATCTCGGTGGCGTTGTGCTCGACCCAGCCCGGCTTCGGGAAGATCTGCTCGTGCTCCTTCTGGTCGACGGAGACGATGCGCCCGTCGCGGTCGAAGACGATGCAGCGGGACGACGTGGTGCCCTGGTCGATGGCCGCGATGAAGGGTCCGGCGGTGTGGGCGTCGGTCACTGTGTGCTCCTGGTTCCGTGGTGGGTGGCCGGTCGGTGCGGCGCGTGTGCTGCGGCCCGATGATGGCCGAGCGTAGGTCCGCTCAGGCGAACGCGAGGTTGTAGACACCTCCGGCGATGGCGCCGCCGATCAGCGGACCGACGACCGGGATCCACGCGTAGGACCAGTCGGAACCGCCCTTGTTGGGCAGGGGCAGCAGGGCGTGCACGATGCGCGGGCCGAGGTCGCGGACCGGGTTGATGGCGTAGCCCGTCGGGCCGCCGAGCGAGAGGCCGATGGAGACCACCACGAACGCCGTGATCAGGACGCCCAGGACGCCGAGGCCGTCGCCCTCGCCGTTGAGGCCCTGGGTGAGGATGGCGAGCAGCAGGACGAAGGTGCCGATGATCTCGGTGGCGAGGTTCTGGACCACGTGCCGGATCTCGGGGCCGGTGGAGAAGACGCCCAGGACGGGTCCCGCGCCCTTCTCCTGCGCCTCGACGGCCTTGGCCGTCGTGTCCTGGGCACCGGGACCGCCGACGATCTCGCGGTCGGTGAGGTGGGCCTGGAACTGGCCGTAGTAGGCGACCCAGACCAGGACCGCACCGATCATGGCGCCGAGCATCTGGCCCGCGAAGTAGGTCGGGACGTTGCTCCAGTCACCGTCCTTGATCGCGATGCCGACCGTCACGGCGGGGTTGAGGTGGGCGCCGGAGAGCGGCGTCGAGATGTACGCCGCCGTCATGACGGCGAAGCCCCACCCGAGGGCGATGGCGACCCAGCCGGCGTTGCGCGCCTTGGAGGCCTTGAGCGTCACGGCGGCACAGACACCGCCGCCGAGCAGGATGAGTATGGCGGTACCGATGGTCTCGCCGATGAAGATGTCGGAGCTGGACACCCGCGACTCCTTTGTCCTTCGTCCAGGGGAAGCCGAACCCCGGGTCCCTCCGGGTGTTCCGGCGCCCTCGGTATGAGAGCGATGGCGGCCCTTGGCGTTGTCACACTCTAACGCGTATTGCCGGTAGGTGTTCGACAATGCCGACCGATGGACGCGAGTCTGGCTCGGTGTCCCGGGTGCGTCAAGAGCCCTGTTATCGAAAGCACGATCGTTATTGATCGTCTCGGGCTATCGGTCCTCGGACGGACATGACTGAGGGCCGGGACGCCCGCGGCGCCCGGCCCTCTGTTCCTTCCCCGGACGCTAGAAGCGCCCGGCCCCCAGGTCCCGCGACACCGCGCGGGCGCAGTCCCGGACCGCCGCGACCAGCTCGGGCCGCAGCTCGCCCTCCCGGCGCAGCCGCTCCACCGCGCCGGTGATGCCGACCGCGCCGACCGGCATGCGCCTGCGGTCGTGGATGGGGGCGGCGATGGAGGCGATCCCCTCCCAGGTCTCCTCCACGTCGGCCGCGTACCCGCGCGCGCGGGTGATGTCCAGGATGTGCTCGAACCCCTCCGGCTCGCAGACCGTCCGGTCCGTGTACGCCTTGCGGTCCGCCTCCAGCGCCTCGCTGTGCGCGACCGGGTCGTACGCCGACAGCACCTTGCCCAGCGCCGTGGAGTGCAGCGGCTGCATGGCCCCGATCTCCAGGACCTGTCGGCTGTCGTCGGGCCGGAAGACGTGGTGCACGATCAGGACGCCCTGCTGGTGCAGGACCCCCAGGTGGACGCTCTCCCCGCTGGAGCGGGCCAGGTCGTCCGTCCACACCAGGGCGCGGGCCCGCAGCTCGTGCACGTCGAGGTACGTCGTGCCCAGGCGCAGCAGCTCCGCGCCCAGCTGGTAGCGCCCGGAGGCGTCGTCCTGCTCGACGAACCCCTCCTGCTGGAGGGTGCGCAGGATGCCGTGTGCGGTGCCCTTGGCCAGACCCAGCGAGGAGGCGATGTCCGACAGGCCGAGCCGCCGCTCACCGCCCGCGAGCAGGCGCAGCATCGCGGCCGCCCGTTCGAGCGACTGGATGTTCCGTGCCATCGACGTACTGCCTCCGTCCCCTTCGAGTGCCGACCTCGGCGCCACTGACGTCGTTCGGCAATGCCGAACACTACCGGTCGATGCCGACCTCCCGCTAACCGTCGGCGGGCAACTGTTGCACTTCGGCCACCTTCCGGTGGCCACGGCCGTCCTCCGGAGGCCGCCGGGAACCGCGCGTCATCCTTTCGGCGGGCCGTTCCGCCCCGCCACACTCGTCCGCCTCGTGGACGCCCCGACCATCCGTCCCCGGTCCCGGCTACCCTGGCGTCGTGCGTCCTCCCCCGGGACGTCCCCAGCGGACGGCACCCGGGCAGCGCAAAGCCGACAGCCGTCGCATCCTAGGGAGCCCTTTCATGGCCTCGTCGCCATCCACCCCGCCCGCCGACACCCGGACCCGCGTGTCCGCCCTCCGCGAGGCCCTCGCCAGCCGCGTCGTGGTCGCCGACGGCGCGATGGGCACCATGCTCCAGGCGCAGAACCCCTCACTGGACGACTTCCAGCAACTGGAGGGGTGCAACGAGGTCCTGAACCTCACCCGGCCGGACATCGTGCGGTCGGTGCACGAGGAGTACTTCGCCGCCGGTGTCGACTGCGTGGAGACGAACACCTTCGGCGCGAACCACTCCGCGCTGGGCGAGTACGACATCCCCGAGCGCGTCCACGAGCTGTCCGAGGCCGGCGCCCGGGTGGCCCGCGAGGTGGCCGACGAGTTCCAGGCCCGCGACGGCCGGCAGCGCTGGGTCCTGGGCTCGATGGGCCCCGGCACGAAGCTCCCCACCCTCGGACACGCCCCGTACACGGTGCTGCGCGACGCCTACCAGCGCAACGCCGAGGGCCTGGTCGCGGGCGGCGCGGACGCCCTGCTGGTGGAGACCACGCAGGACCTCCTCCAGACCAAGTCCTCCGTGCTCGGCGCCCGGCGCGCCCTGGACGCCCTCGGCCTCGACCTGCCGGTGATCGTGTCGGTGACCGTGGAGACGACCGGCACCATGCTGCTCGGCTCGGAGATCGGCGCCGCGCTCACGGCGCTGGAGCCGCTGGGCATCGACATGATCGGCCTGAACTGCGCCACCGGCCCGGCGGAGATGAGCGAGCACCTGCGCTACCTCGCCCGGCACTCCCGCGTCCCGCTGTCCTGCATGCCCAACGCCGGTCTGCCGGTCCTGGGCAAGGACGGGGCGCACTACCCGCTGACCGCGCCGGAGCTGGCGGACGCGCAGGAGACGTTCGTCCGCGAGTACGGCCTGTCCCTGATCGGCGGCTGCTGCGGCACCACGCCCGAGCACCTGCGCCAGGTCGTCGAGCGGGTGCGGGACACGGCCCCCGGCGAGCGGCAGCCCCGGCCCGAACCGGGCGCCGCCTCCCTCTACCAGACGGTCCCCTTCCGGCAGGACACCTCGTACCTGGCGATCGGCGAGCGGACCAACGCCAACGGCTCGAAGAAGTTCCGCGAGGCCATGCTGGAGGGCCGCTGGGACGACTGCGTGGAGATGGCCCGGGACCAGATCCGCGAGGGCGCGCACATGCTCGACCTGTGCGTGGACTACGTCGGCCGCGACGGCGTGGCCGACATGGAGGAGCTGGCGGGGCGCTTCGCGACCGCGTCGACACTGCCGATCGTGCTGGACTCCACCGAGGTCGAGGTCGTCCGGGCCGGGCTGGAGAAGCTCGGCGGCCGCGCGGTGATCAACTCGGTGAACTACGAGGACGGCGACGGCCCGGAGTCCCGCTTCGCCCGGGTCACGGCGCTGGCGCGGGAGCACGGCGCCGCACTGATCGCGCTGACCATCGACGAGGAGGGCCAGGCCCGCACCGCCGAGAAGAAGGTCGAGATCGCCGAGCGGCTCATCGACGACCTCACCGGCAACTGGGGCATCCACGAGTCGGACATCCTCGTCGACTGCCTGACGTTCACCATCTGCACCGGCCAGGAGGAGTCCCGCAAGGACGGTGTCGCCACCATCGAGGGCATCCGGGAGCTGAAGAGGCGGCACCCGGACGTCCAGACCACGCTCGGTCTGTCCAACATCTCCTTCGGCCTCAACCCGGCCGCCCGCATCCTGCTGAACTCCGTGTTCCTGGACGAGTGCGTCAAGGCGGGCCTGGACTCGGCGATCGTCCACGCGTCCAAGATCCTGCCGATCGCCCGGTTCGACGACGAGCAGGTCACCACCGCGCTCGACCTGATCTACGACCGGCGCAGCGAGGGCTACGACCCGCTGCAGAAGCTGATGCAGCTCTTCGAGGGTGCCACCGCCAAGTCCCTCAAGGCGTCCAAGGCCGAGGAACTGGCGGCGCTGCCGCTGGACGAGCGGCTCAAGCGGCGCATCATCGACGGTGAGCGCAACGGCCTGGAGCAGGACCTGGACGAGGCCCTCCAGGAGCGCCCGGCGCTGGAGATCGTGAACGAGACCCTGCTGGACGGCATGAAGGTCGTCGGCGAGCTGTTCGGCTCCGGCCAGATGCAGCTGCCGTTCGTGCTCCAGTCCGCCGAGGTCATGAAGACCGCGGTGGCGCACCTGGAACCGCACATGGAGAAGACGGACGACGACGGCAAGGGCACCATCGTGCTCGCCACGGTCCGCGGCGACGTCCACGACATCGGCAAGAACCTCGTCGACATCATCCTGTCCAACAACGGCTACAACGTCGTCAACCTCGGCATCAAGCAGCCGGTCTCCGCGATCCTGGAGGCGGCCGACGAGCACAAGGCCGATGTCATCGGCATGTCCGGGCTCCTGGTCAAGTCCACGGTGATCATGAAGGAGAACCTGGAGGAGCTGAACCAGCGCAAGCTGGCCGCCGACTACCCGGTGATCCTCGGCGGCGCGGCCCTCACCCGCGCCTACGTGGAGCAGGACCTGCACGAGATCTACGACGGCGAGGTCCGCTACGCCCGCGACGCCTTCGAGGGCCTGCGCCTCATGGACGCGCTGATCGGGATCAAGCGGGGAGTGCCGGGCGCCAAGCTGCCGGAGCTGAAGCAGCGCAGGGTCCGCGCGACCGGCATCGAGGTCGAGGAGCGGCCCGAGGAGGGCCACGTCCGCTCCGACGTCGCCGTCGACAACCCGGTGCCCGAGCCGCCGTTCCGCGGCACCCGCGTCGTCAAGGGCATCCAGCTCAAGGAGTACGCCTCCTGGCTCGACGAGGGCGCCCTGTTCAAGGGCCAGTGGGGCCTCAAGCAGGCCCGCACCGGCGAGGGGCCCTCGTACGACGAACTGGTCGAGACCGAGGGCCGGCCGCGGCTGCGCGGCCTCCTCGACCGGCTCCAGACGGAGAACCTGCTGGAAGCGGCCGTCGTCTACGGCTACTTCCCCTGCGTCTCCAAGGACGACGACCTCATCGTCCTCGACGACGACGGCAACGAGCGCACCCGGTTCAGCTTCCCGCGCCAGCGCCGCGGCCGGCGGCTGTGCCTGGCCGACTTCTTCCGCCCGGAGGAGTCCGGTGAGACCGACGTCGTCGGCTTCCAGGTCGTCACCGTCGGCTCCCGCATCGGCGAGGAGACGGCCCGCATGTTCGAGGCCAACGCCTACCGCGACTACCTCGAGCTGCACGGCCTGTCCGTGCAGCTCGCCGAGGCCCTCGCCGAGTACTGGCACGCGCGCGTGCGCTCCGAGCTGGGCTTCGCGGGGGAGGACCCCGCCGAGATGGAGGACATGTTCGCCCTGAAGTACCGGGGCGCCCGCTTCTCCCTCGGCTACGGCGCCTGCCCGGAGCTGGAGGACCGCGCCAAGATCGCCGACCTGCTCCAGCCGGAGCGCATCGGCGTCCACCTGTCGGAGGAGTTCCAGCTCCACCCCGAGCAGTCCACCGACGCCATCGTCATCCACCACCCCGAGGCGAAGTACTTCAACGCCCGCTGACCCCCGCCCGCTGAACCCCGGTGTGAGCCGCTCCACAGGCCACACCAGGCGTTCCGGCCCCGCACGACGTACACTGGTCGGTCCACCGCAGGCCGGTTCCCCACGTGGGAACCGGCCTGATCGTCCCTCAAGGAGGTACGTGGATGACCAGCACGGTCCCCGCACTCGGAACCCGTCCGGCCGAAGGCTCAGCCCTGCAGGCCGTGCTCCTCGACATGGACGGCACCCTGGTGGACACCGAGGGCTTCTGGTGGGACGTCGAGGTCGAGGTCTTCGCCTCCCTCGGCCACACCCTCGACGACTCCTGGCGCCACGTGGTCGTCGGCGGCCCCATGACCCGCAGCGCCGGCTTCCTGATCGAGGCCACCGGCGCCGACATCACCCTCGCCGAACTGAGCGTCCTGCTCAACGACGGCTTCGAGCAGCGCATCGGCAGCGACCTGCGGCTCATGCCGGGCGCCGCCCGGCTGCTCGCGGAGCTGTCCGCGCACGAGATCCCCACCGCACTGGTCTCCGCCTCGCACCGGCGCATCATCGACCGCGTGCTGACCTCGCTCGGCCCGCGGCACTTCGCCCTCACCGTCGCCGGTGACGAGGTGCCGCGCACCAAGCCCCACCCCGACCCCTACCTGGCCGCCGCGGCCGGGCTCGGCGTGGACCCCGCGCGGTGCGCCGTCGTCGAGGACACCGCGACCGGGGTCGCCGCCGCCGAGGCCGCCGGCTGCCAGGTCGTCGCCGTGCCCTCGGTCGCCCCCATCACACCGGGCGCGCGGCGCACCGTGGTCGACTCCCTGGAAGAGGTCGACCTGACATTTCTGCGCGGTCTGATGACCGTAATGCTCTAAGCGTTCCCGGCGTTATTCCCACCCTCCCCGATGGCCGAATTGCAGCACCGGTCACCGACCGCGAAATGTGACGTTCCCCACGTTGTCAGGGGTCGACAGGCGTGCGTAGGTGTGCTGCTTTCGGCCAGGCGAACGTTGTCGAGGAGTCCTTGTGTCCTGATTGGTGAAAGCCTGCACTAATCCTTCCACTGTCGGGTTTTCGGTGTGTCCACACCCGGTTTCGCTCCGTGATGAGCCCCCAACTCCGGTGGCTGCGAGCCCCCGTGCGGGCGCGGACTAATCTCGTCGCGAGAACGTCCGCCACTACCCCCGTGATCCGCCGCGACACCCCTGCATTCCGGATACACGGACCGACAGCTCTGGAGAAACTCGAGCATGAACCGTAAGACTTTGGTGCTGCCGGTCGTCCTCGGCCTGCTCGCGCCGGTACTCGCCGCCTGCGGCGGGTCCGACGGCGGCAGCGGCGGCGGGGACGCGATAGTCGTCGGCACCACGGACCGGTTCACCATCACGAAGGACGTCACGGCGCCCCTCGACCCGGCCTGGGCCTACGACGTCGGAGCCTGGAACATCATGCGCCACACCTCGCAGACGCTGATGACCCAGCCGCGCGGTGACGGCGAGCCCGTCCCCGAGGCCGCCGAGAAGTGCGGCTTCACCGACACCGGCAACGAGCGCTACGCCTGCACCCTGCGCGACGGCCTGCAGTTCTCCAACGGCGACGCCATCACCGCCGAGGACGTCAAGTACTCCATCGACCGCGCCATCTCCCTGAAGGCGGACAGCGGCGTCTCCGCGCTGCTGTCGACCGTGGACACCGTGGAGACCCAGGGCGACCGCGAGGTCATCTTCCACCTCAACTCCGCCGACGCGACCTTCCCGTACAAGCTGTCGACGCCCGTGGCCGGCATCGTGGACAAGGAGTCCTACCCGAAGGACAAGCTGCGCGAGGGCTTCGAACTCAGCGGGTCCGGCCCGTACGAGATGAAGGGCGAGTCCAAGGACGGCGTCCTCGACAAGGTCGTGTTCACCAAGAACCCCAACTACAAGGGGAGTCTGAAGGTGAACAACGACAAGGTGGAGCTGGTGTCCTTCGACGACGCCGACGCCATGGGAACCGCCCTGGACAAGGGCGACATCGACGTCATGACGCGCGCCATGACGCCGGAGCAGATCCGCAAGCTCTCCAACAGCTCCGACAGCGACGTCAAGCTCATCGAGGTCGCCGGTCTCGAGATCCGGTACCTCGGCTTCAACGTCGACGCGCCCAGCGTGAAGGACAAGGCCATCCGGCAGGCCATGGCCCGGCTCATCAACCGCGACGAACTCGTCGCCAAGGTCTACGGTTCGCAGGCCGAGCCGCTGTACTCGATGGTCCCGGCCAGCATCACCGGCCACTCCAACTCGTTCTTCAACAAGTACGGCGACCCGGACCCGGGCGCCGCGAAGCAGGCGCTGAAGTCGGCCGGCATCGAAACGCCGGTCAAGCTGACCCTGCACTACACCACCGACCACTACGGTGCCGCGACCAAGCCGGAGTTCGAGGAGCTGCAGCGCCAGCTCAACGAGAGCGGCCTCTTCGACGTCGCCATCGAGGGCAAGCCCTGGGACGTCTTCCGCCCCGCCGAGCGCGACCTCAAGTACGACGTCTTCGGCATGGGCTGGTTCCCCGACTTCCCGGACGCGGACAGCTTCATCGCGCCGTTCCTCGACCGGGACAACACGCTCAACTCGCCCTACCTGAACCCGAAGATCATCAACGATCTGATCCCCGAGTCCCGGCGTGAGGCCGACCGCCTCTCCGCGGTGGACACCCTCACGGAGATCCAGGACATCACCGCCGAGGACGTCCCGGTCATCCCGCTGTGGCAGGGCAAGCAGTACGTGGCCGCCGGCGACGACGTCACCGGCACCGCCTACCTGCTCAACTCCGCCTCGTCGCTCCAGCTGTGGGAGCTGGGCCGGGGCGTGAGCGGCTGACACCCCCGCCGGACCACACGAAGGGCGCCCTCCTCCGACCGGAGGAGGGCGCCCTTCGCGCTGCTCAGCTGCTCTACCGCACTGCTCTACCGCACTGCTCTACTGCGCGCCGGGACGGACCAGACCGCTCTCGTACGCGTACACCGCCGCCTGCACCCGGTCCCGCAGGCCCAGCTTGGTCAGCACATGACCCACATGCGTCTTCACGGTGGTCTCGCTGACGAACAGGTCGGCGGCGATCTCCGCGTTGGACAGACCCCGGGCCACCAGCTTCAGCACCTCGACCTCACGGTCCGTCAGCGTGTGCAGCGTGTCCGGCACCGGCTCGTCGCCCGAGGGCAGATGCGTGGCGTACTTGTCGAGCAGCCGCCGGGTGATGCTCGGCGCCAGCATCGCCTCGCCGCCCGCCACCACCCGGATCGCCTGCACCAGCTCGTTGGCCGGAGCGTCCTTCAGCAGGAACCCGCTGGCGCCCGCCTTCAACGCCTCGACCACGTACTCGTCGAGGTCGAAGGTGGTCAGCACCAGCACCTTCGCCGGACCGTCCCGCTCGGGCCCGGTGATCTGCCGGGTCGCCTCCACACCGTCCATCCGCGGCATGCGGATGTCCATCAGCACCACATCGGGCTGCAGCGCCCGCACCTGGTCGAGTGCCTGGAGGCCGTCGCCGGCCTCGCCGACGACCGCGATGTCCTGCTCCGCCTCCAGAATCATCCGGAAGCCCGTGCGCAGCAGCGGCTGGTCGTCGACCAGTAGGACGCGAATGGCCACGTAAGTCTCCTTCGGCTAGCCCGGGCCCATTCTGCCCTGCTCGGTGCCACCGGACTCGGCCGCCCTCACCGGCAGCGGATAGGGCGGGGGAGTACCGCCGAATTCCGGGCAGTGCGCCTGGTGGTCGCACCAGCCGCACAGCTTGGTGGGACGCGGACGCCACTCACCCGTCTCGGTCGCCAGCCGGATCGCCTCCCACAACGCCAGCAGCTTGCGCTCCACCCGCTCCAGGTCGGCGAGGACCGGATCGTAGGTGAGCACGTCGCCGCTGCCGAGATAGACGAGCTGCAGGCGCCGCGGGACGACCTTCTTCAGCCGCCACACCACCAGCGCGTAGAACTTCATCTGGAACAGCGCGCCCTCGGCGTACTGCGGCTTGGGAGCCTTGCCCGTCTTGTAGTCGACGATCCGCACCTCGCCCGTGGGAGCCACGTCGACCCGGTCGATGATGCCGCGCAGCCGCAGCCCCGAATCCAGCTCCGCCTCCACGAACAGCTCCCGCTCGGCGGGCTCGAGACGGCTCGGGTCCTCCAGGGTGAACCACCGCTCGACGAGCCGCTCCGCCTCCCCGAGCCACCGCGCCAGCCGCTCGCCCTCCGGATCGTCCGCGAACAGCTCGCCGACCTCCGGCCTGCTCTCCCGCAACCGGTCCCACTGACCGGGAACCAGCGCCTTGGCCCGCGGCGCGGTGCGCTCGGCCGCCGGGGCGTCGAAGAGCCGCTCCAGCACCGCGTGCACCAGCGTGCCCCTCGTCGCCGCCTCGCTCGGCTTCTCCGGCAGCCGGTCGATGACCCGGAACCGGTACAACAACGGGCACTGCATGAAATCGCCGGCCCGGGACGGCGAGAGCGAGGCCGGCCGTACCGCCACGGGCGCGGGGGCGGCGGCCTCCGCGCCCACCGCCGCGTCCGCGCCGTCCGCCACCGTCGTCGCCGGTCGGGCGGGTCCGCCCGCGTCCTGCGCGACATCCTCGATGCTCGTCTCCATGCCCACAGACCCTACGGCCCGCCACCGACAGTGACCCACCCCGTGGCCCGTGACCCGTGTGACGGAAGGGAAGCACAGGGGTGCCGGGGCGGAACGGACGGGGGCGGACGCATACCATCGACAGGAGACCCTCCCGTCCGGCAGGCGGGAGACGCTTCGAACGAGGGGACACCGTGGACGTGAGCGGCGGGAGCGGGCACCCGCGGTCCGGCAACGACGAGTCGGCCCGGCCCCAGTCGGGTCCCACGACCCCGGCCGCCGACAGCGCACAGCCGGACCCCGCGGCCCCCACGACACCCGGGACACCGGGCCCGGAGCCCCAGGGCCCCCACCCCAGGGGGCGGTACCCGCCGGGACAGCAGCCGCCGCCGGGGCCGTACCCGGCGCCTCCGCAGCCGTACCAGGG
>NZ_QHJH01000058.1 GCF_003947455.1 Streptomyces sp. WAC 04229 | reverse complement strand
CGTCGCGAACGGTTCCCTCGACAATCCGACGCTGATCGCCCTGCTGCTCCTGGCCGGTGTGGCGGGCAAGTCGGCGCAGTTCCCGCTGCACACCTGGCTCCCCGACGCGATGGCGGGCCCGACGCCCCTCCCCGCCGCGCTGCACCCCCCGCGCCCGGGCGCCGCGCCGTCTCCCTAGACTCGTGACCCATGCGAAGCGAGCCCGTGGTCCAGGTGCAGGCCCTGGTGAAGCGGTACGGCACGAAGACCGCGGTGGACGGCCTGGACCTGGTGGCCGGGGCGGGCGTCACCGCCGTACTCGGCCCCAACGGAGCGGGCAAGTCGACGACCGTCGAGACCTGTGAGGGATACCGCAGGCCGGACTCCGGGACGGTGCGCGTCCTGGGCCTCGACCCGGTCAGGCAGGGCGCCGAGCTGCGGCCCCGGATCGGGGTGATGCTCCAGTCCGGCGGCGTCTACTCCGGCGCCCGGGCCGACGAGATGCTGCGCCACGTCGCGAGACTGCACGCCCACCCGCTGGACGTCGACGCGCTGATCGAGCGGCTCGGCCTGGGGTCGTGCGGCCGGACCACGTACCGCAGGCTCTCCGGCGGGCAGCAGCAGCGGCTCGCCCTGGCGATGGCGGTGGTCGGGCGTCCGGAGCTGGTGTTCCTGGACGAGCCGACGGCCGGGCTGGACCCCCAGGCCCGCCGCGCCACCTGGGACCTGGTGCGGGACCTGCGCGGCGACGGCGTCTCCGTCATCCTCACCACCCACCACATGGACGAGGCCGAGCAGCTGGCCGACGACGTCGCCATCATCGACGCGGGCCGGGTCATCGCCCAGGGATCGCCCGAGCAGCTGTGCCGCGGCGGCGCCGAGAACACCCTGCGGTTCACCGGCCGGCCGGGACTGGACGTGGCCTCCCTGCTCAAGGCGCTGCCCCCGGACTCGGCGGCGGCGGAGCTGACGCCGGGCTCCTACCGCGTCGTCGGCAAGGTCGACCCGCAGCTGCTGGCGACGGTGACCTCCTGGTGCGCCCAGCACGGGGTGATGCCGGACCGCATCTCGGTGGAGCGGCACACCCTGGAGGACGTCTTTCTGGAGCTGACCGGCAAGGAGTTGCGCGGGTGACCACGACCGGTACGTACGCACCGAAGCCCGGTGCCGCGCCCCTCGGACGGATGATCGCGGCGCAGGCGGCGCTGGAGACGAGGATGCTGCTGCGCAACGGCGAGCAGCTGCTGCTGACGGTGGTCATCCCGACGCTGCTGCTCGTCCTGTTCAGCACCGTGGACATCGTCGACACCGGCACCGGGGAGGCGGTCGACTTCCTCGCACCCGGCGTGCTCGCCCTCGCCGTCATGTCCACGGCGTTCACCGGACAGGCCATCGCCACCGGCTTCGAGCGCCGGTACGGGGTGCTGAAGCGGCTGGCCGCGTCGCCGCTGCCCCGCTGGGCCCTGATGGCCGCGAAGACCGTGTCGGTGCTGGTCACCGAGGTGCTCCAGATCGTCCTGCTGACGGTGATCGCCTTCGCGCTGGGCTGGTCGCCGCACGGCAACCCGGTGGCCGTGCTGCTGCTCCTGGTCGCCGGCACGGCCGCCTTCTCCGGGCTCGGGCTGCTCATGGCGGGCACGCTGAAGGCGGAGGCCACGCTGGCCGCCGCCAACCTGGTCTTCCTGCTGCTGCTCGTGGGCGGCGGGGTGATCGTGCCGCTGGACAGGTTCCCGGACGCCGCGCAGGACGCGCTGGGGCTGCTGCCCATCTCCGCCCTGTCGGACGGGCTGCGCGACGTGCTCCAGCACGGTGCCGGGATGCCGTGGGGGAACCTGGCGGTCCTCGCCGTGTGGGCGGTCGCGGGACTCGCGGCCGCCGGGAAGTTCTTCCGCTGGGAGTAGGGCAGCGTGCCCGGGACCGACCCTCGTGAAAGCGTGCACAAGCGGACCCCTACGATGGACGGCGTGCCAAACGTGACCCGCGCCGACGCCGTAGCCGCCGCGCGCAACCCGCTCGCCTTCATCGCCGCGCGCTGGACCCCGGATCCCCGGACCGTCCGGCGGGCGGCTCTCGTCGCCCTGATCATGTCGGTGGTCATCGTGGTCACCGGCGGCGCGGTGCGCCTGACCGGCTCGGGCCTCGGCTGCCCGACCTGGCCGAAGTGCACCGAGGACTCGCTGACCAACACCAGCGAGATGGGCGTCCACGGCGTCATCGAGTTCGGCAACCGCATGCTGACATACGTGCTGTGCGCGGCGGTCGGCTGGGCGATCATCGCCGCGCGGTCGCAGAAGCCGTTCCGGCGCTCGCTGACCCGGCTGGGCTGGGCGCAGTTCTGGATCGTGATGGGCAACGCGATCCTCGGCGGCATCGTGGTCCTGGTCGGTCTCAACCCGTACACGGTCGCCGCGCACTTCCTGCTGTCCAGCGCGCTGATCGCGGTCGCCACCGTGATGTGGCAGCGCACCCGGGAGGGCGACGCGGCACCGCGGCCCCTGGTCGGCAAGCCCGTGCAGCAGATGGTGTGGGTGCTGACCGTCGTCTCCGTGCTGCTGATCGCGGTCGGCACGGTCGTCACCGGCGCCGGTCCGCACGCGGGCGACTCCAGCGAGGTCGCGCGGATGCCGGTCGACTGGGAGACGGTGAGCAAAGCGCACGCCGTCCTGGCGTGGATCGTGGTGACGCTGACGTTCGCCCTGTGGTTCGTGCTGAAGGCGGTCGACGCGCCCAGGGGCCCGCTGTCCCGTACCCGTGACCTCTTCCTGGTGCTGCTCGCCCAGGGCGTCATCGGCTACGTCCAGTACTTCACCGACCTGCCCGAGGTCCTGGTCGGGCTGCACATGCTCGGCTCGTGCCTGGTGTGGATCGCGGTGCTGCGGGTGCTGCTGGCGGTGCGCGAGCGTGCCGACGGGACGGAGGCCGGGGTGCCGGGTCCCGCGGCGGAGGCGACGCTCACCCGGGCCTGACGGGGCTCGGCAGGGCCGCCTCCAGTCCGTAGACCCGGCCCGCGTTCCCCGACGCGATCATGGCGGCCACCCGCTGCGCGTCCCCCAGGCACCACGCCCCCTCGGCCACCCAGGTGCCCAGCACCCGGCCGAGGGCCTCGCGGAACAGGCGGGCGGCCACCACGTGCAGCTCGGGCAGGCCCTGGGCGCCGCTGGAGAACAGGATCTTGCCGAAGGGGGCCAGCTCCAGGATCTCCGCGAGGACCGTCGCGGCGCGGGCGCCGGTGCGCACCAGCGCGGCGCCGGAATCGGCGTAGACGTGCGGGAAGACGCCCGCCAGGTGGGCGGCGTGGCGGTGGTACGGGTAGCCGTGCAGGAGGACCAGGTCGGTGCCGAGGCCCGCGGTGGCCCGGACGAAGTCCGTGAGCAGGACCGGGTCGGTGCGGTCGATGCGCAGGCCCGGCTCGCCGAGGCCCGCGTGCAGCTGGAGCGGCAGTCCGGAGGCGACGGCGATCCACAGCAGGTGCCGCAGCAGTACCGGGTCGCTCAGTTCCCCGCCCACCTCGCGCCCGCTCAGCCAGCGCCCGGCGGCCCCGCGCACCTCGCCGGGGCCGGGCGGTTCGGGGGCGAGCGCGAGTCCGTGCCGTACGCCCGCGACCGAGGTGAAGGCGACCGCGCCCGCGGCGGCCCCGTGCACCGCCTCGGCGAGGTTGGCGAGGAAGGACTCGACGGTGCCGGAGGTGTCGGCGACCTGTTCGGCCAGCAGTTCGAGGCGCACGATCTCGTGGGTGTCGGCGTCGGCCGCGGAGGCCATCTCCCCCGGTCCGGTCAGGTCGCCGGGCAGCCCCGCGTCCACCAGGTACGTCGTGATGCCGCTGCCGCGCAGCAGCCTGCGGTCGGCCTCCATGACGCCCAGCTCCCGGCGCCGGGCCAGGTAGCGGGCGGGCGGGCAGTGCGGTTCCAGGCCGAGCAGGGGCGGGCACCAGCGGCGTACCGCGAAGCCGGTCTGGGTGTCGAAGAGGGTGGTGCCCGGCGCGGGCGGACCCTCGGTGCGGGCCAGCTGGGCCTCGAAGGTGCCGAGGCCCAGCTCCGTTCGCAGGACGCCGTGGCAGTACTGGTCCACCAGGGACGGCGTTTCGATCATCCGGACTCCCCCGTGACGGGACCGCGGGCCGTCGCGGCTCGTGCGCCGTACGGCTTCCTACGGTCCTAACGGGTGAACCCGGTCTCAGGTGTTGCTCGGGCCGCCGACCTGGATGCCGGCCATGCGCGACCACTCGTAGCGGCCCGTCGTCACCTTCGCGGCGAACTCGCCGTCGAAGTCCTCGTGGACGGTGAGTCCGGACTTCTCCACGGCCTGCCGGGCCGTCTCGTGGGAGCGCGCGACCAGGTCTCCCCAGGCACCGTCCTCGCCCACGAGGACGATCCGGGCGCCGCGCTCACCGAGGTAGGCCACCTGGGCCTCGGCGCCGCCGTGCGCCTTGGAGAAGGAGTTGATCGACCGGGCGAGGCGCGCCACCCGGCGCTCGGCGCGCCGGTCGGCCTTCGGGTCCCCCTGCTGCGTGTCCACCTGCTGCGTGTCTGCCATGAGCAGGATGCTACCGACGGGTAGATCGAACGGCGACGGGCGGGGTGCGTGGCCTTGGCCACGCACCCCGCCCGTCGGACACGGCCCCCGGGGGCCTCAGCGCAGGAAGGGGTCCACCGCGATCGCGAGGAACAGCACCGACACGTAGGTGATGGACCAGTGGAAGAGCCGCATCTCCTTGAGCTTGCCGCCCGTGACCTCGGCCTTGGCACGGTTCTGCAGCCCGTGCGCCTCCCACAGCCACATGCCGCCCGCCAGCAGGGCTACGGCCGTGTAGAACCAGCCGGTGTAGCCCAGCGGGGTCAGCAGCAGCGACACCACGACCATCACCCAGCTGTAGATGACGATCTGCCGTGCGACCACCTTGTTGGAGGCGATGACCGGGAGCATCGGCACGCCCACGCGCGCGTAGTCCTCCTTGACCTTCATGGACAGCGGCCAGTAGTGCGGCGGCGTCCAGAAGAACATCACCCCGAAGAGGATGATCGGCGCCCAGGACATCGAGTTGGTCACGGCCGACCAGCCGATGAGCACCGGCAGGCAGCCGGCGATGCCGCCCCAGACGATGTTCTGCGAGGTGCGGCGCTTGAGGATCATCGTGTAGACGACCACGTAGAAGAGGAGCGCGCCGAGCGAGAGCCAGGCCGACAGCCAGTTGACGGTGAGGCCGAACAGCAGGGTGGAGACGACGGCCAGGGTGATGCCGAAGACCAGGCATTCCACCGGGCTGACCATGCCGGTCACCAGGGGGCGCTGCGAGGTGCGGTCCATCAACGCGTCGATGTCGCGGTCGATGTACATGTTCAGCGCGTTCGCGCCGCCGGCCGAGAGGTAACCGCCGACGCAGGTCAGCAGCACCAGCCCCAGATCCGGAACACCCTGTTCGGCGAGGAACATCACCGGAACCGTGGTGATCAGCAGAAGCTCGATGATCCGCGGCTTGGTCAGCGCCACGAACGCCTTGACACGGGCCCCGAACGGCCGGTGACTCGGGCTCTGGCTCGTCCCGATTACCCCCGCAGGACGGGATTCAACGGCCGTCACGCACACCCCTGACAGAGACATCCCAGCAAGCCCGACCGTGTGAAGTGGCGGTAAAGGCTCGCGCGTACCACGCCACTTTAGACGTTGCCCATACCTCGGCCTTCGCGGGGGTGGGGTCGTGTTGGAAGGGGTGCTCCGACGTGCGTTCGGAGAGTCGATTGAGCAGTCAGATGAGCGGCGCCGTATTCACATGCCGAATGCGGTTTCGCCCAGTCGACAGGCGGATCGAGAAGAGTCCCGGCAGTCTGGATTCCAGCGGAAAAACGCACGTACTTACGGGGGTAGGCTCGACAGCGGCCGGCCGATCTCACGGACGCGCCGGCAGCCGGTGGGCGCCCACGTGCACCGGCATCCGACATGTGGAGAGGAGCCCTGACTCAGGGTGAGCACCAAGCCGACCACCACAGACCTCGAGTGGACCGAACTGGACCAGCGGGCCGTGGACACCGCCCGCGTCCTGGCCGCCGATGCCGTACAGAAGGTTGGCAACGGCCATCCGGGTACGGCGATGAGCCTGGCGCCCGCCGCCTACACCCTCTTCCAGAAGGTGATGCGGCACGACCCCGCCGACGCGGACTGGGTCGGACGCGACCGCTTCGTGCTGTCCGCCGGCCACTCGTCCCTGACCCTCTACACCCAGCTGTACCTGGCCGGCTTCGGCCTGGAGCTGGCGGACCTGGAGGCCTTCCGCACCTGGGGCTCCAAGACCCCCGGGCACCCGGAGTACGGGCACACCACGGGCGTGGAGACGACGACCGGCCCGCTGGGCCAGGGTGTCGCCAACGCGGTGGGCATGGCGATGGCCGCCCGCTACGAGCGCGGTCTGTTCGACCCGGAGGCCGCCGAGGGCACCTCCCCGTTCGACCACTTCGTCTACTGCATCGCCGGTGACGGCTGCCTCCAGGAGGGCATCTCCGCCGAGGCGTCCTCCCTCGCCGGCCACCAGAAGCTCGGCAACCTGGTCCTGCTGTGGGACGACAACCACATCTCGATCGAGGGCGACACCGAGACCGCCGTCTCCGAGGACACCTGCAAGCGCTACGAGGCGTACGGCTGGCACGTGCAGCGCGTCGCCCCGAAGCCGGACGGGGACCTGGACCCGAACGCGCTCTACGACGCCATCGAGGCGGCGAAGAAGGTCACCGACCGGCCGTCCTTCATCGCCATGCGCTCGATCATCGCCTGGCCCGCCCCCAACGCGCAGAACACCGAGGCGGCGCACGGCTCGGCGCTCGGCGACGAGGAGGTCGCGGCCACCAAGCGCGTCCTGGGCTTCGACCCGGAGAAGTCCTTCGAGGTCTCCGACGAGGTCATCGAGCACACCCGCGGCGCCCTGGAGCGCGGCCGGGCGGCCCGTGCCGTGTGGGAGAAGGCCTTCCAGCAGTGGCGGGACAACAACCCCGACCGCGCCGCCGAGTACGAGCGTGTCGCCAAGGGTGAGCTGCCCAAGGGCTGGGAGGAGAAGATCCCGGTCTTCGAGACGGGCAAGGGCGTCGCCACCCGCGCCGCGTCCGGCAAGGTACTCCAGGCGCTCGGCGCGTTCGTGCCCGAGCTGTGGGGCGGCTCGGCCGACCTGGCCGGCTCGAACAACACAACGATCGACAAGACGTCCTCCTTCCTCCCGGCGGGCAACCCGCTGCCCGAGGCGGACCCGTACGGCCGCACCATCCACTTCGGCATCCGCGAGCACGCGATGGCCGCGGAGATGAACGGCATCGCGCTGCACGGCAACACCCGCATCTACGGCGGAACGTTCCTGGTCTTCTCCGACTACATGCGCAACGCCGTCCGGCTGTCGGCGCTGATGCACCTGCCGGTGACGTACGTCTGGACGCACGACTCCATCGGTCTCGGCGAGGACGGCCCGACCCACCAGCCGGTCGAGCACCTGGCCTCGCTGCGCGCCATCCCGGGTCTGAACGTGGTCCGTCCGGCGGACGCCAACGAGACGGCGATCGCCTGGCGCGAGATCCTGCGCCGCTGGACGAAGGAGTTCGGCAAGGGCCAGCCGCACGGCCTGGCGCTGACCCGCCAGGGCGTGCCGACGTACGAGCCCAACGACGACGCGGCCAAGGGCGGCTACGTCTTGTTCGAGGCCGACGGGGGCGACGCCGAGGTCGTGCTCATCGCCACCGGCTCCGAGGTGCACGTCGCCGTGGAGGCGCGCGAGCGGCTCCAGGCCGACGGTGTGCCCACGCGCGTGGTGTCGATGCCGTCCGTCGAGTGGTTCGAGCAGCAGGACCAGGGGTACCGGGACAGCGTCCTGCCCCCGTCCGTGCGTGCCCGTGTCGCGGTCGAGGCCGGTATCGGCCTGACGTGGCACAAGTACGTGGGAGACGCCGGCCGCATCGTCTCGCTGGAGCACTTCGGTGCCTCGGCCGACGGCAAGGTGCTCTTCAAGGAGTTCGGCTTCACCGCCGAGAACGTGGCCGACGCCGCGCGGGAATCCCTCGCCGCGGCCCGGCGCTGACGCCCGTATACGACACGTAGGAGATGCAATTTCCATGACAGACGCACTCAAGCGCCTCTCCGATGAAGGCGTGGCGATCTGGCTGGACGACCTGTCCCGCAAGCGGATCACGTCCGGCAACCTCGCCGAGCTGATCGACCAGCAGCACGTCGTGGGCGTCACCACCAACCCGTCGATCTTCCAGAAGGCGATCTCGCAGGGCGACGGCTACGACCAGCAGCTCGCCGACCTCGCGGTGCGCGGGGTCACGGTGGAAGAGGCCATCCGCATGATCACCACGGCGGACGTCCGCGACGCCGCCGACATCCTGCGCCCCGTCTTCGACGCCACCGGCGGCAAGGACGGCCGGGTCTCCATCGAGGTGGACCCGCGCCTGGCGCACAACACCCACGCGACGGTGGCCGAGGCCAAGCAGCTGGCCTGGCTGGTGGACCGGCCGAACACCTTCATCAAGATCCCGGCCACCGAGGCGGGCCTGCCGGCCATCGCCGAGACCATCGGTCTGGGCATCAGCGTCAACGTCACGCTGATCTTCTCGCTGGAGCGCTACCGCAAGGTCATGGACGCCTTCCAGACCGGCCTGGAGAAGGCCAAGGAGCGCGGCCTGGACCTCTCGCGGATCCACTCCGTGGCGTCCTTCTTCGTGTCCCGCGTGGACACCGAGATCGACAAGCGGATCGACGCGCTCGGCACCGACGAGGCCAAGGCCGCGCGCGGCAAGGCCGCCGTCGCCAACGCCCGCCTCGCCTACGAGGCGTACGAGGAGCTGTTCTCCACCGACCGCTGGGCGGCCCTGGAGAAGGCCGGCGCCAACAAGCAGCGTCCGCTGTGGGCGTCGACCGGCGTGAAGGACAAGGCGTACAGCGACACCATGTACGTCACCGACCTGGTCGCGCCGAACACGGTCAACACCATGCCGGAGGCCACCCTGCTGGCCGCCGAGGACCACGGCGAGGTCACCGGCGACACCGTCGCCGGCACCTACGAGCAGGCCCGTGCCGACCTCGACGCGGTCGAGAAGCTCGGGATCTCCTACGACGAGGTGGTCCAGCTCCTGGAGGACGAGGGCGTCGAGAAGTTCGAGGCGTCCTGGAACGACCTGCTCAAGTCCACGGAGGCGGAGCTCAAGCGCCTCGCTCCCTCGAAGGGCTGAGAATTGTCAAGCAGCAACCCGCTGCGTGACCCCGCAGACCGACGGCTCCCGCGTATCGCGGGGCCGTCGGGTCTGGTCATCTTCGGCGTCACCGGCGACCTCTCCCGCAAGAAGCTCATGCCCGCCGTGTACGACCTCGCCAACCGGGGTCTGCTGCCGCCGGGCTTCTCGCTCGTCGGATTCGCCCGCCGCGACTGGGAGCACGAGGACTTCGCCCAGGTCGTGCACGACGCCGTCAAGGAACACTCCCGTACGCCGTTCCGCGAGGAGGTCTGGCAGCAGCTCATCCAGGGGATGCGCTTCGTCCAGGGCACCTTCGACGACGACGACGCCTTCGAGCGGCTGCGCGGCACCATCGAGGAGCTGGACAAGGCACAGGGGACGGGCGGCAACTTCGCCTTCTACCTCTCGGTGCCGCCGAAGTCCTTCCCGGTCGTCATCCAGCAGCTGAAGAAGCACGGGCTGGCCGACCAGTCCAGCGGCTCCTGGCGCCGCGCGGTGATCGAGAAGCCGTTCGGCCACGACCTGAAGTCGGCCGAGGAACTGAACGCGATCGTCCACGAGGTCTTCGGCTCCGACCAGGTCTTCCGCATCGACCACTACCTGGGCAAGGAGACGGTCCAGAACATCCTGGCGCTGCGGTTCGCCAACACGATGTTCGAGCCGATCTGGAACCGGTCGTACGTGGACCACGTGCAGATCACGATGGCCGAGGACATCGGCATCGGCGGCCGCGCCGGCTACTACGACGGCATCGGCGCCGCCCGCGACGTCATCCAGAACCACCTCCTCCAGCTGCTCGCGCTGACCGCCATGGAGGAGCCCGCCTCCTTCGACGCGGACGCGCTGGCCGCCGAGAAGACCAAGGTGCTCGGCGCGGTCCGGCTCCCCAAGGACCTGGGCCGGGACACCGTGCACGCGCAGTACGCGGCCGGGTGGCAGGGCGGCGCGAAGGCCGTCGGCTACCTGGAGGAAGAGGGCATCGACCCCAAGTCGAAGACCGACACCTACGCCGCGATCAAGGTCGGCATCGACAACCGCCGCTGGGCGGGCGTCCCCTTCTACCTGCGCACCGGCAAGCGCCTCGGCCGCCGGGTCACCGAGATCGCGGTCGTCTTCCAGCGCGCCCCGCACTCCCCCTTCGACACGACGGCCACCGAGGAGCTGGGCTCGAACGCGATCGTCATCCGCGTCCAGCCCGACGAGGGCGTCACGGTCCGGTTCGGCTCCAAGGTGCCGGGCACGTCGATGGAGATCCGGGACGTGTCCATGGACTTCGCGTACGGCGAGTCCTTCACGGAGTCCAGCCCGGAGGCGTACGAGCGCCTCATCCTGGACGTGCTGCTCGGCGACGCGAACCTCTTCCCGCGCACGGAGGAGGTCGAGCTGTCCTGGAAGATCCTCGACCCGATCGAGGTGTACTGGGACCGGCACGGCACGCCGGCCCAGTATCCGGCCGGCACCTGGGGCCCCGTCGAGGCCGACGACATGCTGGAGCGAGACGGACGGAGCTGGCGCCGCCCATGAAGACGGACCTCACGGACACCACGGCCAGCAAGATCAACAAGGCGTTGGTCCTCGGCCGCCGGGCCATCGGCACCCCGGCCATCGGCATGGTGCTGACGCTGGTCATCGTCACCGACGAGGAGAACGCCTACGACGCGCTGAAGGCGGCTAGCGACGCCGCGCACGAGCACCCCTCGCGCACGCTCGTCGTCATCAAGCGCGTCTCGCGCTCACCCCGGGACCGCACCAGGTCCCGGCTGGACGCCGAGGTGCGCCTCGGCGCCGACGCGGGCACCGGCGAGACGATCGTGCTGCGGCTGTACGGCGACGTCGTCGACCACGCCCAGTCGGTGGTCCTGCCGCTGCTGCTGCCGGACGCGCCGGTCGTGGTGTGGTGGCCGGTGAACGCGCCGCTGGACCCGGCCCGGGACCCGCTCGGCGCCCTCGCCCAGCGCCGGGTCACCGACACCTACGCCTGCGAGGAGCCGGTCCGGGAGCTGGCGGCCCGTGCCGACGCCTACGCGCCGGGCGACACCGATCTGTCCTGGACCCGCATCACGCCGTGGCGCTCGATGCTGGCGGCGGCCCTGGACCAGGTCGACTGCCGGGTGCAGGCGGTCGAGGTGGAGGGCGAGGAGTTCAACCCGAGCTGCGAGCTGCTGGCGATGTGGCTGGCGGACCGGCTGGACGTGCCGGTGAAGCGGTCCGCGTCGAGCGGCCCGGGTCTGACGGCGGTCCGGATGGACACCGACTGCGGTCCGGTCGTCCTGGACCGGGCCGACGGGTCGCTCGCGAACCTGTCGATCCAGGGCCAGCCGTCCCGCGCGGTGGCGCTCAAGCGCCGCGACACGGCCGAGCTGATCGCGGAGGAGCTGCGGCGCCTCGACCCGGACGACACCTACGCCTCGGCGCTGCGCTACGGGGTGGAGCGGCTGAACGCCCCGGCCGAAGGAGGATCCGACGGCCGGGAGGGCGCCGTCGCGGTCGCCGCTCCCGTCGAAACGGTCGCGAAGGCCCGCGCGAAGGACGCGGCGCAGGAGACGACACCGGTGAGGAAGGCGGCGGCGAAGTGAGCGAGACCCCTCAGCTGGTCGTGCACCGCGACAAGGAGCTGATGGCCGAGGCGGCCGCGGCCCGCCTCATCACGAAGATCGTGGACGCGCAGACCTCCCGGGGCGGCGCGTCCGTGGTCCTCACCGGCGGGCGCAACGGCAACGGCCTGCTCGCGGCGCTCGCCGGGTCCCCGGCCCGGGACGCGATCGACTGGAGCCGTCTCGACCTGTGGTGGGGCGACGAGCGCTTCCTGCCCGAGGGCGACCCGGAGCGCAATGTCACCCAGGCGCGCCAGGCGCTGCTGGACTCGGTGCCGCTGGACCCGAAGCGGGTGCACGCGATGCCGGCGTCCGACGGCCCGCACGGCGACGACGCGGAGGCCGCCGCGGCGGCGTACGCGCGGGAGCTGGCCGAGGCGTCCGTCCCCGAGAACCACGCCGCGGTGCCGTCCTTCGACGTCCTGCTGCTGGGCGTCGGCCCGGACACGCACGTCGCCTCCCTGTTCCCGGAGCACCCGGGCGTGCGGGAGACGGAGCGCACGGTGATCGGCGTCCACGGCTCCCCCAAGCCGCCGCCCACCCGCGTCTCGCTCACCCTGCCCGCGATCCGCGCGGCCCGTGAGGTGTGGCTGCTCGCGGCGGGCGAGGACAAGGCGAACGCGGTCGCGATGGCCCTGTCGGGCGCGGGCGAGATCCAGGCCCCGGCAGCCGGCGCGAAGGGCCGCGCCCGCACGCTGTGGCTGCTGGACTCGGCGGCGGCGTCGCAGCTGCCGAGGTCGCTGTACCCGCCGGCGTCGGCGTAAGCCGGCCCGTCCGGCGTTGGAGGGGCGGGGCGGAGGAATCCGCCCCGCCCCTCACTTCACCGACCCCGCCATGACCCCCTGCACGAAGTGCCGCTGGAAGGCGAAGAACACGACCACCGGCACGACGAGCGACAGGAAGGCCCCCGGCGCCAGGACGTCGATGTTGCTTCCGAACTGCCGGATCTGCGACTGGAGTTCCACGGTCAGCGGCTGCGCCGAGCTGTCCGCGAACAGCAGCGCCACCAGCATGTCGTTCCACACCCACAGGAACTGGAAGATGGCGAGGCTGGCGATGGCCGGCCGACCCACCGGCAGCACCAGGCGGATGAAGATCCGCCACTCGGTGCCGCCGTCCATGCGGGCGGCCTCCAGCATCTCCTTGGGCATCTCGGCGAAGTAGTTCCGCAGCAGGAACACCGCGAACGGCAGCCCGTACGCCACGTGGAACAGCACCACGCCCGGGATGGTCCCGAACAGCCCCAGCTGCCCGAAGAGCTTGGCGACCGGCAGCAGCCCGATCTGCACGGGCACCACCAGCAGCGCCACGACGATCAGGAAGATCGCCTCGCGCCCCGGGAAGTCCAGCCAGGCGAAGGCGTACCCGGCGAGCGCCCCGACGACCACGACGAGCACCGTCGTCGGCACGGAGATCAGCACCGTGTTCCAGAATGCCTGGGTGATGCCCGAGTTGCCCAGCAGCGCCGAGTAGTTGTCGAGGGACAGCTGCCCGGGACTGGCCAGCGCCGTCCACCAGCCGCCCTCCGCCGTCTCCTCGGCCGACCGGAGAGAGGAGAGGAAGAGCCCGGCCAGCGGCGTCATCCACACGAGACCGACGAGCACGAGGAAGGCCTGGACGACTCCGTTGCCCAGATACCGCCGGACGGCGTTCATCGCTGACTCCTCATCGCTGACTCCTCTTGAAACGGCGGACGTTGAAGACCATGGCCGGGACGACGAGCAGCAGGAGCAGTACGCCCAGCGCGCTGCCGAGCCCCTGGTTGTTGCCGCCGCCGAACGACACGAGCCACATCTGCGTCGCGAGCACCGTCGCGTCCTCCTGCACCGGCCCGGGCGCGATGATGTAGACGAGGTCGAAGACCTTCATCACGTTGATGACGAGGGTGATGAAGACGACCGTGAGCACCGGTGCCAGCAGGGGCACGGTGATCCGCCGGAAGATCTGCCACTCGTTCGCGCCGTCCATCCGCGCCGCCTCCAGCGCGTCGCGCGGCAGTGACGACAGGCCGGCGCCGATCAGCACCATCGCGAACCCGGTCCAGATCCACAGGTACGCCCCGATGATCGCGGGCGTGACCAGCGCGGGCCCGAGCCAGGAGACGCCCTCGTAGGGCGGCGCGAAGTTCGAGGCGGGCAGCTGGACGGCGTACGAGCCGTCGGCCAGCGACTCGAAGCGGAAGGAGCCGTCGGACGCGGTGGTCGCGGTGGCGACCGTCCGTCCGTCACGCACGGCCTCGACCGTCATTCCGGGCAGCCCGCTCTCGCGCCGGTCCACCCTGCCCTGCTCCCCTCCCCCACCGGGCGTGAAGTCCAGGTAGACGACACCGCTCACCTCACCGGACGCCGCCTCGCGCCCGGCCGCGCCGTACGCGGGCTGCGCGCCGGACGGCAGGTCGTCGGGCAGCACCCCCACGAGGCCGAGCGCCACGGTGTCGCCGGGGGACACCCCGGCACTCGTCCGGTACGCGCCGTCCGCCGCCTTGACCAGGCCGCCGTCCTGCCCTTCGCGCGCCCGCGCGGCCGGGTAGGAGGCGGTGTCGGCGAAGGCGTCGTGGACGCCGGTCACGGCGGCGTTGAGGACGCCCTTGTCCGGGTCGTGGTCGTAGGCCAGCCGGAAGATGATGCCGGCGGCGAGGAAGGACACCGCCATCGGCATGAAGAGCAGCAGCTTGAAGGCGGTGGCCCAGCGGACCTTCTCGACCAGGACGGCGAGGATCAGGCCGAGGCCGGTCAGCAGCGTGGGTGCGATCACGACCCAGATCGCGGTGTTGCGGATGGCCTTGAGGGTGGCCGGGTCGCGGAACATCTCGGTGTAGTTCTCGCCGCCCACGAAGCGCGTCCCCGAGGCGTCGAAGAAGCTGCGGCCGACGGAGAACAGCACGGGGTAGACGACGAGCGCGCCGAGCAGGAGCAGCGCGGGGAGGACGAAGAGCAGGGCGACGGCCGCCCGGCGCCGCCGGGGGCGCCGCAGCGGCGCCGGTCCGGGGGCGGTGGGCGGGCTCGCCTCTTTCACCAGGGTCGAGGTCATGACCGGTCAGCCCTTGTAGGCCTTGGCCGCCGCGGCCTCCAGCTGCGCGGCGGTGGCCTTCGGGTCGGACGGGTCGCGCAGGAAGTCCTGGAGGATCTTCCACTCGCCCGTGCCCTTGGTGCCGCCGAAGGCCGCCGGTGCCTGGTCGGACATGTCGAAGCGGACCGAGTCCCCGGCGCCCACCAGGGACTTGGCGGTCGCCCTGCTGACGTCGTCGCCGTAGGAGGCGAGGTCGAGCTTCTTGTTCGGGGAGAGGAAGCCGCCCGCCTCGGCCCAGACGGCCGCGGCCTCCGGCGTCGCGAGGTACTCCAGGAGCGCCGCTGCGGCCTTGGGGTTCTTGCCGTCCTTGAGGACGACGGCCGCGTCACCGCCGCTGACCACCGGCGCCTCACCGCCGGCGACCGCGGGGAACGGGAAGAAGTCGGCGTCCTTGCCGATCTCCTTGCCGAACTGGTCCCTGGCCACCCCGGCGACGAAGTCGCCCTCGTAGACCATGCCGGCCGCGGGCTTCGGGCCGAAGACCTTCTCCACGGAGCCCGGGAAGTCGGTGTTCAGGGCGCCCTTCTGGCCGCCCTGGACGAGCTGCTCGTCCTTGAAGAGCTTGCCGAGGGTGGTGAGCGCCTCGACCACGCTGGCGTCGGTCCACTTCAGTTCGTGGGCGGCCAGGGCGTCGTACTTCTCCGGTCCCGCCTGGGAGAGGTAGACGTTCTCGAACCAGTCGGTCAGCGTCCACCCGTCCTGCCCGGCGACCGAGAAGGCGGCGAGCCCGGAGTCGGAGACGGTCTGCCCGGCCTTCAGCATCTCGTCGTAGGTCTTCGGCGGCTCGACCCCGGCCTGGGCGAGGGCGTCGGGGCTGTACCAGACGGTCGACTTGTGCGCGGCCTTGAAGTAGAGGCCGTAGAGGGTGCCGTCGACGCTGCCGTACGACTTCCAGACGTCGGCGAAGTTGCTGTCCACGGACTGCTGGGCCGTCTTGGACAGCGGCTTCAGCCAGCCCTTCGCGGCGAACTGCTGGACCACGCCGACCTGCGGGACCATCACGACGTCGGGGGCGTTGCCGCCCTCGATCTTGCTGCCGACGACGGTGGAGACGTTGTCGCCGGTGGAGACGAACGAGGTCTTGGCGCCGGTCTTCTCGGTGAAGGCGTCCAGCACCTTCTGGAAGTTCTCCTGTTCGGTGCCGGACCAGACACCGGCGACCGTGACGGACTGGCCGCTGAGCGCCTTGTCCCCGCCGCCGGCCGAGACGGGTCCGCCGCCGCCGCAGGCGGTCGCGCCGAGGGCGAGTACGAGGGCGGTGCAGCCGGTGAGCAGGGTGGAACGTCGTCGCATCATCGTTGATGTCCCTTCGAGGGGTGGGCGGAGCGAGGTCAGAGGTCGGCGATCCACCAGGCGGCGGTGGAGCCGGGCAACGCGCCGGCCGGGCAGGGGCCGCTGCTCAGCAGCGGGGTGCCGGGGACCGGCGCGGGCGTCGGGGCGGTGCCGAAGTTGACGGCGCAGACCAGTCCGTCGCCGCGGACGAACGCGAGGACGCCGGGCGGGGAGTCCAGCCAGCGCAGGGTGCCCTCCCCCAGCTGGGGCAGGTCGCCCCGGAGCTGGAGGCCGTCGCGGTAGAGGTGCCAGAAGGAACGGGTGTCGGCGAGGGCGCGGTCGGTGGCGTACTCGGCGAAGTACTCCGGCTGCGGCAGCCAGGGCTTGGCGCTCCCGTCACCCGAGGTGAAGCCGAACGGGGACGCCTGTCCCGACCAGGGCAGCGGCACCCGGCAGCCGTCGCGGACCCGGGCCCGGCTGCCGGTGCGGTGGAAGATCGGGTCGGTGAGCACGTCGTCGGGCAGGTCGACGACCTCGGGCAGACCCAGTTCCTCGCCCTGGTAGATGTACGCGGCCCCGGGCAGCGCCAGCATCAGCAGGGCGGCGGCGCGGGCGCGGGCGGTGCCGAGTCCGCTGCCGTCGGTGGCGGGGCCGCCGTAGCGGGTGACGGTGCGGACCTGGTCGTGGTTGTTGAGGACCCAGGTGACCGTGGAGCCGGTCCCGGCGATGTCCTGCATGGCCTCGGAGATGACCTTGCGGAACGCGTCGGGGTCCCAGGGGGCGCCGAGCAGGTCGAAGAAGAAGGCCTGGTGGAGTTCGTCGGGGCGGACGTAGCGCGCGTGTTCGCGGGCCGACGGGACGGACACCTCGCCGACCAGGAGGCGTTCGCGGCCGTCGCGGTCGGCGTACTCCTCGCACACCGCGCGCCACTGGCGCCACACGTCGTGCACCTCGGGCTGGTTCCAGGCGAGCGGGTTGACCGAGTCGCGGGTGCGGGCGTCGGCCTCCGGGTCCGGGGAGTCCGGCAGGTCGGGGTGCTTGTAGAGGCCGGCGGCGACGTCGATGCGGAAGCCGTCGACCCCGCGGTCCAGCCAGAAGCGGAGGATCCGGTCGAACTCGGCGGCGACCTCGGGGGTGCGCCAGTTCCAGTCCGGCTGCTCGGGCGTGAACATGTGCAGGTACCACTGGCCGGGCCGGCCGTCGGGCTCCGTCACGCGGGTCCAGGCCGGGCCGCCGAACATGGCGTGCCAGTTGTTGGGCGGCTGGTCGCCGTCCGGGCCGCGGCCGTCGGCGAAGTGGAAGCGGGCGCGGGCCGGGCTGCCGGGCCCGGCGGCGAGGGCCTCGCGGAACCACGGGTGCTCGCTGGAGCAGTGGTTGGGGACGATGTCCAGCAGCACCCGGACGCCGAGGCGCCGGGCCGCGGCGACCAGCGCGTCGAACTCGTCGAGGTCGCCGAAGAGCGGGTCTACATCGCGGTAGTCGGCGACGTCGTAGCCGTGGTCGTGCTGCGGCGACGGGTAGAAGGGGCTCAGCCAGATCCCGTCCACGCCGAGCTTGCGCAGATACGGCAGTCCGGCCCGGACCCCGGCGAGATCGCCGACCCCGTCGCCGGTGCTGTCGAGAAAGCTGCGGACGTAGACCTGGTAGATCACCGCGTCACGCCACCAGTGGTGCCTGTTCACTCATGGACCCGTCTGTCGAGAGCCGCTGCCGTTGTGCATGCATGTTAGGTAGCGGTGTCGCGCGGGTGTCAACGAAAGAAACAGAAGCTACTGGCCGGTTGGGCGGGAATATCAGGACTTAACGGTACGTGAAGAGCACAGATGAGACGCTGGCGTTACCTAACACGTAACTAGGAAGCCCGGCGAAGCTCAGCGGTGGGAGATCGCGGCCAGTTCCCGCGCCAGCCGGCGCACCGCCGCCTCGGGCGTCTGCCGCCCGGTCATCGCGTCGTGCACGACCGCCTGCACGGCCAGGCTGACCTGGTCGTAGCGCGGGCTCTTGGGGCGCGGGGCGGCGGCGAGCACGCTCTCGCGCAGGGTCGGCAGATACGGGAACGCCTCGACGAGCCGGGGGTCCTCGTAGAGGTCGGCCCGTACGGGCGGCAGCGCGCCGCGCGTGAGGACCTGGCGCTGGACACGCTCGCTGGTCAGGTACGCGATGAGGCGCGCGGCCGTATCAGGGTGCCGGGCGTGGGTGCCGACGGCGAGGTTGGAGCCGCCCAGGACACTCGCTCCGGGCCCGTCGGGGCCGGGCAGCGGCACCGCGCCGACCTTCCCGGCGATCTTCGAGTCCTCGGCGGAGGCGCCCACGTAGGCGTAGGGCCAGTTGCGCAGGAAGAGCAGGCGGCCGTCCTGGAAGGCCTGCTTGGACTCCTCCTCCTTGTAGGTCAGCGCGTCTGTGGGTATCCAGCCCTCGCGCACTCCGCGGGCCAGGAACCCGATGCCCTCGCGGGCCGCCGCCGAGTCCACGGTGACGCGTTCGCCCTCGTCGCCGAGGATGCTGCCGCCGGCCGAGTACACGGCCTCGGCCGCGTTGACGGTGAGGCCCTCGTAGGGCAGGAACTGCCCCGCGTAGCCGTCGAGCCCGTGCTTCGGGGCAAGGGTCCCGGCGTACCGCTCCAGCTCGGCCCAGGTGCGCGGCGGCGGGACGCCCTCCGCCGCGAGGACGTCCTTGCGGTAGAGGAGAAGGCCGGCGTTGGTGACGTACGGGACGGCGTACAGCCGCCCGTCGTAGGTCGCGGTGTCGACGACCGGCGGCAGGAAGGTGCCGAGCGGGAAGCGGTCGCGGGGCAGCGGGCGTATCCAGCCCGCGGCGGCGAACTCGGAGGTCCAGTTGACGTCGATGTTGAGGACGTCGAAGCGGTGCCGGTCGCCGTCGCGCAGGTCGGTGGCCATCTGCGCGCGGGTCTCGTCGGCGGAGTCGGGCAGTTCGACGAGGGTGACCTTCTCGCCGGGATGGTCGCGGTTCCAGCCCTCCAGCAGCGGGCCGAGGTAGCCGGTGAGGTCACCGGCGGTGGCCAGCGTGAGCGGCCCGCGCCCGCTCCCGGCACCCACGTCGGCGCGGGCGCCCGAGGCGACGTAGCCGGTCAGGAGCACCACCAGGACGAGAAGGCCCCTACCGGCGGCGTGGATCCACCGCATAGGTTCCTCCCTGTACACCCTCGTACACCGGTCAGGGGCCATGTATACCTGTTAGGTATGCGCGATACTAGGGCCTGGAGCACATGTGACCAGAAGGGAAGGACGGCTGAGTGCGCCTGCACCTTCTGGCCCTTCTGGCCCGCGGACCGGCCCACGGCTACGAGCTGAAGCAGGACCTTGAGCAACTGCTGGGCTCCGCGTACCCTCAGCCGAACGTCGGCCAGATCTACGTCACCCTCGGCCGTCTCGAGAAGACGGGACTGATCGAGGGCGAGGACATCGAGCAGTCGAGCCGGCCCAACAAGAAGGTCTACCACCTCACCGCCGCCGGGCGCGACGAGCTGCGGGCCTGGTACGAGGAGACGGCGGACGAGCCGCGGGTGCGGGACGAGTTCTTCATGAAGCTCGCCCTGGCTCCGCAGACGGGGCTCGCCGACCAGGTCGCCCTCATCAACAAGCAGCGGCGGCAGTATCTGAACACGATGCGGCAGCTGTCGAAGCTGGCCGCCGCCGAAGACCGCGACAACCGCGTCGCCCACCTCCTCATCGAGGGCGCGATGCTGCACCTGCAGGCCGACCTCGACTGGCTGGAACGGTGTCAGGAAGAGCTGGAGGAGCTGGAGTGAGCGCTGGGACCGGCTCCGGGGTCACCTCCGGGACGAGCGAGGACGAGGCTCCCGTGCTGCGTGCCGAGGGCCTGGTCAAGACGCACCACGGCGAGGGCGCCCCGGCACACGCCGTGCGCGGGGTCGACCTGTCCGTGCGGCGGGGCGAGTTCGTGGCGATCACCGGACCGTCCGGCGCCGGGAAGTCGACGCTGCTGCATCTGCTCGGCGGGCTCCAGCGGCCGGACGCCGGCAGCCTCTGGCTGGACGGCGCGTGCACGGACCGGTACAGCGAGGCGCGCTGGGCGGTCGAGCGCAGGAAGCGCATCGGGATCGTCTTCCAGTTCTTCAACCTGGTCTCCGACCTGTCCGTCGCCGACAACGTCGAGCTGCCCGCCCTGCTCGCCGGGGTGCCGCCGAAGCGGGCGCGCGCCGAGCGGGAGGAGCTGCTGGCCGAGCTGGGCCTGGCGGGCAAGGAGCGCAGCATGCCCGGTGAGCTGTCCGGCGGCGAGCAGCAGCGGGTGGCGCTGGCCCGGGCGCTGGTCAACCATCCGCCGCTGCTGCTGGCCGACGAGCCCGCGGGCAGCCTGGACAGCAAGGGCACCCGCGAGGTGATGCGACTGCTGACCCGCTTCCACCAGCGCGGTCAGACGATCCTGCTGGTCACCCACGACGCGCGACTCGCGAGCGCCGCGGACCGGGTGATCAGCTTCTTCGACGGACGCATGGCCGACGACGCCGAACTGGACGCCGGCCCGCCCCGGAGCCGCCGGCCCGGCACGTCCGCCGTGCTGGAGCTCAAGGACTGACATGCGGGCCTACGACCACCGCGCGCACCGCGCACCGGAGCTCTGAGTGCGAGCCACCCTGCGCCGGGCCCACTCCGATCTGCGCGCGCACCGGGGCGAGGCGCTGTTCCTCGTCCTCGCCACCGCGGGCATCGTCGCCTCGCTGCTGCTGGCCACGGCCCTGTTCGGGTACGCCACCAACCCCTGGCAGCGCGTCTTCACGCAGGCCCGCGGCGCCCACGTCTGGCTGCACACCGACGGCCGCACCGACACCCGCGAGCTGGCCGGTCTGGACGGCGTCCGGGCCGTCGCCGGCCCCTACCCCACCGCCTCCACGACCGTCGCCGTGCGCGGCACCCGCGCCTCCGTCGAGCTGCGCGGCACCGCCGGGGAACCCGGCGTGGGGCGGCCGCTGCTCACCGCGGGGCGCTGGCTCGACCAGTCGGATCCCGACGGGGTGGTCCTGGAGAGCCGCCTGGCCCGCGCGCTGCTGGCCCAGCCCGGGGACGCCCTCACCCTGCCGGGTACGCCCCGGACCCTGACGGTGCTCGGCATCGCCGACAGCCCCGAGCGCCGCTACCGGCCGGGCGAACAGCCGGGCCTGGTGTGGGCGCCGCCGGGCGGGGTGACCGACCCGGGCGGCCAGGTGATCGGGCTGCGGCTGACCGACCCCGCGGACACGGACTACGTCGTGCAGCGCGCGGTGACCGTGCTGGGCTCCGGGGCGATCGGGCAGGTCTCCACCTGGCAGCAGGCCCGCGCGGAGGCGCAGGGCGACAACCGGCTGCTCGGCCAGGTCCTCGGCCTGTTCGGGCTGGGCGCGCTGCTCGCGGCGGGGTTCGCGGTGCACGGGGCGATCGGCACCCGGATCAGGGGGCATCTGCGGGACATCTCCGTGCTGAAGGCGATCGGCTTCACCCCGGGCCAGGTCGTCCGGGTCTTCCTGCTCCAGCACCTCGCCTACGCCCTGCTCGGGGCGGTGGCCGCCGCCGCGCTCACCCAGGCCCTCGGCAGCCTTGTCCCCGGACGGCTGGGCGACGCGGTCGGCGTGTGGCAGGGGCTGCCCGGACACACCGTCGCCCTGTTCGCCGTACCGGCGGGCGCGGTCCTGTTCATCGGCGCCACCACCGGGCTGGCGGCCTGGCGCGCGGGCCGGGTGCCACCGGTGCCGGTGCCCCGTCCGGCGGCGGCACGGGCCGGTGGGCTGTCGGGCACGGCCCGCCGCGCCCTGGGGGTGCGCGGATTCAGGGTGCGCGGGGTGCGGGGGCGTGAGGGTCCGCTCGACATCCGGGTGCCGCCCGCGCTCGTCCTCGGCTGGCACAAGGCGTTCACCCGGCGACCCCGCTCACTCGCCACGGTCGCCCGCCTCACCCTGCCACTGCTGCTGATCGTGGTGGCGATGAGCGCGTGGGCCACGATCGACCGCTTCCACAGCGAGCCGGAGCAGATCGGGCTGCCGACCGCCCTCTCCGTCCGGGCCGACGCCGGACTCGGCGACCGCTCCACCCGTGCCCTGCTGGAGCGCGACCCGGAGGTCTCCGCCGCCTATCCGGGCGTCGAGGTGGCCGCCCTGGTGCCGGGCCAGACCGCGACCATCGCGCTGCGCGGACTCGGCACCCGCGAGGACCCCTACCCGTACGCCCTGGCCGACGGCCGCCGCGCGCAGGGTCCGGACGAGGCGGTGGCCGGGCAGGGGCTGCTCGACCTGCTGGACGTGGAGGTCGGCGACTGGGTGCGGATGACCGTCGGCGACCAGCCGCAGATCCTGCACATCGTGGGCCGCAGCATCGAGCCGGAGAACGCCGGCCGGGTGATCTCCACGTCCCTGGACGCCCTCAGGGAGAACGACCCGCGGCTGAACCCGACCTTCTACCAGGTGCGCCTGGACCCCGGCGCCGACCCGGACGGCGTGGCCGGGCGGCTGGCCGAGGCCGGAGCGGGCCGGCTCGACGTGCACGCCGCGGCCAACCCGGCCGACGGGCTCTCCCCGCTGCGCGGGGTCGTCCTCGGGCTGATCGCCGTGCTCGCCCTGATCGGGCTGATCGAACTGCTCACCGCGATCGGCGGTACCGTCCGCGAGAGCGAACGGGATCTGCTCGCCCTCAAGGCGATCGGTCTGTCCCCGCGCCAGATCACCGGCATCACCGTCGCGGCCACCGGGTACACCGCGCTGGCGGCCGTGCTCCTCGCCACCGCCCTCGGGCTGCCGCTGGCGCACTGGCTGATCGACGCCCAGGGTGCGTCCAGCGGCATCGGCGCGGGGATCGCCCGGTCCCCCTCCCCCGCGTTCCTGGCGCTCCTCGGAACGGCGGCCGTGCTCGGTGCCGCGGCCCTGGCCGCCGTACCGTCGGCCCGGGCGGCCCGCAGACGCCTGGCGGACACGTTGAGCGCGGTGGCCTGACCGAGCCGGGCCACCCGCGCCGTGCTCACCGCCGGCCGCGCAGCTCCCGGTAGGCGGCGACCAGCGCCTGCGTGGAGGCGTCGAGGCCGGGCACCTCCGCCCCTTCCGTGAGCGCCGGTTCGACCCGCTTGGCCAGCACCTTGCCCAGTTCGACGCCCCACTGGTCGAAGGAGTCGACGCCCCAGACCGCGCCCTGTACGAACACCTTGTGCTCGTACAGCGCTACGAGCTGCCCGAGCACCGACGGGGTCAGTTCCCGCGCGAGGATCGTGGTCGTCGGACGGTCGCCCCGGAACGTCTTGTGCGGGACCAGTTCCTCCGGCACTCCCTCGGCGCGCACCTCGTCCGCCGTCTTGCCGAAGGCGAGGGCCTGGGTCTGGGCGAAGAAGTTGGCCATCAGCAGGTCGTGCTGGGCCTTCAGCTGCTCGCTCAGCTCGCCGGCCGGCCGGGCGAAGCCGATGAAGTCCGCCGGGATCAGCTTGGTGCCCTGATGGATCAGCTGGTAGTAGGCGTGCTGCCCGTTCGTGCCGGGCGTGCCCCAGACCACCGGCCCGGTCTGCCACTCCACCTCGCGGCCCTCGCGGTCCACGGACTTGCCGTTGGACTCCATGTCGAGCTGCTGGAGATAGGCGGTGAACTTCGACAGGTAGTGCGAGTACGGCAGCACCGCGTGCGACTGCGCGTCGAGGAAGTTGCCGTACCAGACGCCCAACAGGCCCATCAGCAGGGGCACGTTGGATTCGGCGGGCGCCGTGCGGAAGTGGTCGTCGACGATGCGGAAGCCGTCGAGCATCTCCCGGAAGCGGTCCGGCCCGATGGCGATCATCAGGGACAGGCCGATCGCCGAGTCGTAGGAGTACCGGCCGCCGACCCAGTCCCAGAACTCGAACATGTTGGCCGTGTCGATCCCGAACCCGGAGACCTTCTCCGCGTTGGTCGACAGCGCCACGAAGTGCTTCGCGACGGCCTTCTCGTCACCGTCGTAGGCGTCGAGCAGCCAGGAGCGCGCCGAGGTCGCGTTCGTGATCGTCTCGATGGTCGTGAACGTCTTGGACGCCACGATGAACAGCGTCTCGGCCGGGTCCAGGTCCCGCACCGCCTCGTGCAGGTCCGCGCCGTCCACGTTGGACACGAACCGGAAGGTCAGCGAGCGGTCGGTGAAGGCCCGCAGCGCCTCGTAGGCCATCGCCGGGCCGAGTTCGGAGCCGCCGATGCCGATGTTGACGACGTTGCGGATCCGCCGGCCGCTGTGACCGGTCCACTCGCCGGAGCGCACCTTGTCGGAGAAGGCGGCCATCTTGTCGAGGACGGCGTGCACCTTCGGCACGACGTTCTCGCCGTCGACCTCGACGACCGCGTCCCGCGGGGCGCGCAGCGCGGTGTGCAGGACCGCCCGGTCCTCGGTGATGTTGATCCGCTCGCCGCGGAACATGGCGTCCCGCAGCCCGAACACGCCGGTGGCCGCGGCCAGTTGCCGCAGCAGTCGGAGCGTCTCGTCGGTGACCAGGTGCTTCGAGTGGTCGACGTACAGGTCTCCCACCCGCAGCGACCAGTCCGTGCCACGCCCCGGGTCCGCGGCGAACAACTCGCGCAGCCGCACGTCACCGAGTTGCTCGCGATGCTTCGCCAGCGCGGTCCACTCGGGCGTCTGGTCGAGCCTGGTACGGCCGTCTGCGTTCATGTCGGTCTTCAGCCTTCTTCCTCAGGTGTCCCAGCTGTCCCGGCTGTTCCAACCTAATGGAGCAGAAGTGAAGGCGACCGACGGAGACGGAACTCCGGCAGTTCCTAGATCTCGCCCCGCAGTTTGGCGAGCGCCTCGGCGAGGATGGCCTCGCCGTCCGCGTCGCTGCGGCGTTCGCGCACGTACGCCAGGTGCGTCTTGTAGGGCTCGGTGCGCGGCGGGTCCGGTGGGTTGTCCCGGTCCTGTCCGGCGGGGAAGCCGCAGCGCGGGCAGTCCCAGGTCTCGGGGACCTGGGCGTCGCTCGCGAAGCTCGGCTGTGTCTCGTGTCCGTTGGAGCACCAGAAGGAGATGCGCAGACGCGGCGCGGACTCGCCACGCTCGGCCTCGCCCATCGGCCCCGCCCCGACCCGGCTCCCCCGGATCGCGTTGCCACTTGCCACGGTCGTAACTCCCTGCGTGATGGTGCCGCAAAGCGAGTCGGCGTTCGCTTCGCTGCGAGCGCCTCAGTCTACGTAAGGCCCAACGCGCGTCCAGTGATTGGAGTTACAAGCTCCAGCGCACAGACGCAAGCCCCATGATAGGCGGCGCGGTGAAGCGCGTACCGGACATGGGGCTTTACGTGTACAAGTGCGTGAGGTGTCAGTTGTTCGCCTTCATGAGCAGGCCGAGCACCAGGATGCACGCGAACCACGCCAGACCGACCACCACGGTGATCCGGTCGAGGTTGCGCTCGGCGACGGAGGATCCGCCGACGGACGACTGCATGCCGCCACCGAACATGTCGGAGAGGCCGCCGCCCTTCCCCTTGTGCATCAGCACCAGCAGCATCAGCAGCAGGCTGAAGACGATCAGGGCGATCGAGAACCCCATAACCACGGCTGGACCAACTTCCTCGGCTTCGGATGAACGGCGGGGGCAGGGTGACTGCAGGCCACCATGCCCCCGCAAGGGTACGACGTATCGCCGCTACCGCATACTCACCGGTCGACCTACTGGTCGCGGAAACGGACGATCTTGACGAACTCGTCCGAGTCGAGCGAGGCACCGCCGACCAGGGCGCCGTCGATGTCGGCCTGCGCCATGATCTCGGCGACGTTGCCGGACTTGACCGAGCCGCCGTACTGGATGCGGACCTTGTCGGCCAGCTCCTGCGTGTACAGCTCGGCGAGCTTGCCGCGGATCGCCGCGCAGACCTCCTGGGCGTCGTCGGCGCCGCAGACCTTGCCGGTGCCGATGGCCCAGACGGGCTCGTAGGCGATCACGATCGACTCGGCCTGCTCGGCCGGGAGGTCCTTGAGACCGCCCTCGACCTGGGCGAGGGTGTGGGCGACGTGGTTGCCCGCCTCGCGGACCTCCAGCTCCTCGCCGACGCACATGATCGGGGTCAGGCCGTGCTTGTAGGCCGCCTTGACCTTGGCGTTGACCTGCTCGTCGGTCTCGGCGTGGTACTGCCGGCGCTCGGAGTGGCCGATCGCCACGTAGGTGCAGCGCAGCTTGGCCAGCATCGCGCCGGAGATCTCGCCGGTGTAGGCGCCTCCGTCGTGGGCGGAGATGTCCTGGGCGCCGTACTTGATCTTGAGCTTGTCGTGCTCGACCAGGGTCTGCACGGAGCGCAGGTCGGTGAAGGGCACGAGGACGGCCACCTCGACGGCGTCGTAGTCCTTGTCCGCGAGGGCGAAGGCGAGCTTCTGGACGTGGGCGATGGCCTCGAGGTGGTTGAGGTTCATCTTCCAGTTGCCCGCCATCAGCGGCGTGCGTCCGGACGGATTGGATGCCATTGCGGGTCAGTCCTCCAGTGCGGCGAGGCCGGGGAGCGTCTTGCCCTCGAGGTATTCGAGGGAGGCGCCGCCGCCGGTCGAGATGTGGCCGAAAGCGTTCTCGTCGAAACCGAGCGTCCGCACGGCCGCGGCGGAGTCGCCGCCGCCGACCACGGTGAAGCCCGGGGCGTCGAGAAGCGCCTGGGCGACCGTCTTGGTGCCCTCGGCGTAGTCGGGGTGCTCGAAGACGCCCATGGGCCCGTTCCAGAAGACGGTGGCGGCGTCGGCGAGCTTGGACGCGTACAGCTTGCGGGACTCGGGGCCGATGTCCAGCCCCATCCGGTCCGCCGGGACGGCGTCCGCGGCGACGGTGTCGGGGTGGGTCGGCGCCTTCGCCTTGAGGTCGGGGAACTCGGGCGCGACCACGACGTCGACGGGGAGGACCAGCTCGACGCCGGTCTTCTCCGCGCGCTCGATGTACTCCTTGACGGCCGGGATCTGGTCCTCCTGGAGGAGGGAGACGCCGACCTCGTAGCCCTTGGCCTTGAGGAAGGTGTAGGCCATGCCGCCGCCGATGAGGAGCCGGTCGGCCTTGCCGAGCAGCTCGTCGATGACCGCGAGCTTGTCCGAGACCTTGGCTCCGCCGAGGGCGACCACGTACGGGCGCCGGACGTCGTCGGTGAGCTTCTTGAGGACGCCGACCTCGGTGGCGATCAGGTAGCCGGCGTAGTGCGGCAGCCGCTTGGGAAGGTCGAAGACCGAGGCGTGCTTGCGGTGCACGGCGCCGAAGCCGTCGCCCACGTAGACGTCCGCGAGGCCGGCCAGCCGGTCGGCGAAGGCGGCGCGCTCGGCGTCGTCCTTGCTGGTCTCACCGGCGTTGAAGCGCAGGTTCTCCAGCACCGCGACGCCGCCGTCGGCGAGGCCGGACACGGCGGCCTCGGCGGAGGTGCCGACGGTGTCCTCCGCGAAGGCGACGTCGGCGCCGAGCAGCTCACCGAGGCGGGCGGCGGCCGGGGCCAGCGAGTAGACGGGGTCCGGGGCGCCCTTGGGGCGGCCCAGGTGCGAGGCGACGATCACGCGCGCGCCCGCGTCGGCCAGGGCCTTGACGGTGGGCGCCACGGCGCGGATGCGGCCGTCGTCGGTGATGGTGGTGCCGTCCAGCGGCACGTTGAGGTCGGCGCGGACGAATACGCGCTTGCCCGCGACGCCTTCGGAGAGCAGTTCGTCGATCGTCTTCAAGAGGGCTCCTGGGTTCTCGGATCGCTCGTGATCCTACGAGGGCCGGTCACCGCGGACGCGACGCAGGGCCCGGACGGCGCGACGTTGCGCTGCCCGAGCCCTGCTACCGCATGCGAGGTGCCTGCTGAGTCTGAGTCGCTCAGAGCTGCTCGCCGACGAAGACCGTGAGGTCGACGAGGCGGTTCGAGTAGCCCCACTCGTTGTCGTACCAGCCGAGGATCTTCACCGACTTGCCCTCCTGGACCATGGTCAGGGAGGAGTCGAAGGTGCAGGACGCCGGGTCGCCGACGATGTCCGAGGAGACGATCGCGTCCTCGGTGTAGAAGAGGACGCCCTTGAGGTCGCCGTCGTCGGCGGCCTTCTTGAACGCGGCGTTGACCTCGTCCTTGGTGACCTCGCGCTGGAGCTCCACGACCAGGTCGGTGGCCGAGCCGGTGGGGACCGGGACGCGCATCGCGATGCCGTCCAGCTTGCCCTTGAGCTGCGGGAGGACCAGCGCGGTGGCCTTGGCGGCACCCGTGGTGGTCGGGATGATGTTCTCCGCGGCGGCGCGGGCGCGGCGCAGGTCCTTGTGCGGGAAGTCCAGGATGCGCTGGTCGTTCGTGTACGCGTGGACCGTCGTCATCAGGCCCTTGACGATGCCGAAGTTCTCGTCGAGGACCTTGGCCATCGGCGCCACACAGTTGGTGGTGCAGGAGGCGTTGGAGATGACGTGGTGGTTCGCCGGGTCGTACTTGTCCTGGTTGACGCCCATCACGATGGTGATGTCCTCGTCCTTGGCCGGGGCCGAGATGAGGACCTTCTTGGCGCCACCGGCGATGTGCTTCTCGGCGTCGGCCTTCTTGGTGAAGATGCCGGTCGACTCGATCACGACGTCGACGCCCAGCTCACCCCACGGGATGTCGGCCGGGTTGCGCTCCGAGAGGACCTTGATGGTCTTGCCGTCGACGGTGATGGTGTCCTCGGTGTGCGTGACCTCCTGCTTGAGGCGGCCGAGGATGGTGTCGTACTTCAGCAGGTGGGCGGTGGTCGCGGTGTCACCCAGGTCGTTGACAGCCACGATCTCGATGTCTGCACCCTGCTCCAGCAGCGCGCGGAAGTAGTTACGACCGATGCGGCCAAAGCCGTTGATGCCTACGCGGATCGTCACGAACCGATCTCCTCGTTGGTACGCCGGCCCGATGTGCCGGCGAGCTGTATTTGGGATGTCCCCGACCACCCCCGACCCTACCTCTCCGAGGCTTGCGGGGTGACATCGAGACGCCCCATACCCGGCACGGCGGTCCGTACCCGTCAGTAGGGGTACGGACCGCCGTGCGGTACGGGGACCGATCACCCGATTTCGTTACACCGTCCGGTCCCCGCCCGGCCCGGATTCACTCGTCCAGGGCACGCAGCGCCTGCCGGACCAGAGCCGCGCGTGCGGCCGGCTCGGTCAGGTGCTCCAGACCGAAGCCCAGCAGCACCGTGTCGTCCGTGGTGACCGCGCCGTACGTCTGGAACAGGGTCCCGGTGCGGGCCCAGTCCTTCAGGACGGCGGGGCTTCCGGCGGGCGGTCCGGCGACCCGCCAGGCACCCAGCGAGGTCTCGAAGCCCTCGGTGCCGGTGGCCGTGGAACCGACGACCAGCGAGGCCTCGTCGGCGAGGACGCCGCGGCCGCCGCTGCCGGGGTCGGTGACGTAGGCGATCGACACCTCCACGGACTTCCCGGCATAGGCGCTCAGGTCGAACTCGGCCTGCCGCCAGCCCCCGGAGGCGCCGGTGAGGCTGTTCCACTGCCCGGTGGTGCCGGTCGCGGTGCAGCCGTCGTCGGACAGGGTGAGGTAGTGCTCCAGCCAGGGGTGCCCGCCGATGTAGAAGCCGGCCCCGCACTCCGCGGGCACGGCCGTGCCGGTGGCGCCACCGGCCTCGGGGAGCGTGGTCCAGTCGTCGGCGCCGGTGGTGTGCGCCTCGACCAGGGCGTGGTCGTAGCCGCGTTCGGTGTCCCACAGCAGCTGCGTGCGGAGCGTGGGGCGGTCGGCGGCGGTGACACCGGTGAGGTCGATGGTGCGGGTGAGGCGCTTGTAGGCGTCGTCGGTGTGGACGGCGGCGGCCATCCACGCGCCCGCGTAGGGCCCGTACGGGTTGACCGTCCCGGCGAACTGTCCGGCGCCCTCGCTCGCGAACTGGGGATAGGTCTCGGCGGGCAGCTCGTCCGAGGTGACGCTGTAGGTTCCGGCGGCGTCCAGCGGGTTGCCGGGCGCGGCCCCGAACGCGCCGGTGGCTCCGTCGAGCCGTCCGGTGCCGGTGAACCCGGTGGCGCCGGTGGTCGAGGTGCGGGTGTAGGCGCCCAGGTAGTACTGGCTGAAGTCGTCGGAGAGGCTGCCGCCGCCGAGGTCGACGTCGCCGCCCGCCTGCTCACCGGCCTCGATCAGCCGGCCGCCCTCGTTGAGGAAGGCGCGCAGCTGGAGCTGGGTGGCGTTGCCGGGTACCGCGGCGCCCGTGTAGTGGACGACGGTGTCGAAGTGGCCGAGGACGCCGAGCGCGTCGGGCGCGCCCTGCGTGGCGACGTCCCAGACGGCGGCCCGCTTGCCGCTCGCCTTGAGGGCGTCGACGTAGGTCCGGGTCTGCGTGGCCTTCGCGCCCTCCTCGGCGACGACGAGGACGTCCGCGCCGGGCCGCTCCGCGACCTTGTACGTGAAGTGCTCGCTCGCGGTGCGTCTGCCGCCCTTGGTCTCGCCGGTGAACCAGACCTCGACCCGGTCGCCGCGTTCGCCGTGGCCGATCTTGGCGCGGTACTCGTCGAAGTAGAGGTTGTCCTCACCGCCGTACGTCTCGCCGCCCCGCCAGGGCTTCAGCCGCACGTCGTGGGTGCGTCCGCCGTTGACGCGGTACCTCAGTTCCTTGTCGCGCACGGACTTGCGGGCGACGACGGAGACCTCCTGGCCGGCGCCGCGCGCGTAGGACGTGGTGAAGGCGTCCGGGGTGAAGTCGGGGGCGTCGAGGCCGACCGAGGAGGAGGGCCGGTCCGGGTGGGCGGCGCTCTCGGCGACGGAGAGCGCGAAGGGGACGTTCTTCGCGAACTCCTGCTGGATCAGCTTCTCGTCGTCGGGGAAGTTGAAGCCCGACTGGCAGTCGGCCGCGTTCCATTCGTCGTCGGGGTCCTGCTCGGAGACCGTCTGGCAGGTCGACATCTCCGGGGTGAACATCGCCGTGCCGTTGACGTTGGCGGCGTGTCCGTCCGCCTCGCCGTTGGTGGTGTACAGCTCCGAGGAGACCTGCGGGTGGTATCCGGGGATCGCGGAGTTCTCGGGCGTGCCGGCCAGCGCCTTGTAGAGGACGTCGTCCGGGGTGTCGGTGGCCACCTGCCAGCCGACGCCGTAGAGGAGCAGCTCGGCGGCGGAGTGGTAGTTGATGCCGTACGTGAAGCCGATCCGCTTCTGGAAGCGGTCCAGGGCCTTGGTCTCGGGCTCGGAGTTCGGGCCGGCGCCCCGGTAGGTCTGGCTGGTGGGGTTGGGGGACGAGCCCTCGTCGTCGTAGCCCCACTTGTAGGCGAAGTTGCGGTTGAGGTCGACGCCGTCGCCGGTGCCGATGGCGCCGTCGCCGTTGTTGTCGCGCAGGTTCTTGCGCCAGAGGCGGTTGCCGGTGTTCTCGAACGTGTAGTCGTAGCCGTCCGGGTTGGCCGACAGCAGGAACCACAGCTCGGTGGAGTCGACCAGCTTCCTGATCCGCCGGTCCTCGTCGTACTTGTCCAGGTAGTGGTGCATCAGCCGCCGGGTCATCTCCGGGGTGATCCACTCGCGCGCGTGCTGGTTGGACATGTAGAGGACGGAGGGCTTGGAGCCGTCCTTGGACTGCTTCGCGTTCTTGGTGAGCTTGAGCGCGAGGATGTCCTGGCCGTTCACCGTCCTGCCGATGGAGACGACCTTGGTGAGACGGGGGTTCTGCCGGGCGGTCCGCAGGATCTCCTCGCGGAGGCCGCCGCTGCCGCTGTACGGGCGGAAGACGCCGTCGGCGGCGTCCTCGACGCGTTTCTCGGCCCGGCTGGAAAGGGAGTGCTCGGTGAGGTCGACGCCCTGTTTCTCCAGTTTGTCGGCCTGCTGGTCGGTGAGGTAGACCTCCACGGTGGCGGTGCCCCGGTCGGGGACCCGCTCGGTGAGTTCGTGGCCGTCCTGTCCGGCGGCCAGCAGCAGGGGCACCTGCTCCTGGGTGACGTCGGCACGGAAGACCTTCACCTCGTCCGCGTCCGGGGTCTCCGGGCTCGCGGGTTGTGCCTGGGCGACGGGTGCGAAGCCCGCTCCGCCGATCAGGAGCGCGCCGACGGCGAGGATCGATCTCGCTCTTCGTCTCATGAACCCCCCTAGATGGGGCCTGTCTGACAGGCCTGGTTCCGCCACAGTGGCGAACAGATGCCAGGCTCATGACAGCTCATGATCGAGTCAAGGGCGCGGTAAAGACACGTGAAAGCCGGTGCGGGTCACCCAAGTGGGCGCCCGCACCGACTTGTTGACGGCTCGTGTGCGGCGACGTCGGTGCGCGTGCGGCGCACCGGCACGCGTCCGGTCAGCCGACCAGGTTGTCCGCCAACTCCTCGTCGCCGAGGTTGGCGTCCGTGCCGGGGATGCCGAGGTCCGAGGCCCGCTTGTCGGCCATGGCCAGCAGGCGGCGGATGCGGCCCGCGACGGCGTCCTTGGTCAGCGGCGGGTCCGCGAGGGCGCCCAGCTCCTCCAGGGATGCCTGCTTGTGCTCCATGCGGAGCCGGCCGGCGGCCGCGAGGTGCTCCGGCACGTCGTCGGCGAGGATCTCCAGGGCCCGCTGGACCCGGGCGCCCGCCGCGACGGCCGCGCGGGCCGAGCGGCGCAGGTTGGCGTCGTCGAAGTTGGCGAGGCGGTTGGCGGTGGCGCGGACCTCACGGCGCAGCCGCCGCTCCTCCCAGGCCAGCACCGAGTCGTGGGCGCCGAGCCGGGTGAGCAGGGCGCCGATCGCGTCGCCGTCGCGGACGACGACCCGGTCCACGCCGCGCACCTCGCGGGCCTTGGCGGGGATCGAGAGGCGTCGGGCGGCGCCGACCAGGGCGAGCGCGGCCTCGGGACCCGGGCAGGTCACCTCCAGGGAGGAGGAACGGCCGGGCTCGGTGAGCGAGCCGTGCGCCAGGAAGGCGCCGCGCCAGGCGGCCTCGGCGTCGCACGTGGCCCCCGAGACCACCTGCGGCGGCAGGCCGCGGATGGGGCGACCCCGCCCGTCCACCAGGCCGGTCTGCCGGGCCAGCTGGTCACCGCCCGCGACCACCCGAACGACGTAACGCGAGCCGCGCCGCAGCCCGCCCGGCGCCATCACGATCAGCTCCGAGCTGTGCCCGAAGATCTCCAGGATGTCCTGCTTGAGCCTGCGGGCCGCCCGCGCGGTGTCCAGCTCCGCCTCGATCACGATGCGCCCGCTCACCAGGTGAAGGCCGCCGGCGAACCGCAGGATGGCGGATACCTCCGCCTTTCTGCAGCAGGTCCGGGTGACGGGGAGCCGGGAGATCTCGTCCTTCACCGCTGCCGTCATCGCCATGGGCCGATCCTTCCATGCATCCGAAAAATACGGTCGTACGCGGCGGCCAGCAGCTCCGGGTCGTGCCTCGGGGTCCCGTCGGTCCGGGCGACCGGAGCCAGTTCGACCGCGGCGCCGAACCGTTTCGCGGCGTCGGTGAGCGAGTCACGGTCGGGCACGGCGGCCTCGTCGGCCAGCACCACGTCCAGGGCGAGTTTAGGGGCGTGTCGTCCCAAAACCTCCAAATGACGCTGCGGAGAGAACCCCTCGGTTTCTCCGGGCTGGGGGGCGAGGTTGAGGGAGAGGACCCGGCGGGCCTTCGTCTCGGCCAGCGCGTCCAGCAGATCCGGCACGAGCAGGTGCGGGATGACCGAGGAGAACCAGGAGCCCGGGCCGAGCACCACCCAGTCGGCGTCCAGGACGGCGTCCACCGCCTCGGGGACGGCCGGCGGGGCGCCCGGCACCAGGTGCACCGACTGCACCTCACCGGGCGTGAGCGCCACCGTCGCCTGCCCCCGGACGGTGTCCACCTCGTCCGGGCGGCCGGGGTCGTGCCCCCGGACCAGGGCCTGCAGTTCCAGCGGGACGGCGGACATGGGCAGCACCCGCCCGTGTGCGCCGAGCAGCTTGCCGACCAGGTCCAGCGCCTGGACGTGGTCGCCGAGCTGCTCCCACAGGGCGACGATCAGCAGATTGCCGACCGCGTGTTCGTGCAGGTCGCCCTGGGACTGGAAGCGGTGCTGGATGACGCGGGCCCAGGTCTGGCCCCAGTCGTCGTCGCCGCACAGCGCGGCCAGCGCCTTGCGCAGGTCGCCGGGCGGCAGCACGCCCAGCTCGTCGCGGAGGCGCCCGCTGGAGCCGCCGTCGTCGGCCACGGTGACGACGGCGGTCAGGTCGCCGGTGATCCGGCGCAGTGCGGCGAGCGAGGCGGACAGTCCCATGCCGCCGCCGAGGGCGACGACCTTGGGCTGGGCGCCCCGGCGGCGCGGCCTGCCGCCGCGCGCCTGTTCGGGCCGGGCGGCGCGGGTCTCGGCGGTCCTGCCGCCGCGTCCCTCGGGCACCACCCGGCGCAGCCTGCTCAGCCGCGGAGTACGTCCAGTCATTCCCGTCCCATGTCCCGGTGGACGACCACCGTCTCCACGCCCTCGGCGGCGAGCCGGGCGGCGAGCTTCTCCGACATGGCCACGGACCGGTGCTTACCGCCCGTGCAGCCGACGGCGACGGTCACATAGCGCTTGCCCTCCCGACGGTAGCCCGCGGCGATCAGCTGGAGCAGCTCGGCGTAGCGGTCGAGGAACTCCTTGGCGCCCGGCTGGTTGAGGACGTACGAGGAGACCTCCTCGTTCAGGCCGGTGAAGGGGCGCAGCTCCGGGACCCAGTGCGGGTTGGGCAGGAAGCGCATGTCCACGACCAGGTCGGCGTCGACCGGGAGGCCGTACTTGAAGCCGAAGGACATGACGGTGGCCCGCAGCTCGGGCTCCTCCTCACCGGCGAACTGGGCGTCCATCTTGGCGCGCAGCTCGTGCACGTTGAGGCTGGAGGTGTCGATCACCAGGTCGGCGTCGCCGCGCAGCTCGCGCAGGAGCTGCCGCTCGGCGGCGATGCCGTCGACGATGCGGCCGTCGCCCTGGAGGGGGTGCGGGCGGCGCACCGACTCGAAGCGGCGCACCAGCGCGTCGTCGGAGGACTCCAGGAAGACGATCCGCCGGGTGACACCGCGGGTGTCGAGGTCCGCGAGGGATTCGCGCAGGTTGTCGAAGAAGCGCCGGCCGCGGACGTCGACGACGACCGCGATGCGGGCCACGTTGCCCTGCGAGCGGGCGCCGAGCTCCACCATGGTGGGGATCAGCGCGGGCGGCAGGTTGTCGACGACGAACCAGCCGAGGTCCTCCAGACACTTGGCGGCCGTCGAGCGGCCGGCTCCGGACATGCCGGAGATGATCACCAGCTCGGGGATGGCCGCCTCGTGCGCCCCGGCTGTTTCCTTGCCCGTACTCACCTGTGCTCCGTCGTCCTGGCCCGGTCCGGGGCCGGCCGTCTGCGGGCCGGCGTCCTCGCCGGTCGTGCGGTGGGTCTGTTCTCGTCCGGCTGTGGGCCGTGCCTCGTGCTCGGTCATCTCTCCTGCCCCCGTCGTTCGTCCGGGGTGCCCGCGGACACGGGCTCCCCCGGGGCGTCCGCCGTCGTCTCGGGCGCCCCGTCCTCATCCATGATCTCTCCGGTCGCCGTGTTGACGGCGGGCGCGGCCGGGGTGGCCCGGGCGAGGGCCACGGCGACCGTCTCCGCCGTCTTCCGGCCTATGCCGGGCACCTCGCAGATCTGGTCGATCGTCGCCGACCGCAGCTTCTTCACCGAACCGAAGTGCTTGATCAGCGCCTGTTTGCGGGTCTCCCCCAGGCCCGGCACCTCGTCCAGCGGGCTGGAGCGGAAGCGTTTGGCACGCTTGGTGCGCTGATAGGTGATCGCGAAGCGGTGGGCCTCGTCGCGGACCCGCTGGAGCAGGTACAGGCCCTCGCTGGTGCGGGGCAGGACGACCGGGTCGTCCTCGCGGGGCAGCCAGACCTCCTCCAGACGCTTGGCGAGGCCGCAGACGGCGATGTCGTCGATGCCGAGCTCGTCCAGGGCCCGCTGGGCGGCCGCCACCTGCGGCTGTCCGCCGTCGACGACGACGAGCTGGGGCGGGTAGGCGAAGCGCTTGGGGCGGCCGTCGTCGTCCTTGAGGGCCGGCCCGTCCGTGGGGGCGAGGTCGTCGGCGGCGTCGCCGGGCGTGGCGTGGTGGCCGGGGGCGGTGCCGTGGCCGGGGGTCTCGCCGTTGGTGGTGGCCGTCGTGACGCCGCCGTCCTCCCCGTCCGCCCACTCGCCGGTCCGCTCCTTCTCGGCGAGGTAGCGCCGGAAGCGGCGGGTGATGACCTCGTGCATGGAACGGACGTCGTCCTGTCCCCGGAAGCCCTTGATCTGGAACCGGCGGTATTCGCTCTTGCGGGCCAGTCCGTCCTCGAAGACGACCATGGAGGCCACGACGTCGTCGCCCTGGAGGTGGGAGATGTCGTAGCACTCGATCCGCAGCGGGGCGCTGTCGAGATCCAGGGCGTCGGCGATCTCCTCCAGGGCGCGCGAACGCGTCGTCAGGTCGGAGGCGCGCTTGGTCTTGTGCAGAACGAGTGCCTGCTGGGCGTTGCGCTGGACGGTCTCCATCAGCGCCTTCTTGTCGCCGCGCTGCGGGATGCGCAGCGAGACGCCCGAACCCCGGCGGCCGGTCAGCCACTGCTGGACCGGCTCCACCGGATCGGGCAGGGCGGGGACCAGGACCTCCTTGGGAACGGCGTCCCCGCTCTCCTCCCCGTACAACTGCTGGAGGGCGTGTTCCACGAGGGCGCCGGTGGTGATCTCCTCCACCTTGTCGGTGACCCAGCCGCGCTGGCCGCGCACGCGTCCGCCGCGCACGTGGAAGATCTGGACGGCGGCCTCCAGCTCGTCCTCCGCGACCGCGATCAGGTCGGCGTCGGTGGCGTCGGCGAGCACCACCGCGCTCTTCTCCATGGCCTTTTTGAGCGCCCCGATGTCGTCGCGCAGGCGCGCCGCCCGCTCGTACTCCATGTCCTCGGCCGCCTCGCCCATCTTCCGCTCCAGACGGCGCAGATAGGTGCCGGTGCGGCCGGCCATGAAGTCGCAGAACTCCTCGGCCAGCTCCTGGTGGTCCTCGGCGGAGATCCGCTCCACGCAGGGGGCGGAGCACTTGCCGATGTAACCGAGCAGACAGGGGCGGCCGGTGCGGGCGGCGTTCTTGAAGACACCGGCGGAGCAGGTGCGCACCGGGAAGACGCGCAACAGGAGGTCGACCGTGTCGCGGATCGCCCAGGCGTGCCCGTACGGTCCGAAGTAGCGCACGCCCTTCTTCTTGTGGCCGCGCATCACCTGGACGCGCGGGAACTCCTCGTTCATCGTCACCGCGAGGTACGGGTAGCTCTTGTCGTCGCGGTACTTGACGTTGAACCGGGGGTCGTACTCCTTGATCCAGGAGTACTCCAGCTGGAGCGCCTCGACCTCCGTGGACACCACGGTCCACTCCACGGACGCGGCCGTGGTGACCATGGTGCGGGTGCGGGGGTGGAGGTTCGCCAGGTCCTGGAAGTAGTTCGCCAGGCGCTGGCGCAGGCTCTTCGCCTTTCCGACGTAGATCACCCGGCGGTGCTCGTCACGGAACCTGTACACCCCCGGGGAGTCCGGGATCTCACCCGGCCTGGGGCGGTAGCTGGAGGGGTCGGCCATGAGTCACACCCTACTGGCGAGGGCCGACACTCCGGCGGGGCTGTGGACGACGGGGCCGGCCCCTGTGGACGGCCGCCGGGGAAGCCCGGGGAGGACGGTCCGGGGCCGGTCGGTCACGCCGCGTGCCCTCGGGACGGCGGGCCCGTGCGTTCTCGGCCAGGAGCGCGTGACCGTCGGGCGTCAGGTGTTGTCGGGACTAGGTCAACACGCTTCAATGCGGGGGGACTCGGGGCCCTGAAGCACGGCGTACGGATGTGAAGACCGCTGCGCCGCGACCGGGGGAGGGCGGCCCCGGCCGATCCGCGTCGAACGGTCTGACCAGCCGTCGTGAACTTCACAGAAAGGCCCCTGCATGCCGCACGCCACTCAGCACGCGGACGTCGCCACCGCGGAACTCGACTCGGCCCTGCGCGGTGGCCCCTTCCACGTCGCCCTGCGCGCCGCGATCGCCGCTCGCGGACTACCGCTGCAGCGTGTGCAGCACCATCTGTCGCGCCACGGGGTGAAGGTGGGCGTCACCAGCCTGAGCTACTGGCAGCAGGGCGCCCGCCGCCCGCAGCGCCCCGAGTCGCTGCGGGCCGTGCGGGCCCTGGAGGAGATACTCCAGCTGCCCGAGGAATCGCTGATCCGCCTGCTCGCCGAGGCCGAGGAGGACTCCCCCGAGCGACGGCCCGCCGCCCGCTCCTACCGCGCCCATCTGGCGGCTTCCGGCGTCCTGGACCGGCTGCTGGCCGAACTGGACCAGCCGTCGCCGGACAGCGGGGTGCACATCCTCGGCCACCACGAACTGATCCGCGTCGGAGCACACCGGGAACTGGCGGGACGCGAGTCGCACCACATCGTCCGCGCCCACCGCGACGGCGTCGACCGCTTCGTCGCCGTCCACTACGGCGATCCGGGATGCTCTCCCGCGCGGATGACGGTCCACGCGCTGGAGAACTGCCGCACGGGACGCGTCCGCATCCACCACGACACCGGTCTGCTGGTGACCGAGGTGCTCTTCGACACGTGGCTGCGCGCCGGGGACACCCATCTCTTCCGCTACTGCGTGGAGGACGGCACCGCCGGGGTGTCACGGGAGTACGTCCGCGGGTTCGGTTCGGCGGGCGGGCAGTACGCGCTCCAGGTGCGGTTCGACGCCGCGGCGCTGCCGGTGCGCTGCCACCGGTTCACCCAGCACTCGCCGGCGGCCCCGCGCGGCGGCCGGCAGGAGCTGGCCCTCAGCGGCCGGCACCACTCGGTGCACCTGGTGGAGCCGCGGGCGCGGACGGGGATGCTGGGGATCGGGTGGGACTGGGAGTAGGCGGGCGCGGGCGGGCGCGGTGAGCCGGCGGCTCCTCGCCGGCCGCGGTCAGGTCCCGGGGCTCGCGACGATGCGGCCCCGCTTCACCTCGACCGGGAGTTCGATGAGCGGCGCGGTCGCCGGGGCGTGCAGCACCTCGCCGGTCCGGGCGTCGAACTCGCTGCCGTGACAGGGGCAGACCAGTTTCGTGCCCTCCAGCTTCTTGATGGGGCACCCCGCGTGCGTGCAGACCGTGCTGAACGCCCTCAGGGTGCCGTCCTCGGCCCGGCTGACCACCACGTTGCCGTCGGGGTAGAGCTTCGTCGCGCCCTTGGCGACCTCGCCCTCCGCTCCCAGCTCGACGGGCGCGGTGGGCCTGGCCGGGGCGGCGCCGTCGTCGCCAGGTGAGCAGGCGGCCGTCGCGAGTCCGGCGACGGGGGTGAGGGCCGCCGAGCGCAGGACGGTACGGCGGCTCGGGGCGGGGCGGCCAGGCATGGGGTCTCCACTGTTCAGGG